>NZ_JBEXNO010000015.1:0-147499 GCF_040611175.1 Streptomyces sp. NPDC003036 | reverse complement strand
TTTTTTTTTTGTTGTTTTGTGTTTTTCAGAGGTGTGATCTCCGGATCGCGGGCGCCCCCCGCCCCCCCGCGGCGCGGGCCTCGGCATCGCGCATGGCCCCGGGCGAGGGAACTCGTCGCCCGGGGCCTTCCGCGTACCGCCGATCAGAACGGCTCAGAACAGCCGCAGCTTGTCGTCCTCGATGCCGCGCAGCGCGTCGTAGTCCAGCACCACGCACGCGATCCCGCGGTCCGTCGCCAGTACGCGCGCCTGCGGCTTGATCTCCTGCGCGGCGAAGACGCCCCGCACCGGTGCCAGGTGCGGGTCGCGGTTGAGCAGCTCCAGGTAGCGCGTGAGCTGCTCCACGCCGTCGATCTCGCCGCGCCGCTTGATCTCCACGGCGACCGTGGCACCGTCAGCGTCGCGGCAGAGGATGTCCACGGGACCGATGGCCGTCGGGTATTCGCGCCGGATCAGCGAATAACCGTCCCCCAATGTCTCGATCCTGTCGGCGAGGAGCTCCTGGAGGTGCGCTTCCACGCCGTCCTTGATGAGGCCGGGGTCGACCCCGAGCTCATGCGACGAGTCGTGGAGGATCTCCTCCATCGTGATGATCAGTTTCTCGCCCGCTTTGTTCACGACCGTCCACACGCTGTCATCACCCTCCTTGAGGGTGCACGGCGGCGACATCCAGTTGAGCGGTTTGTACGCCCGGTCGTCCGCGTGGATGGAGACGCTGCCGTCTGCCTTGACGAGGATCAGACGGGGGGCGGAGGGCAGGTGGGCGGTGAGCCGGCCCGCGTAGTCCACGGAGCAGCGGGCGATGACGAGACGCATGGTGCGCAACGCTACAAGACACCCGCTCTTCCGCGCGATTCGGTCCTAAACCCCCGTACGTACATGGCCGGTTGTGACCCCATTCTCCTGGTGCGCTCCGGACAGCGCGCTTACCGTGGACGCGGGAGGTTGTCGCCCGGGCACTCTGCGTGGCGTACGGGGGCGTCCTCCTTCCCTGCCCGTAAGACCCCGGTTCCTTCCGGGGTCGCGAGAGGAGAACCCATGTCGCTCGACGTCTCACCGGCGCTGTTGGAACAGGCCGAGCGAGGCGAGGTCGACGAAGCCGACTTCGTCGACTGCGTCCGGACCTCCCTGCCCTACGCATGGGAGATGATCAGCTCGCTGGTGGCCCAGCTGAAGGTGGACGGCGGAGCGTTCGCCGACAACCAGACGCCGCCGCCGGACGAGCAGGCACGCGGTCAGCTGCTGCGTGCGCTCGCGAGTGACGCGATCCGGGGTGCGCTCCAGCGGCACTTCGGAGTCCGTCTGGCGTTCCAGAACTGCCACCGCGTCGCGGTGTTCCCGCTGGACTCCTCGGTGGACGAGCGGTACACCCGCTTCACTTCCGTACGGGCCCAGCTGCTGAACCAGTCGCCCGAACTGCGCGACTGCTGAGCCCGTGCTGCCGCTCCGCATCGCGGGAGGCGCGCCTCGCGCCGGGGCGGCAGCACCGACGTCGTCACCCTCAGGTGACCAGGGGCAGGACCTCCGCGCCCAGCCGCCGTACGTTCTCCTCCGTGGCCAGGATGTCCCCCGAGCCCTCGACGAGCAGCGCGAAGCGGGTGATGCCCGTCCGCTCCGACGTCGCCGCGAGCCGGTCCGCCGCCCCTTGGGCCGTCCCCACCGGGTGCAGCCCGCACAGCAGCTCCGTGTACGCGACGGGGTCGCGCATCGCGCGGTGCCGCCCGTCGACCGTCACATGGGCGTCAAGCCCCTGCTTCAGCCAGCCGGGCATCGCCTTCAGCAGCGCCTGCGCCGCGTCCGCCGCGCGGTCCGCGATCTGCGCCACGCCCGCCGAGACGTGCCCGGCGGCGGCGCGCGCGATCACTTCGGGAGGGTGCCCGGCGGCGCGCGCCTCCGCCCGCCACAGCGCGACCATCTCCGCCTTCTCCTCGTCGCCGCAGTGCATGCCGAGCAGCATCGGCAGCGCCCGCCCGGCGGCGAGCCGTACGCTCGCGGGCGAGGTGCAGGCGAGGACGGTCTCCGGGACGGGGTCGCCGTCGATCAGCTCGTCGGCCCTCGGTACGACGGCGACCTCGCGGAACCGGTGGCGCGGGCCCTCGGCCCCCACGCGCGGCTCGCGCAGCCAGCGCAGCAGCAGGTCCAGCGACTCCGGGAAGTCCCGCTCGTACGCCGCGAGGCCCGAGCCGAAGACCTCCAGGTCGATCCAGGGCCCGCCCCGGCCGACGCCGAGCGTGAACCGGCCCCCGGAGGTGACGTGCAGCAGCGCCGCCTGCTCGCCGAGTGTGACGGGGTGGGTGGTCGGCAGGACGCTGACCGCCGTGCCGACGCGGATCCGGCGGGTGCGGCCCAGCAGCAGCGCGGCGAGGGTGACGGCCGAGGGGCACACGCCGTACGGCACGAAGTGGTGCTCGGCGAGCCACACCGAGTCCAGCCCGGCCTCCTCGGCGACCTCGGCGGAGCGGATCGCGCGGTGCAGCGTCTCGCCCTGGCCCTGGCCGGGAAATTGGGCGGCCAGTACAAAAGTTCCCACACGCATCGCCTCATGCCTCCTCGAGCGACCGACGCGGCTCCCCTCAGGGGCAACAACGTCTGGCAGGTGCCAAAGGCAACGGCCAAGGGGCAAGTTGTTCTGATTTTCCGCTAACTGCCGCTCTCGTATGCTGGACCGGCCCTGTCAGCGCCCGCCAAGTGAGGTGTCCCGTGTCTCCGCGCCGCAACCGCCCCCGTGGCGGCGAGAAGCCGAACGACCGCGCCACCGAGACGGGCGACCGGTACGGCGGCTTCCAGCGCAGCGAGACCTGGCAGGGCGAGGAGTGGGCGGTCCGGCAGGTGGCGGGCGCGAGCGCCGCGGGCAAGCGCTACCGGTGCCCCGGCTGCGACCAGGAGATCCCCTCCGGCGTCCCGCACGTGGTGGCGTGGCCGTCGTCGTACGGCGGTGGCGTGGAGGACCGGCGCCACTGGCACAAGGCGTGCTGGAACGCGAAGGACCGCCGCACCACGCGGGTGCAGCGGTCCCGTAGCGCGCCCCGGTACTAAGGTCGTGTCCGGCGCCGGGTTGTCCTAGACGTCCCGCTTGTCCATCGACAGGGCGGCGCCGGCAATGGCCACCGCGGTCACGCCCAGCATGATCCACAGCGGCTCCCAGCCGGACGGGCCGGTCTCGGTGACGGCGTTGTCGTAGAGGACGCCGAGCTGGCTCGGGATCGAGTACTCGAAGAGGGCCTGCCGCACGTCCTGGAGCGACTCCGCGACCATGAACAGCGCCAGGACCAAGGGCAGCAGGACCAGGCCGAGCATGACGGTGATCGCGCCGGCCGAGTGGCGCAGCAGCGCGCCGACGGCGAGCGACAGCAGGCCGAGCGTCGCCACGTACAGACCGACACCGACGGTGGCGCGGAACCAGTCCTCGCCGGTCGACGTGCCCGAGTCGACGATCGCGCTCTGGATCGCGCCGACGAGCGCGGCGACGGTGGTGGTGACCAGGAAGACGACCAGGAAGAAGACGATCGACTTCGCGGCGAGCACCCGCACGCGGCTCGGGCACGCGGTCAGGGTCGTACGGATCATGCCGGTGCCGTACTCGGACGAGATGGTCAGCACGCCCAGCGTGATCACGCAGATCGAGCCCAGCAGCACGCCGAAGAAGCCGAGCGGAAGCACGGACTCGCCGTCGAGGTCCGTGTTGGTGCCGGCCACGGCGAAGGCGGAGAGCAGGCCGATGCCGATCATCAGCAGGATCATCACGCCGAGCGTCCACATCGTGGACCGCACCGACCGGATCTTGGTCCACTCGGAGGCGAGCGCGTCCCCGAGGTGGGCGCGGCGGACGGGGATGGGGGAGCTGTAGGAGTACGGCGGGGTGGTCATCGGGCGTCCTCGGGGTCGCTCTTGGTCAGGGAGGCCTGGGCGGGCGGCTGAGCGGGCGGTGCGGGCGGGGCGGCGGGCGCGGGCGGTGCCGCCTGGGGAGCCGGAGCGCCCGGGGCCGGGGCGCCGCCCGCGTACGGGTTCTGTCCGGGCGGCGGCGGGGCGTACCAGCCCTGCTGCGGCACCTCGGGGACGATCTGCTGCGGCGGCATGTATCCCATGGGGTCCGGCTGCTGCATCAGCCCGGAGCGCTGGTCGATGGTGGAGCGGTAGTCCACGGCGCCCTGCGTGAGCCGCATGTACGCCTCCTCCAGCGAGGCCTGGTGCGGCGACAGCTCCCACAGCCGTACGTCCGCGCCGTGCGCGAGGTCGCTGATGCGCGGCAGCGGCAGCCCGGTCACGCGCAGGGCACCGTCCGGCTCCGACATGACCTGCCCGCCGGCCTCGGCGAGCACGCCCATCAGCTTGTCCCGCTGCGCGGGCTCCGTCTGCGGCGTACGCACGCGCGCGAAGTCGGCGGAGTTGGCCGAAATGAAGTCCTTGACGCTCATGTCGGCGAGCAGCTGGCCGCGCCCGATCACGATCAGGTGCTCGGCGGTCAGCGCCATCTCGCTCATCAGGTGCGACGACACGAAGACGGTCCGCCCCTCGGCGGCGAGCGCCTTCATCAGGTTGCGCACCCAGAGGATGCCCTCGGGGTCCAGGCCGTTGACGGGCTCGTCGAAGAGCAGCACCTGCGGATCGCCGAGCAGCGCGGCCGCGATGCCGAGCCGCTGCCCCATGCCGAGCGAGAAGCCCTTCGACCGCTTCTTCGCCACGTCCTGGAGCCCGACGACGCCGAGCACCTCGTCGACCCGCCGCGCCGGGATCCCGGCGAGCTGGGCGAGCGACAACAGATGGTTGCGCGCGCTGCGCCCGCCGTGGACGGCCTTGGCGTCGAGCAGCGCGCCGACCTGCCGGGGCGCGTTCGGCAGCTTGCGGAAGGGGTGCCCGCCGATGGTGACGTGGCCTGCCGTCGGCTGGTCCAGACCCAGGATCATGCGCATGGTCGTCGACTTCCCGGAGCCGTTGGGCCCCAGGAAGCCGGTGACGGTGCCGGGCCGCACCTGGAAGGAAAGGTTGTACACGGCCGTCTTGGCGCCGTAGCGCTTCGTCAGGCCGACTGCCTCGATCATTCTCCAGCCCCATCGACAGGTCAGGTCATGTCAGGGCACGCGGCCCCCGTAAGAGGTAAGAGCGTATCGAGCGCTTGACGGTTCCGGCCAAGCCGTAAAAAAGCGGCCCGGCACCGAGGCAGCCCCGCATCGAAAGGGCCCCGCACCGCGCGACAGGCGCGACGGTGCGGGGCCCCAGGGTGCCGGGGTGCCGGAGGTCACCTCACCCGAGGGCGGAGGAGTGGCGCGGCGGTCCGTCACCGGGGCGACCAGGCCCTGGGCCGTTCAGGAGGCGGACTGACCTGCAAGATCCATTGGTGTGAGGGCGGACATCGTCCGCTGGCCTTCGTCGTCACGCCCGGTCAATGGGGCGACGCACCGCAGGTGATTCCGGTGCTGGAACAGATCCGGGTTCCGCGACCGGCCGGCGGACACCCGCGCACTCGAGCCGATCACCTTGGCGGCGACAAGGCGTATTCATAGCGCCGCAGCCGTCGCTATCTACGGCGGTGCCAGATCAAGCGCGCGGTCGCTGAGCCCAGGACCAGCGGGCCAACCGCCAGCGGCGCGGTAGCAAGGGCGGCCACCCGACCGGGTTCGACGTGGAGCGGACGATCAACCGGCTGAAGATCTTCCGTGCGGTGGCGACCCGTTACGACAAGCCGGACTACGTCTTTCCCGGGGCGGTCACCGTCGCCGCGATCCGCCTTTGGCTGCGTACATGAGCCTCGCGCCTCTACTCCAGCATGTGTTCCGCGACCTCCGGAACCCAGGGAAAGGGGACGTCGGGCCACCGCGCGGAGGCCCACGTGTCGAGGTCGACAGCGAGAACGGCATCAATGAAGGCCTGCGGCGGTTGGTAGCCGTGGGCGGTGATGTAGTGCGTGATCAGAAATGGAGCGGCATAAGCGAAGCCGGGCTCGCCCGGGATCCGTACCTCTCCATTCCCTTCCGGAGCCTCATCCTCAGGACAAAGGTCGCACGCGTGCACCCCGAGGCAGACGTTCATCCACTGAACCTCCTGCACAGCCTTCAGCTTCCCCACGAACACCGTGGGGACCGTCCCTGTCGAGTACGGCTTACCGGCTTCCAGCCACCCGACGTTCAGGCGGGTGTATGTCGGGCGGTACCAGAGCGCATAGAAGCCCGACTCCCTGTCCGTGAACGCGTCCTCGTCCTGGTAGTCGTACTCGCTGAGATCCTCGTAGAACACCCGCACATCATCGCCGCACCGCTTCGTTGAGCCGGCGCAACCCCACGACCCATCGGACACGACCTGGCAGCGCCCTGTCGTACACCGAGCGGTGCTACGCCCAGCCGGGCGCCCCGACGGCTCTGCGGCACGTGTTCGGTACGGGCGCCTAGCCCTCTCGCAAGTGGCCGACCAGAACGGCACGGCGCACATTGACGTGGCGCTGGCGGCCGGCAACGCGTGCGGTGCAACCAGACCGACCCCTTCGGTGTGAAGCGCACACAGGGCCCCGCATCGCGATCGCACCGGTCTCCATGTCGGAGGAGGCGTGGGCCGGCCAGCAGCTGAACACGTCAGTTTCCGACATCCTCATGAGCGTCGGCTGGGCGGCATTGAAGGAGTTCGTCGGCTGGGACGGCGTCGACAGCTGCTTCACCGGGGTGACTTGTGGGCCTGGCAGCCTCATCCTCGACGCGAAACCGATCCTCGAGCTGCACGGAGTCCCCGACGTCATTAGGGCGGCCAATCAGATGACCAATGCGATCAGTGCCTGATGAAGGCCAAAGAACGCTCCGTCGAGGACAAGGGTCCCGTGTGACCGCCGGGCGCCGTGCGGATGGAGAGACTGTGTTCTCCGGTCATGGGACCTTTGGCAGGAACGCCGGTAGCTTCATGGTTCCGCAGGGCACCACCTTCACCTCTACGTGCCGCATCGAAAGAGGTTGGATGACAGTGTCGGCATCAGGGCGGAGAGCGGTGCGGCCTAGCCGGACGTTGTGAAATCTTTCGGGCCTGGCGATATCGCGCCGGACCACATCCAAGTGCCGACCACCCTGTTTTTCGATGAAGGCAGACCGTGACCTATTACCCCGACTTTGCAACGTACGACTTCGAGTTCCATGCGGAGCCGGAAGATCTCACCGTCGGATGGCTGGAAGGCGGCTACGATTTTGCCTCCGGTGAGGTGTCCAGTGAGGATCTGGAGATTTTGTCGGATATTGGCTCACTGAAGCAGAAGAAGAGCCGTGGCTATCACTACTGCACGCTCTGTAGTGAAATGCTCGAGCAATACGGCGAGTCTCCGCGTTTCGCCAGCAGGTACCGACTGGGAAGTGCCGAGATCCGGGTGGTTTCTGATGCCGGTGAACTCTATGTGGCCCCCAATTTGATCCTGCATTACATCACTGACCACGGCTACCAGCCGCCAAAGCAGTTTCTTGCAGCCGCCAGGGATGAGGCCCGTCGCCGCTGGGGGCAAGCCGCTGCGGCGGGGCAGTGATTCCCGTTCGGCCGGCCGCGTGGCGACTACATTGAGGTGCATTGAGTGAAGATCACGTCTGTGCGCGGCGTCTTGGTGGCGCTGTCGTGCGTGAGCATGACTCTGGCGAGCGGCTGCACTGTGGTCGCAGGCGGCGGCACCTCCGACCACGGGCTGAAGGTGCCCCCCGAGCCCAGCCCCGCCGCCACCGCCGCCGGCGGGCTCAAGGCCGCCGCCCTGTCCGGGGCGGACGTCGCCGGGTTCACCGTCAAGGTGCCCGGCGATGGGGCGGTGCCCCGGCGGGAGGACGTGGCGGCCGAGGAGCGGTGTGCCCCCGTGGCGTTCGCCCTCGTCGGCGCGGTCGTCGGGAAGGCGGAGGAGACCGTGACCCGGCAGGTGGTCGATGGCAAGGGGGCGGCTACGACCGTGACCCTCGGTGCGTACGAGAAGGATGGGGCTCAGCAGGCGATGACCGAGCTGAGCGACGCCGTCGAAGCGTGCGCTAAGGGGTTCGACGTCAGCGTCAAGGGCGAGAGGCAGCGGGTCACCAAGGTGGACCGGGAGCTCGCTCCCCAGGGGGCCGAGCAGACGATGGCTTTCGGCATCACCACCGACAAGGGCACGGGGAAGCTGGTGGTCGCCCGCAAGGGCGGCGCCCTCGGCTACTTCACCGCCCCGGTGCTGCCCCAGGCCGTCGTCGACGCGCAGCTCGTCAAGCTGGGCTGAGCCCTCGGCGCCAACTCGCACCACAACAGCTTGCCGTTCCGGCCGAACAGGTCGTCCCCCAGCGGATAACCGCCCCAGTTGTCCGCGTACGTATGCACCAGCCACAGCCCGCGCCCGCTGTCCGCGTCTGACGGAGCGGGGGCGGGCTGTCGCATGCCCGGAGGCCGGTCGAAGGGTGCGGGGATGTGGGGGTTGGTGTCCCACACGCTGATCCGCAGCCACCCCTCCTCCATGCGCCGCAGCCGCAGCGTCGCCGGGCCGTCGGAGTGGCGGTACGCGTTCGTGACCAGTTCGCACGCCACGAGCTCGGCGGTATCCGCGAGTTCGTCCATGCCGTGACCGGCGAGCACCGCCCGCAGGGTCATCCGGGCCACGCGTGGTGCGCGGGGGTTGTGGGGAATCTGGAGGAGGTACGACCACGGGGCATGCGGGGATACGGTGTCCACGGAAGTCTCCTGTGGGGAGGTGGGGTTGGATCACTCGACGACGGGACCGCGCGGTGGCCTTGCCGCGGGACGCGGTGCGCTTCCGCTGTGCAGGTCGGGCCAGTTGAGTGGCTTGAGTCACACCGTAGGGCAGTCGCCGATATACCTACTAGCGATTCGCTGAGAACTATCTCAACTCCCCACCTGTGGGTGACACATCGGTACGGATGTGTGAGGAGAACGGAGAACCGTGGCGCCCAGCACCACCCCCACGCTCCGCCAGCAGCGGCTGGGCGTAGAGCTGCGCAAACTGCGTGAACAGGCCGGACTGACGTCAACCGGCGCGGCGGAGCTGCTCGGCGTCACCCAGGCTCGTATCAGCAGCATCGAGTCGGGCCGCTACGCGGTGAGCGCCGAACGCGTACGCGCCTTCGCGCGTGCCTACGCGTGTACTGACGAGACGTTGATAGGGGCACTGTGCGGCATGACCGGCGGCCGGACCCGCGGGTGGTGGGACGAATATCGAGAGCATCTTCCTGCTCCGTTGGTCGATCTGGCCGAACTTGAACACCATGCCGCCGAGTTGCGTGTCGCCCTGGTCATCCACATTCCGGCGCTCCTCCAGACGACCGACCATGCGCGGGCGCTGTTCAGCGAGGTCGTCCCACCGCTGTTGCCGTACGAGGCGGAACACCGCCTGTCCCATCGCATCAAGCGCCAGGCTGTCCTCCACCGGGACCCGCCCATCCCGTACACCGCGCTCATTCACGAAGCCGCGCTACGGATGGGATTCGGCGGTCCGAGGGTTGCTCGCGCGCAGCTCCAGCACATCATCGATATGAGTGAGCGCGACAACGTCACGGTCAGGGTGCTTCCGTTCGGGAGTGATGCCTTCCCGGGCACAGGGCAGTCCATCGACTATGCGTACGGTCCTGTGCAGAAGCTCGACACAGTGCAGGTCGATACCCACTTCGGGTGCGAGTTCGTCGATGCGGAGGCTCAGCTCATCAAGTTCCGCTCCGTCCTCGACCGCATGGAGCGGGCGAGCCTCAAGCCGGCTGAGACGCGGGACTTCATTCATCGGCTGGTCCGAGAGATCTGAGAGGAAGTCGCACGTGCACGCGTACCAATGGCGGAAGTCCTCCTATAGCGGTGACGGTTCGAACTGCGTCTGCCTCGCCACCGCTCCCGACGGGACCGTACGGCTCCGGGACAGCAAGGTGCCCGCGCGTCTGATCGCCGTGAGTGCCGAAGCCGTGAGCGGCTTCCTGGGAGCCGTGGCGGCGGGGTGGTTCGACGGGCCGCGCGGGCGGGCGTGATCACGCTGGCGTCACGGGGGCGTTCCAGGTCGTGCACACATGATCACGAGAGATTCACGAACGCCTAGTGTTGACGCAGTCGCGACAAGCGGCACCCCCACCCAGCGAAAGTAGCGTCATGCGAAGCACCCTCGTCCGCCGTACCGCCGTCGCCGCCGCCGCGGTCTCCCTGGCCGTGCTGGGCACCGCCTGCAGCGGATCGGCCGAGAAGGGCGGGGACGCGGGCCAGAAGGGCGACAAGGGGAAGGCGTCCGCCTCCGCCGAGGCTCCCGGCGGCGAGGGTGCCGGCGTCAAGGCGCCGTCCTCCGCGGAGTTGGAGAAGCTCGCGCTCGCCGAGGGGGACGTGGAGCTGCACGAGGTGAAGAAGCCGACGGCCGCGGAGACGCTCACGGCCGCCGAGATCCAGGCCGACAAGCCGGAGTGCCTCCCCGTCGCCCGCGCGGCGGCCGGCGTCGCGCAGGGGCAGCCCGTCGGGACCGCCGAGGCGCGGCGGGTGAGCGAGAAGCCCGAGAAGAACAAGAAGGCGGTCGAGGCGGGCGACGTCATGGCGGCGTTCAACCTGACGGCCACGCAGGTCGTCCTCGGCTCGTACGACGGCAAGGGCGCCGAGGAGAACGTCGCCGCCCTGCGCACGTCGGCGGCCGACTGCGCCGGGGGGTTCACCACCACCTGGAAGGGCGAGCAGCTGAAGGTGGCCAAGGTCACCGAGCTCAAGGCCGCCGGTGGCGACGAGGCCGTCGCCTGGGATGTCGCCGTCGAGCAGGACGGCGAGAAGTTGACGTACAAGGTCGCCGCCGTGCGCAAGGGCGCCGTGATCGGCTCCTTCTCCTCGTTCAACCTCATCAGCTCGCAGGGCAAGGACTTCCCGCTGCCCACCGCCGTCATCGAGGCGCAGGTAGCCAAGCTCGGCTGACCGGACGGGGCGGGGTCTCAGGAGGCCTCCCGGTAGACGTGCGGGGCCACTCCGGTCACCTTGCGGAACACGCGGCTGAAGTACGCGCGGTCGTGGAAGCCGACCGCGCGTGCCACCGCCTGCACGCTGTCGTCGCTCTGCCGCAGTCGCTCCTTCGCGCGCCGGACGCGCAGGCGGGTGAGGTAGTCCCAGAGCGTCAGGCCCAGTTCGCGGTGGAAGAGCCGGCCGAGGTGGTTCTCGCTCACGCCCGCCCGCTCGGCGATCTGCCGGCGGGACAGCGGCCTGCGGTAGTGCTGCTCGATGTGCGCGAGCGCGTGGCGGACCGGGGCGTGGGAGCGCAGGGCCGCCGGGTCGGTCCGCGCCGTCATGGTGGTCAGCAGCGCGGTGAGCTCGTCGTCGGTGAGGATGTCCCGGCCCAGCAGCACCAGCGCCGGGTATGGCTCCGCCCGGCGTACGTCGTCGGGGGTGAAGCCGTGGCCGCTGAGCATCAGCACCGGGACGACCGGCGGGTGCGGGCGGCCCGCAGCCGTCTCGTACACGCGCTCCACGACGGCGAAGCCGTCCATGTCCGGCAGCTCCCGGTCCACGACCAGCAGGCACGGCAGCTCCTCCGCCACGAGTGCCGTGGCCGCCGTGCCGTCCGCGGCGGTCCGGACCGTACGGCCCGGCAGGGCGCCGGCCAGCAGCCGCCGCAGCCGGTCCCGGTCCGCCGCGTGGCCGCCGGCGACGAGGACCGGCTCGGCCGGACCGGACGGGCGCAGGCCCCGTAACGCCTCGGCCAGGTCACGCCCCTGGACGGGTCCGTACAGCAGGAACGGCACATGCCGGCACGCCGGATGGTCGTGCAGCCGCTGCACCGGGGCCCACTCGGGCGGGCGGGCGCGGGCGACGTCCCAGGCGATGGCCGACGGGGGCCGACGGGCCAGCAGCGAGTCGAGGTCCTCGTCGGCGGGCAGCTGCCGGGCCGCGAGCCCGAGGCGCCGCGCGATCTCGGTGACCTCGCGGGGCGGCGGCCCGGCTCCGGCGACCAGCAGGGTGCCGCCGCCGTCGGGCGCGGACGGCGGACCGGAGGCGGGCCGGCCCGAGGCGTCCGCCGGAGTCGGCAGCGGCAGCTCCAGGCGGAGCCCGCGGCGGCCGGGCGCGCGGCACACGGTGACGCTGCCGCCGTGCAGCACGGCGAGGCGGCGCGCGACCGCGAGGCTCAGCCGGGTCCCGGGGGCGTCGGAGGCGAACGGCTCGAAGAGGCGCTCGGCGTCGCCGTCCGGCACGGCCAGGCCCGGGCCCGTGATCCGGACCACCAGGTGGGGCGGGCGTACGCGGGCGGCGAGCGTCAGCGGACCTCCGGTCCCTCCGAGCGCGGCGGCGGCCGCCAGCAGGTTGCGCAGGATCTGGCCCAGCCGCGGCCCGTCGGCACAGATCGCGGGAAGCCGGCGCGGCAGACGTAAGCGCACCCGGCGGTCCCCGGCCGCCGCGCCGCAGGCCTCGGTGAGCAGCGGGCGCGGATCGAGCAGCCGCCGGGACAGGTCGAGCGCGTCGATCTCGGAACGGGACAGGTCCAGCAGGTCGTCGATGAGGCGCAGCAGGCGGGCCGCATCCGCGTGCGCCGTGCGCAGGGCAGCAGCAGCAGCGGCGGCGGCCGGGCCGTGACCGTCACCGGCCCGCACGCCCGCACCCGTGTGGCGCAGGATCGTTTCCACCGGGGTGCGCAGCTCGTCCGTCGCGTTGTCGAGCAGCCGCGTCTTGAGCCGGTTCGCCCGCTCGGCGGCGTCCCTGGCCCGCCGTACCTCGTCGAAGAGCCGGATGCCTTGGAGCGCCGCGCTGATCTGGTCGCCCAGCGCCCGGTACAGCGGCCCGCGCCGTGCCGCACCCGGGCCGCCGGCGTACGCGCCGCCGCCGCCCGCGTCGAACAGGACGTGGCCCAGCTGCTCGTCGCCGATGTGCAACGGCTCGGCGACCACGGTGAAGCGGGGACCGGGCGGCGGGAGGAGGGCGGCGCCGGGCTCGTCCCCGTACAGCACCAGGCGGCAGGACGGGATGCCCATGTCGGGCAGGTGCCGGCTCAGCGCGTCGGCCAGGGCTTCCGTGTCGACGGCCGTGGTGAGGGCGGTGCCCAGTTCCCGCAGCCGCCGCGCCTCCTGCTCCTTCGCCCACCGCTCGTACTCCAGCAGCCGCCGCGACTTGTCGGCGACCATCAGCCGCGCCTGCCCGAACAGCCGCTCGCCGCGCGCCCGGACGGCGGGCGGCAGGGCCGGGACGGCGAGGTCGCGGGCCCGCAGCAGGGCGGAGTCCCACGCCGAGGCGTCGTCGGGGGTACGCACCTCAGCGCCGATCAGGTCCTCCAGCAGGGACAGGAAGCCGACGCCGGCCGTATCCAGGCGCATCTCCGCGTGGAAGGCGGCGGCCAGCTCCCCGGAGGCCACGGGCACCCCGGCGAACGGATCGCCCCGCCCGGCGGCAGCCGCCCCCGGCGCCGCCGGCACCCCCTGCGCCACCAGCGGCGAGTGGCAGCCGCACGAGCGGCGCGTCACCAGGGTGCCCGGCACCACACTGCGGGTGGGCGGCCGGGTGGAGCGCAACCGGGCCATCAGGGTGTCGACGGCGAGGGCGCCCAGTTCGGCGAAGGGCAGGGCCACCGAGGTCAGGGGCGGGTCGGACAACCGCGCTTCGGGGGAGTCGTTGAAGCCGGTGACCGCCACGTCCCCGGGCACCCGTACGCCCCGCTCGGTCAGGCTGCGCAGCGCGTCGGCGGCCAGCACGTCGCTGCACGCCACGATCGCGTCGAAGTCCCGGCCGGGCCGCAGCCCGCGCACGTCGAGCAGCACGCGCAGCGCGGAGCCCCCCGAGCCCCCGCCGAAGTCGGCGGCCGCGGCCACCAGGGACCGGTCCACGGGGATGCGGTGCCGGGCCATGGCGTGGGTGTACGCGCGGTACCGGTCGAGGGAGACCGGGTGGGTCAGCGGACCGCGGATGCAGGCGATCCGGCGGTGGCCGTGCGTCTCGACGAGGTGCCCGACGGCCTCCCGCATGCCCGCGTGGCTGTCGAGCAGCAGCGTCTCGTGGCCCGCGAGGCCCTGGTTGAGACTGACGACCGGGAGCCCGGCCAGCCGGTCGGCGAAGCGTGCGGCCTCCTCGCCCCCGGCCGGCAGGCCGAGGGTGGAGGTCCAGCAGATGAGACCGTCCAGCCGGGCCGTGTCGATCAGCTCGTCGATCAGCGCGTACAGGGCGTTGCGCGGCGAGCCGCCCGGCCGCAACGGGCCGCCGGGCAGGCACACCAGGTTGGCGTCGTTGCGCTCCGCCGCCGCGAGGACCCCGGACCACAGGGTGGCGCCGACGCCCAGGTGGATGTTGGCCGTGACCAGCCCCAGGGTGGGACGCTCCGCCGCGCGTTCCACCATGGGCACCTCGCTCGTCCGGGAGGGGGCGTGCCTGCCAGGGCCCGGACGATAGTGGGGGGTCCGGGCCCCGGCAAGGGCCGTCACGGGCCGGCGGGGGTCGGCGGCGGCGTCAGATCTTGCCGACGCCCGCGCCCGCCATGACGATCGACTTCACGCTCGACGCGCTGTCGGCCGTGTAGCCGTACGGGATCGCCTTCACGGTGCCGCCGGTCTGCCCGGTGCCCGAGTTGACGAAGTGGTTGTTCTTCGCCGCCAGGGCGCCGGGGTCGGAGTCGCCCTCACCGAGGTGGAACGGGTCCTCGGTGTTCTCGAAGTAGTTGGCCTCGACGAGCACGCCCGCGTTCTCGGTGGAGGCCACGCCGTAGTCGCCGATGTTGCTGAAGTAGTTGTTCAGCACGTGCACCGGGTTGCCGAACCGGACGCGCGGGTTGCGCTGCGTCGTCCCGTCGAACCAGTTGTGGACGTACGTCACCCGCAGCTTGCCGCTGTCCTGGCTGCCGTTGCTGTCGGAGTGGCCGAGCAGCATGTTCTTGTTCTGGTGGTGCGTACGGTTCCACGACACGGTGACGTAGTCGGAGGCGCGCTTGATGTCGATGCCGCCGTCGTACGCGCCGGAGACGTCGTTGTGGTCGATCCAGACCTTCGTCGACTCCTGGACGTTGATCGCGTCGTCGTTGGAGCCGGTGAAGGTCAGGTTCTGGATGATGACGTTGGAGACGCCGCTGACGTTGAGGCCACTGCCGGTGATCCGGCCCGCGGTGCCCACGCCGACGACCGTCTTGTTGGACGCGACCTTCGTCATGGAGCTCAGCGAGATGGTGCCGTTGACCCGTACCGTCACCGGGTCCGTCCGCTGTACGGCGGCGATGAAGGCGGAGGCGTTGGACACCTCGACGGTGGCGCCGCCCGCGCCGCCCGTCGTCCCGGCGCCGAAGCCGATGGGGGCGGCGGCCGCCGCCGTGGTGGGGTCCTGTCCGGCGGCGGCCGGCTCGGCCGCTCCGCTGCTCCAGGCGGTGGTGCCGGTGAGGGCCACGGCGGCCGCGACCGCGGTGGCCGCGCCGGCCAGCTTGTACCGTGCGCTCGTCCTGCGCATGGGAACTCCGTCCATGGGGGATGGGGATGCGAGAGCTCGTGAGGGGGTGCGGTACGTACCGGGGCCGCGCGGCCGGCTCGGTCACGATGCTAGGGCGGGCGCCGTGGACGATCGGGAGCCCCATGTGGACTATTGCGCGCGGCGCGCCCGCTCCTCGCCCGCGCCGGGCCCCTCCGTGATCGCTGCTAGGGTGACGTGCGCTCGTCAAGAACGGGCGCCCTTCCCGCACTCACACTTTCAACGGGGGTTGAACGTGAAGCTTCGTCATGTCCGCGCGGTCGCCGTCTTCGGCATCGTCCTCGTCACCCTGACCGGCGCGCGCGGCTCGCACGGCGGCTCCTGCGGCGGCAGCAGTAGCAGCAGTAGCAGCAGCAGCGACGGCGGCAGCAGCAGCACCAGCGGTGGCGGTTACGACGGTTCCACCGGCTCCACCTCGGGATCGACGTCCGGCTCCGGCAACGGCGACACCGATGTCACCATCACCACCGGTGGCACCTCGACGAGCGGCAGCAGCGGCGGCGGCAGCGAGGGCAAGGCCGACGACGACAAGGGCGTCTCCATCACCGAGTGCTACTACGACCCGAGCCGCGGCATCGTGGCGCGGGTCAGCGCGCACAACACCAGCACCTCGGAGCAGTACACCTACAAGTTCCAGGTCCGCTTCACCGACCCGGAGCGCAACGACCTGGGCACCCGGGACTCCATGATCCCGTGGGTCCAGCCCGGCAAGCTCGAGAAGACCGACATCGCCGCCCCCTACTGGGCCAAGGACGGCGACGGCAGCGGCGGCACGTGCGAGCTCGTCAGCGTCAGCCGCACCACGCTCTGATCCTCCTCGTGCGGCGGCGCACCGCACCGACCCGCGCCGCCGCACGCCCCCCGGGGCCGTACCCCCTTACGCGTCCCGCCGCTTCAGCACCGCGTACCCGCCGGCCAGCGCCGCCGCCACCCACAGCAGCATGATGCCGAGCCCGCCCCACGGGCCGTACGGCGCCGGATCGCTGCCCATCGCGCCCGGCACCACCTGCATGATCGTGGAGCCCGCCTGGTCGGGGAAGTACTCCGCCACCTCCTTCGCCTTCGGCACGGCCGACAGGATCTGGGAGATGAGGAAGAAGAACGGCACCAGGATGCCCAGCGACAGCACCGTCGAGCGCAGCATCGCCGCCACGCCCATCGAGAACACCGCCATCAGGCCCATGTAGAGGCCGCCGCCGACCACGGCGCGCAGGACGTTCTCCTCACCGATGCTCGTGCGGTGCTCGCCCAGCAGGGCCTGGCCCAGGAAGAAGGAGAGGAAGCTCGTCAGCAGGCCGACGGCCAGCGCGAGCACGCCCGCCACCGCGATCTTGCCGAAGAGGAACGTGCCGCGCCGGGGGACGGCCGCCAGCGAGGTGCGGATCATGCCGGTGCTGTACTCGGTGCCGACGACCAGGACCCCGAACACCACCATCGCCAGCTGGCCCAGCAGCATGCCGGAGAAGCTCACCACGGTCGGGTCGAACGTCGCCTGCTCGATGGGCGGCATGTCGTCGAAGGTCGCCTTGACCAGCGCGCTGAGCGCCGCGCCCAGCGCGACCGTCACGACGAGCGCGCTCGCCAGCGTCCAGACCGTCGACGAGACCGTACGGATCTTGGTCCATTCGGAGCGCAGGACCGCGGGGACGGATGTCATGTCGTCAGACCTTCCTCGGGGGCCCACTGGGGGGCGTCCGCGGCGTGCGCGTGGTACTCCACCGCCGCCGCCGTCATCCGCATGAACGCCTCTTCGAGCGAGGCCCGCTGCGCGCTCAGCTCGTGCAGCGTGATCCCGTGCCGGGCCGCCAGCTCGCCGATCTCCTCCGTCGTCGTGCCGTCGACCTCCAGCGTGCCGCCGGCCGTCTCGGTCGCCGTCAGCCCGGCGCCCAACAGGGCGTCGCGGAGCTCCGCGCGCCGCGGGGAGCGCACCCGGACATAACTCCTGGAGTTCTGGTGGATGAACTCCGCCATCGACGTGTCGGCGAGCAGCTTGCCCTGCCCGATCACGATCAAGTGGTCGGCGGTCAGCGCCATTTCACTCATCAGATGGCTCGAAACGAAGATCGTCCGCCCTTCGGCGGCCAGCGTCTTCATCAGATTGCGGATCCAGTGAATTCCCTCGGGGTCCAGACCATTGACGGGTTCGTCGAAGAGGAGAACTTGTGGATCACCCAGCAGTGCAGCGGCGATTCCCAGCCGTTGGCCCATTCCCATCGAGAAACCTTTCGGTTTCTTCTTGGCCACGGCGGTGAGTCCCACAAGATCGAGAACTTCGCCCACCCGGCGCTCCGGAATGCGGTTGGACTGGGCCAGGCACAGGAGGTTGTTGTACGCGCTGCGCCCGCCGTGCATGGCCCTCGACTCCAGCAGCGCGCCGATGTGCTTCAGCGGCTCGTCCAGGTCCCGGTAGTGCTTGCCGTCGATCCGGACCGTACCACTGGTCGGATGGTCCAGACCGAGCATCATCCGCATGGTGGTCGACTTGCCGGCGCCATTCGGCCCGAGGAAGCCCGTCACCACGCCGGGGCGCACCCGGAAGGAGAGATGGTCGACCGCCGTCTTCGTACCGAACCGTTTCGTCAGCCCCTCGAGCTCGATCATCCGACCACGCTACGAGCGCACGAAGCCCCCCGCCACCGGTACGCGCCGGAAAGTCGGGGGGCCGAGTGGAGCAGTGTGCTCAGGGATCAGCGGGCCTGCTGCGCCGGGACGCCGCGCGAGACCGGCTCGTCGTCGACCGGGGAACCCGCCGCGGCCACCGCCGCGCCGGTCAGCGTGGCCAGCATCTCGCGGACGTTGGTCAGCTGGGCGTTGATGGAGTCGCGACGGTTCGTCAGCGCCGCCAGCTCGCGCTCCGATTCGCTGCGGATGCGGTCCGCCTTGGCGTTCGCGTCGGCCACGATGTCCTCGGCCTGGCGCTGCGCGGTCTCCACCGTCTGGCGGGCCCGGCGCTCCGCGTCCGTACGCAGCTTCTCCGCCTCCAGGCGCAGCTGCTCCGCCCGGTGCTCGATCTCGGCGAGGCGCTTCTCCGCCTTGGCCTGACGGGCGGCCAGGTCGCGCTCGGACTGCTCGCGCCGCTTGGCGAGGTTCGTCTCGAAGTCGGCGGCGGCCTGCGCGGCCTTCGCGCGGGTCTCCTCGAAGAGGGCGTCCGCCTCCTCGCGCTTGGACTGCGCGTCCTTCTGCGCCTCGGCGCGCAGTGTGTTCGCCTCGCTCTGGGCCTTCTCGACGATCCGGACGCCCTCGTCCTCGGCCTTCGACTTGCGCTCGGCGGCGAACGCCTCGGCGTCGTTGCGCACCTGCTGCGCGGCCGCCTCGGCCAGCTCGCGGTGCTGCTCGGCGGCGCGACGGGCCTCCTCACGCAGGTCCTTCGCCTCCTCCTCGGCCAGACGGAGGATCTTCTCGACACGGGCACCGAGCCCGGCGTACGACGGCTCCGCGTCGCTGACCTGGGCCTGGGCGTTCTGGGTCTCGAGGTGGAGTTCCTCGATGCGCTTTTCCAGAGAGGTGATACGGGCCAGAGCACTGTCTCGGTCGGCGACGAGCTTGGTAATGCGGTCGTCCACCTGACCGCGGTCGTAACCACGCCGCACGAGCTCGAAGCCGAAGGGGGAGGAAGTGTCGCTCATGGGGTTCCTGTCGAATGAGACCGGTGAGGTGTTAGGGGGAATCCTAGGGGCCGATGCGGCGTGTCTTCGAGCGGATGCCCGTTCAAACTACAGAATGTCCAGCCTTTTGAGTGGCTTAACCGTCGGATGACTTGCTACTCGAACGGGTAACCCCGGCCGCCGCACCCGCCTTGGCTCCGCTGTCCTTCGTACCCCCTGACGGCGCTTCGAACGACTCCAGTGCCTCCAATACGTCCTGAACGCGCGAAATCTCCGCCTGAATGTCCTCGCGCCTGCGCACCAGAACCTCCAGTTCCCGCTTCCCTTCCGAGATCATCTTCTCGGCCTCGCGCTCCGCGTCCGCCTTGATCTTTTCGGCCTGACGGGTGAGCTCGGCCTTCTTCTGCTCGGCCTCCTTGAGCAGCCCCTCGGCCTTCTTCACCGCGGAGATACGGACCTTCGCGGCCTCCGAATTGGCGTCGGACAGCAGCTGCTTGGCCTTCTCCTCTGCCTCGGCGCGCTGCTCGGTGGCCGCCTTGACCAGTTTGTCCACCCGTTCGCCCGCCGACTTCATCTGTTCGGCGGCCTCCCGGCGGGCCCGTTCGTGCAGCTCCTCGATCTCCGACTCGGTCCGGGAACGCAGCTCCTCCGTGCGCTCCCTTATGGCCGTGGCGTCGCCGCGCGCCTCGCGCAGCAGCTCGTCCGCGTCCGTCCGGGCCTTCTCCACGAGGGTGTTGCCCTCCACGGTCGCCGCGGAGACGATCCGCTCGGCCTCCTTGCGCGCCACGCCCACCATCGTGTCGGCCTGCGCCTCGGCCTCGGCGGTGGCGCGCAGCGCCTCCTCCTGGGCCTTCGCGACGAGCTGGTCCGCCTGCTCGGCCGCGTCCGCGCGGCGCTTCGCCGCCGCCTCGCGCGCCTCGTCGACCACCCGGTCGGCCTCGGCCCGCGCCTCGGCGCGCATCCGCTCGGCGGCCGCCTCCGACTCCGCGCGGTGCCGCTCGGCCTCCGCCCGCATGCGCTCGGCCGCCTGCTGCGCCGAACCCACCGTCTCGGCCGCCTCGGCACGCAGCCGCTCCGCCTCGCCGGTCGCCTCGTCGCGTACGCGCTCGGCCTCGCGCTCCGCGTCGGCACGCAGCCGCTCGGACGCCGCCGTGGCCTCCGCGACCAGCCGCTCCGCCTCCGCCGTCGCCTCCGCGACCAGCCGTTCGGCGCGCTCGGCCGTCTCCGCGCCGATGCGCTCCGCCTCCGCGGTGGCCTCGCCGATGAGCTGGTCCGCCTGGGCGGCCGCGTCGGCGCGCCGCTTGTCGGCGGCCTTGCGGGCCTCGTCGAGGACCTGCTCGCCGTCCGCGCGGGCGGCGGCGCGCAGCGCCTCGGCCTGCGCCTCGCCCTCCGCCTTGACCTGCTCGGCCTCGGTGCGCAGCCGCGCCGCGTCCTGCTCGGCGGTCGTCAGCAGCTCGGCCGCCTCCGCCGTCATCCGCTCGGCCTCGCTCGTCGCCTCGCTCACCAGCCGGTCCGCCTGCGTGGCGGCCTCCGACCGGATGCGGTTGGCGTCCTCGCGGGCCTCCGCGCGCGTCCGGGCCGCGTCCTGCTCGGCCGACGCGAGCGAGTCGGACGCCTCCGTCCGCACCCGCTGGGCGTACTCCGCGGTGTCCTTCTTCAGCCGCTCCGACTCGGTGATGGCGTCCGCCATCGTCCGCTCGGCCAGCGCCTTGGCGGCGTCCGTCTCCTCCTGCGTACGGGCGCGCAGCTGCGCCGCGTCCTCGGCGGCCCGCTCCCGCTCCGCGTACGCGTCGGCGCGGACCCGGTCCGCCTCCTCCTGCGCCTCGGTGCGGGTGCGCTCCGCCGCGTGCTCGGCGGCCGACCGCAGCCCGGCGATCTCCTCCTCGGCCTGCTCCTGGAGCCCGGCGACCGAGTCCCGCACCTGCTGCGCGGTCTGCTCGGCGGCGGCGACCATCTCGGTGGCCCGCCGATCCGCCTCCTCCACCAGCCGCTGCGCCTCGGTCTGCGCCTCCTCGACGCGCTTGCGCGCCGACGCCAGCAGCTCCTCGCTCTGCTCGCGGGCCCGCTGCCGCTCCTGGTCGGCCTCCGCGCGCGCCGAACCGAGCGTCTCCTCCGCCTCGCGGCGGCGCCGGTTCGCCTCCTCCTGCGCGGCGGCCAGCTCCTCGGCGGCCTCCGCCGTGACCCGCTCGGCCGCGGCCTGCGCCTCGGCACGGACCCGGTCCGCCGACTCCTGCGCCTCGCTCTTGAGCCGCTCCGCCTCCGCGGCGGCCTCGGAACGCAGCAGCACCGCGGCGTTCTCCGCCTCCGCGCGGGCGGCCGACGCGTCCGACGCCGCCTCCGTACGCAGCCGCTCGGCCTCCTGCTCGGCCTGCGCCTGGAGCGTACGGATCCGCTCGGCGGCCTCCGCGCGCTGCCGCTCCGTCTCCTCGGCGGCCTCCCGGCGCAGCCGCTCGGCGTCCGCCCGCGCGTCGGTCAGCGCCTGCTCGGCGGCCGTGAGGCGCGCCTCCGCCTCCGCGTGCAGCCGGGACAGCTCCTCGGCCGCCTCCGCCTGCCGGGCCGCGATGCCCCGCTCGGTCTCCTCGCGCAGCGCGGCGGCTGCCTCCTCGGCCGCGGCCCGCACCGACTCGGCCTGCTCCTCGGCCTCGCCGCGCAGCTGGTCGGCCTCCTCGCGGGTGCGCTCCAGCGTCTCCTCGGCCTGCTTGCGCAGGCCCGCCGCCCGCTCGATCGCCTCCGCGCGCAGCCGCTCGGTCTCGGCGGCCGCCGCCGTGCGCAGCTCGTCCGCGTCCGCCTTCGCCTTGGTCAGCAGCTCCTCGGCGGTCTTCGCCGCCTCCTCGATCTGCTGGACGGCCTCGCGCCGCGCCTCGCCGCGGATCCGCTCGCCCTCGGCGATGGCGTCGGCCCGCAGCTGCTCGGCCTCGCCGCGCAGCCGGCGCGCCTCCTCCTGGAGCTCGACCGTCTTGGCGCGGTACTCCGCGGTGTCGTCCTTCGCCGCGCCCTTGAGCTGCTCGGCCGTGTCGTGCGCCTGGGCCCGCAGCCGGTCCGCCTCGGCCTCGGCCTCGCGGCGGATCCGCTCGGCCTCCTCGGACGCCTTGCGGGTGGTCTCGCTCGCGTCCTCGGATGCCTTGGACAGGACCTCCTCGGCGGTACGCGCCGCCTTGGCGAGCTGCGCCGCCGAGTCCTCGGCCGCCTTCGTCCGCGCCTTCTCGGCGGCCTCCGCGACGAGCTTCTCGGCCGCCGCGCGCGCGTCGGCGAGCGCCTGCTCGGCCTCCGCCTTGAGCGCCTCGGACTCCTTCGTCGCCTCCGCGACCAGCCGGGCGATCTCCGCCTTCGCCGTACGCGTCCGCTGCTCGGTCTCCGACTCGGCGGTCGACAGCCGCCTGGCCGCCGCCTCCCGCGCCTCCGTGACGACCTTGTCCGCCTCGGCGCGGGCCTCGCGCAGCCGCTCGTCGGCCTCCTGGAGCCGCTGCTCGGCCGCCCGGCTCAGCTCGGTCGCCTGCTGGCGGGCCTGCTCCGACTCGGCGGTCGTGGCGCTGCGCAGCTGCTCGGCGTGGCTGGTGGCCTCCGCGGCCTGCGTGGAGGCGGCGTTCAGCAGCCGCTCGGCGTCCTTGCGGGCGCGCAGCAGGATCGCTTCGGCCTCGGCGCGGGCGGTCTCCGTCTGGGAGCTGAGCCGCTGCCGGGCCTCCTCCGCGAGACGGGTCGCCTCGGCGCGGGCGGCTGCCAGCGACTGCTCGGCCTCCGCGCGGGACTCCTCCAGCAGGCGGCGGGCCTGCGCCTCGGTGCGGGCGCGCAGCTGCTCGGCCCACGCCACGTTCTCGTTGACGTGCGCCTCGACGGTCTGGCGGCGCTCCGCGAGCTCCTGGTCCAGCTGCTGGCGCCGCTGCACCGCCTCCGCGTGCAACTCCGCCTGGAGCCGGGCCTGGTGCTCGGCGTGCTCCTGGAGGATCCGCTGCGTCTGGGCGCGCGCCTCGCGCAGTTCGCGCTCGGCGTCCGAACGCAACTGCTCCGCCTGGATCTGGGCGTTGCGCAGCAGCTGCTCGGCCTGGTAGCCGATGTCCGCGCTGTCGTAGGCGGGCCGGGTGGCGATGGTGCGGCGCGCCTCGTGGAGCTTGGCGCGCAAGACCTCGACCTGGTAACCGAGGTCCTCGGCGTGCTGGACGGCCTTCTCCCGCTCGGTCTTCAGCCGGTCCATCTCGGCTTCGAACCGCGAAAGGTGGTCGTCAGCCCGGTGGCTCTCCTGGCGTTCGTAGCCCCGCACTGCGCGGTCCCATCCGTCCCCTGGTCGCAACTCTCTTGTACGAGCACCGTTCGCCGGCGAACGGCCCCCCGGGGAATGGTGTCAGACCACTGTCGGGGACGCGGCGCGGCCCCGGTCCGTCCCCGGCCCGGAGCCGCCCACTCTACCGGGCCGGGAATCCGGAGGTCAGTGCTCCGTTGAGGACCGGTCAGCGGACGTCACGAGTTCGGTCAGGACCCCGTGGCAGTCCTTGGGGTGCAGGAACGTGATCCGCGACCCCATGGAGCCGATGCGGGGCTCGTCGTACAGCACCCGCACCCCCTTCTCCCGGATCGCCGCGGCGTCGCCGTCCACGTCCGCCGTCCCGAAGGCGATGTGGTGGACGCCCTCGCCGTTCTTGGCCAGCCACTTCCCCACGGCCGAGTCCTCGCGGGTCGGCTCCAGCAGCTGGAGGTAGGAGGCGCCGCCGTCGGACGTCTCGTTGATCTTGAGCATGGCCTCACGTACGCCCTGCTCTTCGTTGACCTCGGTGTGGAAGACCTCGAACCCGTACGTGGCACGGTAGAACTCGACGGTCTTGTCGAGGTCGAAACAGGCGATCCCGATGTGGTCGATTCGCGTCAGCATGGGACCAGTGGAGCGCCGAGGGAGGTGGTTACGCAACGTGCGCGCGATCACACCGACTGCCCGATGACCGGGCCCGTACCGCTCAGTACATTGGCAGTAAACCCTCGTTCACTCCTCAGCCGCCGTGCTGGAAGGGGATCGTGCCTCATGTCTGGAACGACCGGTACCACCTCAGTCATCGTCGCGGGCGCACGCACGCCCATGGGCCGCCTGCTCGGCTCCCTGAAGTCCTTCTCGGGCGCGGACCTCGGCGGCTTCGCCATCAAGGCCGCGCTGGACCGTGCCGGCATCGGCGGCGACCAGGTGCAGTACGTGATCATGGGGCAGGTGCTCCAGGCCGGCGCCGGCCAGATCCCCGCCCGGCAGGCCGCCGTCAAGGCCGGCATCCCGATGAACGTCCCGGCGCTCACCATCAACAAGGTGTGCCTCTCCGGGCTCGACGCCATCGCGCTCGCCGACCAGCTGATCCGCGCCGGCGAGTTCGACGTGATCGTCGCCGGCGGCCAGGAGTCCATGACCAACGCGCCGCACCTGCTGCCCAAGTCCCGCGAGGGCTTCAAATACGGCGCGATCGAGATGCTCGACGCCATGGCGTACGACGGCCTCACCGACTCCTTCGAGGGCATCGCCATGGGCGAGTCCACCGAGAAGCACAACGCGCGGCTCGGCATCGCCCGCGAGGCCCAGGACGAGATCGCCGCCCTCTCCCACCAGCGCGCCGCGGCCGCGCAGAAGAACGGCGTCTTCGAGGCGGAGATCACCCCCGTCGAGATCCCGCAGCGCAAGGGCGACCCGGTGATCTTCTCCAAGGACGAGGGCATCCGCGCCGAGACCACGGTCGAGTCGCTCGGCAAGCTGCGCCCCGCCTTCGCCAAGGACGGCACGATCACGGCCGGGTCCTCCTCGCAGATCTCCGACGGCGCCGCCGCCGTCGTCGTGATGAGCAAGGCCAAGGCCGAGGAGCTGGGCCTCGAGTGGATCGCCGAGATCGGCGCCCACGGCAATGTGGCCGGACCGGACAATTCGCTCCAGTCCCAGCCGTCCAACGCCATCGCCCACGCCCTGAAGAAGGAGGGCCTGGAGGTCTCCGACCTGGACCTGATCGAGATCAACGAGGCGTTCGCGGCGGTCGCCGTCCAGTCAATGAAGGACCTCGGAGTTACGCCCGAAAAGGTGAACGTCAACGGCGGCGCGATCGCCCTCGGGCACCCCATCGGCATGTCCGGTGCCCGTCTCGCCCTCCACCTGGCGCTGGAGCTCAAGCGGCGCGGCGGCGGGATCGGCGCGGCGGCGCTGTGCGGTGGCGGCGGTCAGGGCGACGCGCTGATCCTGCGCGTCCCCGGCAACGGCAAGTAAGGGAGTTGTGTAAGTGATGGTGGACGTCCCCGCACTGGTCGCCCAGGCACGGGAGGGCCGGCCGCGTGCCGTGGCCCGGCTGATCTCGCTCGTGGAGGGGGCGTCCCCGCAGCTCCGTGAGGTGATGGCGGCACTGGCCCCGCTGACGGGCCGGGCGTACGTCGTCGGCCTGACCGGCTCGCCCGGCGTCGGCAAGTCGACCTCGACGTCGGCGCTGGTCAGCGCGTACCGGCGGGCCGGGAAGCGGGTCGGCGTCCTCGCCGTCGACCCGTCCTCGCCCTTCAGCGGCGGCGCGCTCCTCGGCGACCGGGTGCGGATGTCCGAGCACGCGTCGGACCCGGGCGTCTACATCCGCTCCATGGCCACCCGCGGGCACCTCGGCGGGCTCGCGTGGGCCGCGCCGCAGGCGATCCGCGTGCTGGACGCGGCCGGGTGCGACGTGGTGCTGGTGGAGACCGTGGGCGTGGGCCAGTCGGAGGTCGAGATCGCCTCCCAGGCGGACACCTCGGTCGTCCTGCTCGCCCCCGGGATGGGCGACGGGATCCAGGCGGCGAAGGCCGGGATCCTGGAGATCGGTGACGTGTACGTCGTCAACAAGGCCGACCGCGACGGCGCCGACGCCACGGCCCGCGAGCTGAACCACATGCTGGGGCTCGGCGAGTCCCGCGGGCCCGGGGACTGGCGCCCGCCGATCGTCAAGACGGTGGCGGCCCGGGGCGAGGGCGTCGACGAGGTCGTCGAGGCGCTGGAGAAGCACCGCGCCTGGATGGAGGAGCGGGGCGTCCTCGCCGAGCGCCGCCGGGCACGGGCGGCGCACGAGGTCGAGACCATCGCCGTCACGGCCCTGCGCGAACGCATCGGCGACCTGCACGGCGACCGCCGCCTCTCCGCTCTCGCGGAGCGCATCGTGACGGGCGACCTCGACCCGTACGCGGCGGCCGACGAGCTGGTGGCGGGTCTGACGGGCCAGTAGGCCAGGGCTCGCAGCGCGACGGAGCCCCGGCCAAGGGCTCCGTCAGTCGTCCTGGCCCTGGTCCTGGTCGTCGTCCTGGTCCTGGTGGTCGTCCTGGTCCTGGGTGGCCTTCGCGGTCGTCGCGTCGACCGTCCACTCCTGGACCTTGCCGTCCTTCGTCAGCACCTCGACGTCCCACGTCGTGGCGCCGTCGTCGTCCAGGTCCAGCGAGACCACCGTCCCGTGGCCCGCGACCGACTTCAGGGCCTGCTCGGCGGTGACCTTCGGCGCGCTGTGCCGCGCCTGCGCCGGGGCCTCCTCGTCCGCCGACGCGGCGAACGCCGCCGCCGTGCCGCCCGTCAGCAGGGCCGCCGCGGTGACGGTCGCGACGATCAGGTTGCGCTTCATGGAGTGGCCTCCCGTTGGTGGGTTGGTTCCTGCGGTACGGAGAACACCCTGCGCCCCGGCGGCTGAACGCAGCCTGAAGGCGCCTGAAGGTCTCTTCAGCTTCCGTTTGCGACCCTGAACCCATGCGCCTGTTGATCGTGGAGGACGAGAAGCGGCTCGCCCTGTCCCTCGCCGCCGGGCTCCGCGCCGAAGGGTTCGCCGTCGACGTCGTGCACGACGGACTCGAAGGGCTGCACCGCGCCGGCACCGGTTCGTACGACCTCGTCGTCCTCGACATCATGCTCCCGGGCATGAACGGCTACCGCGTCTGCGCGGCCCTGCGCGCCGCCGGGCACGACATGCCGGTCCTGATGCTGACCGCCAAGGACGGCGAGTACGACGAGGCCGAGGGGCTGGACACCGGCGCCGACGACTACCTGACCAAGCCGTTCTCGTACGTCGTCCTCGTGGCCCGCGTGAAGGCCCTGCTCCGGCGGCGCGGTCGCACCGCGTCGCCCGTGCTGCGGGCCGGCCCGCTCACCGTGGACACCGCGAGCCGCCGCGTACGGCTGGACGGCACCGAGGTGAGCCTGACGGCGAAAGAGTTCGCGGTGCTGGAGCAGCTCGCGACCCGGCCGGGCGAGGTGGTGTCGAAGGCGGAGATCCTGGAGCACGTCTGGGACTTCGCGTACGAGGGCGATCCGAACATCGTGGAGGTGTACGTCAGCGCCCTGCGCCGCAAGCTGGGCCAGGAGCTCATCACGACCGTGCGCGGCGCGGGCTACCGCCTGGAGGACCGGTGAGGCGCTCCCGGCTGGGGCACCCGCTGCGCTCCGTACGCGCCCGTACGGCCCTGGGCGCCACGCTCGTCGTCGCGGTCGCGCTCGCCGTCGCCGGGGTGGCGCTGCTGGCCGTGTTGCGGTCCCACCTCGTCGACCAGGCCGGGCTCCAGGCGGAGGTCTCCGCGCGCTCGGTCGCCGCCCAGATCGCCGGCGGCACGCCCTTCGGCCGGCTGGACCTGCCCGACGACACCGAGGAGCACCCGGTGCAGGTCGTGGACGAGGACGGCCGCGTCGTCGCCATCGGCGAGGACATCGAGGCGATCGGCGGGACGGCGAGCCCGGCGACCCGGGCCGTCCCCCCGGCTGCCCAGGACGGCGGGACGGAGGCCGGCGAGGTCTCCGACGAGGCCGCGTACTCGACCGGCGACGTCACCGTGGACGGCGACACCGCCACCTACCGCTTCGCGGCCGTGAAGGCGTCCGGCCCGCAGGGCGAGGCCACCGTGTACGCGGGCGCCCCGCTGGTCACCGCGTCGGCGGCGGTCTCGGGTGTGGGGGGTGCGATGCTCGCCACGCTCCCGGGCCTGCTGGTCGTCGTCGGGGGCGTGACGTGGCTGGTCACGCGGCGGGCGCTGCGGCCGGTGGAGGGCATCCGCCGCGAGATGGCGGCGATCACGGCCTCCGAGGACCTGTCGCGCCGGGTGCCCGAGCCGGGCACGTACGACGAGGTCGACCGGCTGGCCCGGACGACGAACGAGACGCTGGCCGCGCTGGAGGCGAGCGTGGAGCGGCAGCGGCGGTTCGTCGCGGACGCCTCGCACGAGCTGCGCAGCCCCATCGCCAGCCTGCGCACCCAGCTGGAGGTGGGGGCGGCCCACCCCGGGCTGCTGGACGTTCCGGGGGCCGTCGCCGACACCGTACGGCTCCAGCAGCTGGCGGCGGACCTGCTGCTGCTGGCGCGGCTGGACGCGGGGGAGCGGCCGGGGCGAACGCGCCTCGATCTGGCGGAGCTCGTACGGGAGGAGGTCGCGCGGCGGGCCGGCGACCGGGTGCCGGCGCGGGTGGAGGCGGCGCGGGAGGGCGTGGACGTCAGCGGGTCGCCGGGGCAGCTGGCGCGGGTGCTGGGCAACCTGCTGGACAACGCCCAGCGGCACGCGGCCACGCGGGTGGCCGTGACCGTACGGCGGGAGGGGCGCGAGGCCGTCCTGGCCGTCGAGGACGACGGGCCGGGCGTGCCGGAGGCCGAGCGGGAGCGGATCTTCGAGCGGTTCGTCCGGCTGGACGACGCCCGCAGCCGCGACGAGGGCGGCGCGGGGCTCGGTCTCGCCATCGCCCGGGACGTCGCCACCGGGCACGGCGGCACCCTCGCGGTCCGCCGGTCCCCCTCCGGCGGAGCGCTGTTCGAGCTGCGGCTGCCGAGGATCGGCTAGGTCCGGCTAGGGCTTGCCGCGCAAGCCGCGCAGCTGTTCCGCGATGGGGTGCAGGGACGCGTGGAGCTGCTCCAGCGCGTCCGGGTTGAGCAGGTCGATGAAGTGCTTGCGCACCGACTCGACGTGGTGCGGCGCGACCTTGCGCATGGTCTCCATGCCCTGGTCGGTGAGGACCGCGTACAGCCCGCGCCGGTCCGACTCGCAGTTCTCCCGGCGGACCAGGCCCGCGTTCTCCATCCGGGTGATCTGGTGGGACAGGCGGCTCTTGGACTGGAGCGTCGCCGCCGCCAGGTCACTCATCCGCATGCGCCGTTCGAGGGACTCCGAGAGGTTCACCAGGATCTCGTAGTCGTTGATGGTCAGGCCGAACGGCTGGAGGTCCTTCTCCAACTGGTACGTCAGCAGCCTGTTGACGTCCAGATACGTACGCCAGGCGTGCTGCTCGGCATCGGTCAGCCAGGGGATGGCCGTCTCGGTCTCCATGTATGGATTCTACCTAAGAAGTTGAATGCTGGACGAAATGAGGGTCAGTGACACCGGGCAACGCCGGCCCCCCGTCCCCGACGGCTGAGTACCCCCACGAGAGGGGCGCAGACGTTCGAGGACGTCACACTCCGCAGACTACCGCTCACAGCCCGAAGCGACGCTGGAGGTCCCCCAGCTGACCGGGAAGGCGCGGTACGGACCCGTGCTGGCCGTGGCCGGATCCATGCGCTGCGCCACCGCCCGGAACCCCCGGCGCGTGGGGCACCGCCCCGGTTGCCTGCTCCGCCATCAGCGCTTCCGAGGACTGCAGCAGCACCGTGCCGGCCCCCACGAACTCGAACTGGTGCTCCTCGCCCGACGCGCCGCCGATCCCCGTCAGCTGCCGCAGCCCGCCCATGACCCCGCTCATGTAGCCGTGGTCGTAGTGGTGGCACGGCGACGGGCAGTCCGCCCAGCCGACCAGCGCCTGCGGGTCCACGCGCAGCGGCGGCTCCATGAAGACCACCGGCCCGTTCGACGCGGCCACGAACTTCCCCGTGCCGATGAGGGTGAGGAAGCCCGGCACGATCGACTGCTTCAGGGCGAGGCTCGGCTGGTAGGCCAGGAGATTGCCGGCCCGGATGGTGAGGTTGCCCTCGTCCAGGTCGTACGCGTTCACGTCGAAGGCACGGTCCGCCAGCAGCATCTTGCCGCTGCCCTCCGCCACCACCCAGTCGCTCGCGTGGAGCGGGGAGTGGAAGGAGGTGCGCACGAGCCGGTCGAGACGGCCGTGACCGATGCCGTTGAACTCGATCCGCCCGTAGTAGGCGATCATCTTGCCCTTCTGGAGGAACCACTGGGAGCCCTTCAGCTCCACGCAGAAGGTGTACGGATTGACGTTGTCGTCGCTCGGCAGGGTCGACGGATCGTGCATGACAAGTCCGCTGCTCACAGCTTCTCCTCCGACGCCTGGACGTACACCACTCCGTTGCCGCTCAGCTCCAGCTGGAACGCCTCGCCCGAGCCGCGCCCCACCATGTCGCGCCAGCCGAGCGCGGTGGAGAGCTTGTTGCGTACGTCGCCGTGGTGCGCCACGTACGCCTGCGGGTCGACGTGCACCGGACGCGCCGGGGTGACCGGCAGTTCGACGACCCCGCCGTGGGCCATCACGGCGACCGCGCCGTAGCCCTTGAGGGTGGTGGTGAACAGGCCCTGCCCGGTCACCTGGCCGCGCACCATGCCCATGACGCCGCCCTGCGCGCCCATGAACATCGTGCCCTGCTCCAGGGTGCCGTCGAAGGCGAGGAGCCGGTCCGCCTCCACGTACAGCGTGTCGCCGGACAGCTGGATCACCTGGATGTGGTGGCCGCCGTGCCCGAACATGACGGTGCCACTGCCCTCCACCGTCATGAGAGGGGTGGCCTCACCGGCCACGCGGCGCCCGATCATCGACATCAGGCCGCCCTGGCCGCCGGCGATGTTCGGCGTGAAAGTGACGTCGCCGCGGTACGCGAGCATCGCGCCGCGCTGGCTGAGCATCTTCTGGCCGGGCGCGATCGTCGCCTCGACCATCTTCGCGTTGATCTCGCGGAACGGCATCAGATCTCGCCCCCGACGGTGTTGCGCTCGCTCGGCTGCACGTAGACCAGCCCGTCGCCCTCGAAGCGGATCTGGAACGCCTCGCCGCCGCCCTCGCCCAGGAACGTGCGGAACGTCACACCGGACTGGAAGCTCTGCTGCACGTTGCCCTGGTGCGCGATGTACGCGCCGGGGTCCACGGACAGCGGGTACTGCGGCGTCACGCGGAGCACGACCGCCGGGCCGTCCGACATGATGGCCGCCTGACCGGTGCCCTCGACGGTCGTCGTGAACAGCCCGGTACCGGTGGCCCCGCCCCGCAGCCCGGTGAAGCTGGTGCCGGTGCGCAGCCCGCCGTCCGCGCACAGCAGGTTGCTGGACTCGACGAAGAGCTTGTCGCCGTGGAGCCGGACGAGGTTGATCTCGGAGGCGCGGTCGGCGAAGAAGCAGGTGCCCTGCCCCTTGACCTCCATCATCTCCATCTGTTCGCCGGTGAGCCGACGGGTGACCATGCCCCGCAGGCCCTCACCGCCGCCGGACATCTTCTTGAAGGCCATCTGGCCGTCGTACGCGACCATCGAGCCGTTCTTCGCTTTGACGGCGTCGCCGGTCAGGTCGACGGCGAGCACTTTGCTGCCTTGGAGTCGGAACGTTGCCACGCCACGACGGTAACCGGTGGTCCAGGGGGCGGACAGGGCCATGGGGAGGATCCCGACCCTGATAAAGGGCGGGCAAAGTCGCCTGGCACAATGAACCGAACCCGCTTGTGAGTCGATTCACAAGATCGATGACGACGAAGGTGCTGCCCGTGGACATCAAGACCGCCTCCTCCCTCCACCGCCTCCGACTGGTCTCCGGTCCGGAGGCCGTCTCGTTCCTCCTGCTGCTCGTGTGCTCCGTGCTCAAGCGCACGACGGAGTTCAACGCGGTGCCGGTCATGGGTGCGATCCACGGCGTGCTCTTCATCCTGTACGTGCTCTTCTGGCTCGACGCCTGGAACCGCACCAAGTGGGACCTGAAGACCGCCGCCGTCTTCTTCGTCCTGTCGGTGCTGCCCTTCGGCGGCTTCTTCGCCGACCGCAAGCTCAAGCGCGCCGCCGACGACGCGCTGATCGCCTCCCGCGCCCGCCGCGAGGGCAAGGTGAACACCGCGTGATCGTCGCCTTCTCCGTCACCCCGCTCGGCGTCGGCGAGGACGTCGGCGAGTACGTCGCCGACGCGGTGCGCGTCGTCCGCGAGTCCGGTCTGCCGAACCGTACGGACGCGATGTTCACGTCCATCGAGGGCGGCGAGTGGGACGAGGTCATGGACGTCGTCAAGCGCGCCGTCGCCGCGGTCGAGGCGCGGGCGCCGCGCGTCTCGCTCGTCCTGAAGGCCGACATCCGCCCGGGCGTGACGGACGGCCTCACCTCGAAGGTCGAGACGGTGGAGCGGCACCTGTCCGCCTGATACCGAAAAGCGAGACAGGGCTGACCAGCATGTGACCACTGGGTAAGGTCGGTCCGTGCCCAAGCCGCTCAGCCTCCCGTTCGACCCCATCGCCCGCGCCGACGAGCTCTGGCAGCAGCGCTGGGGCCCCGTGCCCTCGATGGCCGCGATCACCTCGATCATGCGCGCGCACCAAATCCTGCTCGCCGAGGTGGACGCGGTCGTCAAGCCGTACGAACTGACCTTCGCGCGGTACGAGGCGCTGGTGCTGCTGACCTTCTCGAAGGCCGGCGAGCTGCCGATGTCCAAGATCGGCGAGCGGCTGATGGTCCACCCGACCTCCGTGACCAACACCGTGGACCGCCTGGTCCGCTCCGGGCTGGTCGCCAAGCGCCCCAACCCCAACGACGGCCGTGGCACCCTCGCCTCCATCACCGACAAGGGCCGCGAGGTGGTGGAGGCGGCCACGCGCGACCTGATGGCGATGGACTTCGGGCTGGGCGTGTACGACGCCGAGGAGTGCGCGGAGATCTTCGCGATGCTGCGGCCGCTGCGGATCGCGGCGCAGGACTTCGAGGAGAAGTGACCCGTCTCGCGATGGCGTGACCCGGGCGAAGATCGCCCGGAACGTCACGTTACGCTCGACGCCATGAAGAGGATCGTGCTGACCCGCTACCGGGTCATGGCCTATGTGACCGCGGTCATGCTGCTCGTGCTCTGCACGTGCATGATTTTCAAGTACGGGTTCGACACGGGCGAGGACGTGACCTTCATGGTCTCCCAGGCCCACGGCATCCTCTACATCATCTACCTGATCTTCGCCTTCGATCTGGGCTCCAAGGCCCGGTGGAAGTTCGGCAAGCTCCTCTGGATCCTGCTCTCCGGAACCATCCCCTTCGCCGCCTTCTTCGTCGAGCGCAAGGTCGTCCGCGACGTCGAGCCGCTGCTCGCCGACGCCTCCCCGGCGGTCGCCAAGGCCTGACGCCCCCGGCCGTACGCCACGCGTACGGCCGTCGGCCATCGACATTTACTAGGACGTCCTAGTAAATTCGAAGGTATGGACGCTGACGCCATCGAGGAAGGCCGCCGACGCTGGCAGGCCCGCTACGACGCCGCCCACAAGCGCGACGCCGACTTCACCACGCTCTCCGGGGACCCCGTTGAGCCGGTCTACGGGCCCCGGCCCGGTGACACCTACGAGGGCTTCGAGCGGATCGGCTGGCCGGGTGAGTACCCCTTCACCCGCGGCCTGTACCCGACGGGCTACCGGGGCCGCACCTGGACCATCCGCCAGTTCGCCGGGTTCGGGAACGCCGAGCAGACGAACGAGCGCTACAAGATGATCCTCGGCAACGGCGGCGGCGGCCTGTCCGTCGCCTTCGACATGCCGACCCTCATGGGCCGCGACTCCGACGACCCCCGCTCGCTGGGCGAGGTCGGCCACTGCGGCGTGGCCATCGACTCCGCCGCCGACATGGAGGTCCTCTTCAAGGACATCCCGCTCGGCGACGTCACCACGTCCATGACCATCTCCGGTCCGGCCGTGCCCGTCTTCTGCATGTACCTGGTCGCCGCCGAGCGGCAGGGCGTCGACCCGTCCGTCCTCAACGGCACCCTCCAGACGGACATCTTCAAGGAGTACATCGCGCAGAAGGAGTGGCTCTTCCAGCCCGAGCCCCACCTGCGCCTCATCGGCGACCTGATGGAGCACTGCGCCGCCCGCATCCCCGCGTACAAGCCGCTCTCCGTCTCCGGTTACCACATCCGCGAGGCCGGCGCGACGGCCGCGCAGGAGCTGGCGTACACGCTCGCCGACGGCTTCGGGTACGTCGAGCTCGGGCTGTCCCGGGGCCTGGACGTGGACGTCTTCGCGCCCGGCCTGTCCTTCTTCTTCGACGCGCACGTCGACTTCTTCGAGGAGATCGCCAAGTTCCGCGCCGCCCGCCGCATCTGGGCCCGCTGGATGAGGGAGGTCTACGGGGCCAAGACCGACAAGGCGCAGTGGCTGCGGTTCCACACCCAGACCGCCGGCGTCTCGCTCACCGCGCAGCAGCCGTACAACAACGTGGTGCGCACGGCCGTGGAGGCCCTCGCGGCGGTGCTGGGCGGGACGAACTCGCTGCACACCAACGCCCTCGACGAGACCCTCGCCCTGCCGTCCGAGCAGGCCGCCGAGATCGCCCTGCGCACCCAGCAGGTGCTGATGGAGGAGACCGGCGTCGCCAACGTCGCCGACCCGCTCGGCGGCTCCTGGTACGTCGAGCAGCTCACCGACCGCATCGAGGCCGACGCCGAGAAGATCTTCGACCGGATAAAGGAGCGCGGCCTGCGCGCCCACCCCGACGGGCAGCACCCCATCGGCCCCATCACCTCGGGCATCCTGCGCGGCATCGAGGACGGCTGGTTCACCGGCGAGATCGCGGAGTCCGCCTTCCGTTACCAGCAGGCCCTGGAGAAGGGCGACAAGAGGGTCGTGGGCGTCAACGTCCACACCGGCTCGGTCACCGGCGACCTGGAGATCCTGCGGGTCAGCCACGAGGTGGAGCGCGAGCAGGTCCGGGTCCTCGCCGACCGCAAGGCGGCCCGCGACGACGCGCGCGTACGGGCCTCGCTGGACGCCATGCTCGACGCCGCGCGGGGCGGCGCCAACATGATCGAGCCCATGCTGGAAGCCGTACGGGCGGAGGCCACGCTCGGCGAGATCTGCGACGCCCTGCGCGACGAGTGGGGCACGTACACCGAGCCGCCGGGCTTCTAGGGACGGGAGACGGCCTGCCGGGTTCGTTCCAGGACGAGGACCTCGAACCCGGTTCCCACCACCAGCTCGCCCCCGGGGCCGACGGCCACGGCACTGCTTGGATGAGGCAGGGCGTGCTGGTGGAGGAGCCGGGCGTTCGTCAGATCCCACATGCAGAGGGTGTCGTCGACCGTGACCGCCGTGGGTACGCCGTCCAGAACCGCGCAGGCGACGCCCGAGACCCACGTGTGTCGTCCGCCCAGGGTGTACCGCAGGGTACGGGTGGACAGGTCCCATACCTGGATGCCGTCAGTGGTGCCGAGCACGGCGACGGGCGTCCGGCCCACGGTGGTGCACGCGATGGCGTTGACCTGCTCGGTGCACCCTTCGAGGACACCCATCAGCGTCATGGTGTCCAGGGCCCAGAGGTGTACACGGGGTGTGGGCGGCGCGTCCTGGGGTGTGCCACTGCCGTTGCCGAGGACCGCGACCGGCCGGTGGCCGACCGTCGTACAGGCCACAGCCTGAATCCTGGCGAACAGCGAACCCGCCAACGGAGTGGCGTCCACGAGTTCCCGTAGCGAGGCCGCGTCCCGCACCGTCAGGGCACTGGCCTTTGTTCGCCCCGGCACGAACTCGGAACCGGTGACCACGGCGGGTACGCCGTCGAGGGTTGTGGCGGAGACGACCGTCCAGGCTCGCCGGTCCTCCACCGAAGAGAGTGCTGCGCAGTCCGGGAGGGTCCAGGCGTTCAACGTCCGGTCGTAGCCGCTGCTGATGGCTACGGGCACCCCGTCGAGGAAGGTGAGGGCAACGGACATGACGTCCTCGGTGTGACCCCGGCCGATGCCCAGCTCGGCACCGGAGTCGAGGTTCCAGGTCCGCACCGTGCCGTCCGCGCCGCCCGTGACGGCCACCGGCACGCCGTCCGCGACGAGGCACGTGACAGCCCGTACCTGACTGGTGTGGCCGTACGAGGAGGCGGCTCCGTCCGCGTCGGGAAGGTCCCATACTCGGGTCGTTCCGTCGGAGCTCGACGACACCACGACGGGTGCTCCGCCCACGACTGTGGTCGACAGGGCATGCACCCACTGGTCGTGACCGTTGAGCCGTGCCACGAGCGATTCGGTCCGGGCGTCCCAGACGTGGATCACTCCGTCGGCGTGACCGACGACGATGAGGTCCCCGCTCTCCAGGGGCACGACGGTGATGGCGGTCGGATGACTGGTGTGAGCCGGAAGACTGGTGATTTCCTCCGCGGAATCCGGGTCCCTCGCCAGCAGGCCCTCCCTGCGATCACCGAGCAGGACCGCGGCACGCCCGTTCAACCGCCCCGTCCAGTGCACCTCGACGGAAGCCGCGGAGTCGTGCCGGGGCAGGTGGCCCAGGCGATGACCGAGGAGGTTCCATGTCAGGGCGGACCGGTGACCACTCGTGATGAGGGCGTACGGAACACCACCCATCTCCATACAGCTGATCGTGGCGTCGACAGTGAAGACCTGTGCCTCAGTGTCGACATGACGCACCGCCGCTCCTGTCCGCAGGTCCCACAGCCATGCCACGGCGTTGAAGGTGTAGCCGACCAGGCTCGGCACGCCGTCCACCTCGGTGGCGGCGAGTGACACCACGTAGTCCGACTCGCGATCCTCCCGCGCATCCGCGTCCTGCCAAGCGACGACCCTCCTGGCGGAAGATCCTCCCCTGCGGCGACCTCCGGGAGGCGGGGGGAGGGCGAAGTGCAGCTCACACGCGCCGTCGAGGACACTCCAGACGCGTATCTCCCCTTCGGTATCCGCGGATACGACGACCGGCTTGCCGCCGAGATGGGTGCAGCAGAGGGCGGAAACCTCCGCTTCGTGTCCCGGGAAGGAAGAGTGCAGTGAATCGGACTCCAAGTCCCACAGCCACACGGCCCCGACCGGACCGGGAAACGCCAGGAGCGGCGCCCCGTCCAAGGTCGTGCAAGCGAGGGGCGAGAACGTGCCGTTGTGGTTGTCCATGGTGCTTCGCAGCGCGCTGCTCGTCTGCGAGCCGGTCGACCAGCGCGGTGACCATGCCGCCCCCCGGGCCAGTGCCCGCCGGTGCTGCTCCATCCCGAAGCGGGTCGCGTCGATGGCGAGCAACTGCGCCCGGTACTCGGCGGGGGCATTGCGGTGCAGATGGGCGGAGGCGCGGTACATGGCCCGGGTACGCAGTACCGAGCGGTCGTCGCTGCCGCCCATGGCCGAGAGCAGCGCGTCCGGATCGGCGTGCACGAGGAAGTGGGAGTCCTCCAGCAGGCGAGCCAACTCGCCCGCCGCCGCCGCGTGGCCCGGGAGATGGCCCAGGACGTAAGGGTGGGCGCGGGCCCAGTCGGGAGCGCCGTCCCGGCCCCCGGGCACCGTGTCGCGCAGCGCGGCGGTCAGGCGCCGCTGGTTCTCGGCGTCTCGTCGGGGACTGCGCAGATGTTCCGCGAGGGACTCGTGGAAGAGCCGGAAGACGGAGCGCTCGTCGTCCACCGGCACCTCGATGACGTACGCGCCGGCGTGCCGGAAGAGCCAGTCGATGTCGTCGTCCGAGCATGGGACGCCGGACAGCGCCGTGGCCAGCGGCGCCCACAGGGAGTCCCAGGGCAGACCCTCTCCCTCGGCGTACGCCAGGGGGGCGAGCAGGCGGCGCACGCGCGTCTCCTCGTCGCCGTAGCGGGCGAGGTAGGCATCGAAGGCCTGACCCGCCTCCGTGGGCAACCGCTTCCGCCAGCCTGGTTCGGCCGCATCCACCACCAGGTCGCCGTGGGAGAGGGCCCGCACGGTCATCCTGGCCACGAGGAAGGACAGCCCGGCGCGTTCGCCGACCGCCCCGGCGAGGGTCCGCAGCATGTCGGCGGAGTACCTGGCGCGTGCCGTGGCCGAGGCCACCAGGCACGTGTGCGCGTACTCCTCGATGTCCGCCTGGCGCGCGTACGCGTCCGTGTCGAGGTCGATGACCTCCACCGCGCTGCCGAGCGCGGCGATCGGCTCACGGCGGCTGCCGACGATCAGCCGGACGTGGCGGAGGGTGGTGAGCGGCCGCAGGAGTTCGCGGGCGATGCGGCGCGGCTCGCTGCCCTCCACGCCCGTGCCCGCCTCGTCCAGGGCGTCGATGAGGATCGTGGAGGGTGTCGTCCGGTCGGAGAGCTCGACGAGGAGCTCATGGGGCGAGTCCGCGTCGACACCGAGCGCCGCGGCCAGCCGGCTGGTGAGCGATTCGAGGCTCGCACCGCGGGCGTGCACGGCGGTGGTGATGCAACCGGCCGGGGGCCTGGCGTACTCGGGAACCGCAGGCCGTTCCTCCGGGTCGGGGTCGGCAAGAGCGAGGAGCCGCCCGAGCACCGCGGATTTCCCGGCACCGGGGCCGCCGGTCACCACGCGGGCGCGGCCGTCGTGCTGGGGTTCCCGGAGCCAGGCGGCGAGCGTGGCGAGGGCTTGGAGGCGCCCGGTGAAGAAGTCCCCTTTCTCGCCCGCGTACTCGACGCCGCGGCTGCGCGGGTCGAAGTGGGCGGCCCATTCGCGGGCCGTCTGCACGTCGACGAGGGCCGGCGCGAGCCCGGGCCGGTACTCCGGGTTGGGGAAGAACGGCGGAGGCGTGCGGACCTCCGTGGCGCTGCATCGCGCGCTCTGGTGGGGGTGGTGCTCCCGCAGGTAGGCGTCGATACGGCCCGTGACGTCCAGGACGTCGAGGTGCGGCTGACGCATTCCGGCCCGGCTGCGGCGCAGCGCGTCCTCCAGCGCGGGTACGAAGGCCTGGTCGACGGCCTCTTCCCTGGCCCGCGCGGCGGCGAGGAGCCACAAGCCGTCGCTGTCGTTGCCGCGCAGTCCGGTCAGGTCCAGTGCGACGGCGGCCATTTCGGCGGTCCCGGCGCCCGCGTAGCACGTGTCCAGCATGAGCAGAGCGTGGCCGACGGGGGACGTGGTCACCATGCCGGCGAGGTCGCTCGACCTGATGGCCGTGCGTTGCGGGCGGCTGATCCTGCTGCCACCGCACATGAGGTAGTGGTCGCGCCGCTGCGGGTGCTTGATGCCGTGGCCCGCGTAGTACAGGACGAGCACGTCCCGGTCCGTGCGGTCCGGGTGCGCCAGCCACTCCTCCAGGTCACCGAGGAAATCCTGCGAGCGCGGTGAGCTGCTGAGGTGCGGGAGGATCCGGGTGTAGCCGAGCCCCTCGAAGAGCGCGGCGACACGCTCGACGTCGGCGTCGACGCCCGGGAGCTCGGTCAGATGCGGGTCGTCGGGATAGTGGCGGGTGCCGGCCGCCAGCACGTACCGGCGGAAGGGCCCTTCACCTGCGGCTGCCGGGGAGGGCCCGCTCACCGTGCGGCCAACCCGTCCGCGATCGCCGCCCCGGTCTCCACCGCGGTCAGGTACGCCGAGAGGTCGTGCATGGTGGTGCCGTTGTGCACGTGGTGGTCGCGCACGCCGGGGCCGAAGCGAGGGGCGAGTTCGTGGACGAGGGCGACGATGTCGCCGGCGTCGGAGACGTTGTGCCAGCGGTCCACCGATTTCGGCCACACACCGACTCCGGTCACCGGCGCGGGGTCCAGGCGGTCGAAGGTGAGGTTGCGGATGCCGAGCGGGGAACCGAGCGTCACCAGCGTCACGGGCCCCTCCACGGCGCCTGGGCACAGTGCCTCGTAAGCGACGACCGACCCGAGTGAGTGCCCCACCACGACCCGGGTGTCCTGGCCGATGCCCTGAAGGACGCGGGCGCGCGCGGCGGCACGGATCCCGGGATCGTCGAAGTACCGGCGGAACTGTTTGAGCGCGGCGATGAGGAACGCGTCCGACACCGAGCCGAAGAACCGCGTACGTGTCAGTGCGTCCAAGGCCCGCCGTACGGCGGCAAGCCGTAGGGGCCGCGACGCGGCGTACGCGAGGACGCCTCGTCCGGCGTCGGACGGGCCCAGCACCGCGGGGTCGAGGCGGGCGGCCTCCGCCCACCAGGCCATGAGCAGTTCGGTCTCCAGACCGTCGGCCACGTCCTCTGCCTCGTACTGCGGCGTGCCGCTTCGTGCGCCGGGCCGCCGGAAGAGGTCCCCGTACGCGGCACAGGTGATGTCCCCCTGCGCGAGTGGCGTCACGCGGCCCGCGAGGCCCGCGTCACGTCGGAGGGCGAGATTCACCCCGCCCGTCACAGCGGGGCTCAGCGATGCCAGGAGCGTCTCGGAGGTATCCAGCTCCCTGCCCACCCCATGCACCACGACGACGCGCGCCATGCCCACCCCCGGAAGGACTCGAACGACCTACCCGATCACCTTAGGACTTCCCGGGGCCGGCGAGGGAAGGATCAGCAGGAACCAACCGTTGGCCTGCGCAAACCCTGTGGCAGGGCGGCAGGTTCGTCGGACATCCTGAGGGCGTGCAGATTGAGATCCGGGAAGCCACCGCGGACGACTGGCCCGCCATCTGGCCGTTCTTCCACGCCATCGTCGCCGCGGGCGACACCTTCACCTACCCCGTCGACCTGGGGCGGGAGGAGGGCCGCGACTGGTGGCTGCTCGCCGCCCCGAACCGTACGGTCGTCGCCGTCGACGACGAGACCGGCGCGGTCGTCGGCACCGCGAAGATGAACCGCAACCAGGCCGGCAACGGCGCGCACATGGCGAGCGCCAGCTACATGACCGACCCCGCGTACGGCGGGCGGGGCGTGGGGCGGGCGCTGGTCGAGTATTCGCTGGAGTGGGCACGGGAGGCTGGCTTCCGGGGCATGCAGTTCAACGCCGTCGTGGAGACGAACGTCCACGCGGTGCGGCTGTACGAGCGGCTCGGCTTCAGCGTCGTGGGCACGGTGCCGGAGGCCTTCCACCACCCCGAGGAGGGGTACGTGGGGCTGCACGTCATGCACCGTCACCTCTAGAAGACCAGGCGGAACAGCGCGCCGCCGCCGGGGGCGTTTACGGTGGTGAGCTCGGCGCCGTGGGCGCGGGCGATCTGGCGCGCCATCGCCAGGCCGAGGCCCGAACCGGGCAGGGCGCGGGCCGATTCGGCGCGGTAAAAACGATCAAAGACGTAGGGGAGGTCCTCGGGCGCGATGCCGGGGCCGTGGTCCCGGACGGTCAGCTCCCGCCCGTCAGCTCCACTTCCACGGGCGCCCCGCCGGGCGGGCGGGCGCGCACCTCCTCGACCAGCGGCCGCGGCTCCTCGTCCCGGGCCAGCTCGATCAGGTCGCCCACCAGGCCGGTGACCTCGCGCAGCCGGCGGCCCAGCGCCGCCGACGCCCGCTCCCGCTGCGCCGGGTCTGAAGCGCCATCAGGGACGCATCAGGTCTGAGCCGCGGCGCCGAGCCCTCCGAGCAGCAGCGCGGTGAAGCGCTGGACCCACTCGGCGTCGACGGGTTCGGCGCTCACCAACGCACGGTGAACCACCGCGCCCGCGATGACGTCGAAGATCAGGTCGTCGGTGCCGGGAGTCGGCCCGGGTGCGGGCGGCAGTTCGCCGCGGGCCTGCGCGCGGTGGCGGCCCTCCAGAACGAGCCGCTTCTGGCGCTCCACGATGGAGGTGCGGATGCGCTCGCGCAGCGGCTCGTCGCGGGTGGACTCGGCGATGACGGCCATCAGCGCCGTCTTCGTCTCCGGCCGCTCCAGGAGCGCGGCGAACTGCAGGACCACGCCCTCGATGTCGGCCACGAGACTGCCGCGGTCGGGGAGTTCGAGCTCGTCGAAGAGGACGGCGACGGCGTCGACGACGAGCTCGTTCTTGCTCGCCCAGCGCCGGTAGAGGGTGGTCTTGGCGACCTTGGCGCGGGTGGCGACGTCGCTCATCGTCAGCTTGGACCAGCCCAGCTCGACCAGCGCGGCCCGGGTCGCCTCCAGGATCGCGGTGTCGGCCTCGGCACTGCGGGGGCGGCCGGTACGGCTGCGAGGACTGGTGGGGCTGCTGCACATGACGCCCGACCATACCGGCCAGTAGGTCGCTGTCGCCCGGTGCCGCGTGTGATCGAGTTCACCGGGGGGCGGTCCTGCGGGACCGGCTCACGGCAGTTACGCTACGACCTGTAGCGAAAGGCTTGAGCGGCCCCAGCGACAACCACACCCCGGCGCCACGGTGGGGACCCGGCGCCGAAAACATGTTCAGGATCGCGTACGTCCGTACGCCCGCATTGACCGGCGGAGGGGCTGCGGACGGCGCGGTTCGGCCGTGGTGCGCGCCCGAGTGCGCCATCACGCACCGGTGCTTACCGGTTACGACCGCGGAAGGGGGAGGATGTACCCATGCAGCCTAGGAACATGTCCATGAGCGGCGTCGTCGACCTCGCCGCGGTGAAGGCGGCCGGAGAGGCCAAGGCGAAGGCGGAGCAGGCGCGGGCCGAGGCGGCCCGGCACGGCGGCGCCGGGGCCGTACCCCCGTCCGCGCTGGTGATCGATGTCGACGAGGCCGGTTTCGAGCGCGAGGTCATCGAGCGCTCCGCCGAGGTCCCGGTCGTCCTTGACTTCTGGGCCGAGTGGTGCCAGCCCTGCAAGCAGCTCGGCCCGCTGCTGGAGCGGCTGGCCGTCGAGTACAACGGCCGCTTCCTCCTCGCCAAGATCGACGTCGACGCCAACCAGCTGCTGATGCAGCAGTTCGGGATCCAGGGGATCCCGGCCGTCTTCGCGGTGGTCGCCGGCCAGGCGCTGCCGCTCTTCCAGGGCGCCGCCCCGGAGGCCCAGATCCGCCAGACCCTGGACCAGCTGGTCCAGGTCGCCGAGCAGCGCTTCGGTCTCACCGGGCTCACGGTCGACCCGGACGCCGAGGGCGCCGAGGGCGCCGCGGCGGCCGCCGCTCCGGCGCGCCCGGCGGGCCCGTACGACGCGCTGCTGGAGGCGGCGGCGCAGGCGCTGGACGCCAACGACTTCGGCGGCGCGATCCAGGCGTACAAGAACGTCCTGGTGGACGACCCCGCCAACCCCGAGGCCAAGCTGGGCCTCGCCCAGGCCGAACTGCTCGGCCGCGTCCGGGACATGGACCCGCAGGCGGTTCGCAAGGCCGCCGCGGACGACCCGACGGACGTCCAGGCGCAGCTCGCCGCGGCCGACCTCGACCTCGTCGGCGGCCACGTGGAGGACGCGTTCGGCCGCCTCGTCGAGACGGTGCGCCGCACCGGGGGCGAGGACCGCGACACCGCGCGGCTGCGGCTGCTGGAACTCTTCGAGGTCATCGGCTCGGACGACCCGCGGGTGACGGCGGCCCGCCAGGCGCTGGCGCGCGTGCTGTTCTGACGCGTCCGGCGACGCCTCTGGCGCCTTTGACGCGTCTGGCGACGGGCGCCGCGCCTGTCGGCGATTTGGCGACACAGTGATATACGGCGGCCGCGTTTTGCCAAAACTTGGCAAACGCGGCCGCTGTTACTTCCAGTAAGGCAACGCCAGCCTTATGTCCCTCTTTCTCGGCTGATATCAGCTTCTGTCGAACTGGCGGGTAGCACCCTGAGTGCCCGGGCGATACCGCCCTGTCGCGGCGCCGTTGCCGCCCCGTTACTAGTCGGTAACGAGCCCCTTGTGCCCTGGCTCGGAATGCACCACGATCGGCGACGCTCGGTCCAATTCCGTACCAGCCCGGCAACCCGCCGGGCCGCGGTCTTGGGTCCCCACCGAGCGGACCGGCGGCAACACCGATGACGCCGGTTCCGGACAGGGGGGTTCCCGCCCTTCCCGGCAGGACCTGTCCGATCAGGTTGCGCGAAGGCGTGGCCAGTGGTTGTCGCTCGGGGGTGATCGCCGGTGATCCGGACGCGGCTCGCGCCTGATCCACGGGCGCTCTCCTTCCCGAGGACGTAGCACTTCTCCCATCCCAGGACGGGCCCCCGGCCCTTCCGGAGATGTACGTCCGAGAAGGAGGAACTATGAAGTCCCAGGTTCGTGGTGGGACCAGATGGAAGCGGTTCGCCGTCGTCATGGTGCCGAGCGTGGCCGCGACGGCCGCGATCGGCGTCGGGCTGGCGCAGGGCGCGCTGGCGGCGTCGTTCGCCGTGTCGGGGCAGGAGTTCAAGGTCAAGGCCGGTTACCTGGACGGCCGTGGCTTCGCCCAGTACGGCGGCGTCGACATGGGGTACGCCGAGATCAAGGAGGGCGACAAGCTCGTCCCGAGGCCGGTTGCCATCTCGACGTTCAAGCACGCCAAGATCACCGACATGTGTCAGTCGGTGGTCACGCCGGACGTGCCGGTGTTCGGCAAGATCACGCTGAAGCTGAAGGCAGGCCAGAAGACCCCGGTCATCGCGGAGAACCTGTACCTCGATGTCACCGACCTCAAGGCCGACGCCACGTTCACCAACATCGACATCGGTGTGGCGGCCAAGAACACCGGCGAGGGCAAGTCCGATTACGCCAAGGGCCCGGCGATCAAGGACGCGAAGATCAACCAGAACGGCTTCGCCCAGCAGGCGGACAGGGCCCAGCTGAGCGGTGTCGAGCAGAAGGCGTGGGCAACCACCGCCGGTTCGTTCCAGTTGAGCGGCCTCAAGATGGAACTGCTCAAGGGTGACGGTCCGGGCGTTGAGTGCTACTGACCGGTGATCCATTCGGGCGGGCAGGGATGCCGCCGGCAACTGTGCCCGCCCGTCTCCCTCTTCACATAGCAAAGCACGTCCCAGGGAGCTTTCCATGAGCGCCGAGTCAGCGAGCCAGAACGAGCACTACCTTCGCGTCTTCCGCAGGCGCTTTCGCGACTGGCGGGGCACCCGCCCGTTCTGGGCGGGCCTGTTCACCCTGCTGGGCGGAATCCCGATCGCTTACCTCCCGTACGCGAGCCTCAAGCTCGGCCAGATGACGCTCTCCTTGGCGACCACCGCGGGCGCGGGATCGCTGATCATCGGCGTCCTGCTGATCACCCTGGGCCTCACCATGTGGTTCCAGGCCATCGTGCGGGTGTTCGCGGGTGTCGCCACCATCCTGCTGGCGCTGGTCTCCATCCCCGTGGCCAACTTCGGCGGCCTGGGTGCCGGCTTCCTGCTCGCCCTCACCGGCGGTGCCATGTCCATCGCCTGGGCGCCGGGCGCGCCGGAGGCCGTGGGCGCCGAGGCGGCGGAAGCGCCCGAAGCGACGGACGCGTACGAGACAGAGACGGCAGTCGACGCCAATGGCGGGAGGAACAGTGCGGGGTGACGAAACGCAGTCGGCGACGTCGGCTGGGGGCGACGGCACTCTGGCGAGAAAGGGGCCGCGTCACGCGGCCCCGAGGAAATCGCTGCTGACCAAGCTCCAGGCACCGGCGGGCAAGGCGATAGCCCTGGCCGCGATGCCCACCGCCGTACTCGTGGGGCTCGGCCTCACGCCCAAGCTGGCCCTCGCCGACGAGAAGGACATCCCCTTCGCGCCCGGCCCGTGCGTGACGCGGTCGGACGAGCCGCGGGAGGACGAGGAGTCGGCGAAGCCGCCCGCGTCGGAGTCGCCGTCGCCGAAGCCGTCCGCGAGTGCGGGCGCGGGCGACGACGACAAGGAGACCGAGGAGCCGGCGCCCGGCGCCAGCCCCTCGGCGAGCGCGAGCGGGACAAGCGGAGCGACGAAGCCGAGCCTGCCGACGGTCGACCCCAAGACCGGCGGGACCGGTTCTGCGACCCTCACCCCGACCCCGACCCCGACCCCCACGCCGACGGAGTCCAGGAACCCCCTGGACCCGCTGGGTGTCGGTGACGCGATCAAGGACATCTTCGACGGCCCGGACGACGACAAGCCGACGGCCACCCCGTCGACGAGCGCGCCCACGACGACGACCCAGCCGTCCGCCAAGCCGTCCGCCAAGCCGTCCGCGCAGCCCACGACGCAGCCGGCGGCCAAGCCGTCCGCCAAGCCCGTGGACGACACCGTCGACAGGACCAAGGAAGCCATCAAGGACGCCGCCGACAAGGCCGGCGCCACGGTGGAGGAGCTGCCCGAGGACGTCAAGGGACTCGACCCCAAGAAGGACGAGGACATCCCCGAGGGCGCCAAGCCCCGCTTCCCCTGCCCGACCCCCGACCCCCAGGCCCTCGCGGACGCCGAGCTGGAGCCCGGCATCCCGCTGCTTCCGGACGACCCGTGGAAGCTGGAGAGCACGCTGCTCACCCTGCGCGGCCTGGACTACCACGGCATCGTGGAGGTCAAGACGGGCAGCGGCAAGGTGAAGAAGGTCCTGAAGTTCACCGCCGACGAGGTCGACATCAAGGACCTGCACCAGCTCACGGTCCACTCCGAGGGCCGCACCGGTCACGTCACCTCGCGTCCGGGCTCGACGTCGACGATCCGCGGCGGCACGGTGACGATGTACACGGAGGAGCTGAAGGGCAACCTCTTCGGCCTCATCCCGATCACCTTCAGCCCCGAGACCCCGCCCCCGCTGAACGTCCCGTACGCCTTCTTCACCAACGTGAATGTCACTCAGGCTGGCCAGTTCGGCGGCACGCTGACGGTCCCGGGCCTCAAGAACTTCATCGAGGGCTGACCGGAACGGCGCTGCCCGGAGCGTCCCCACGCCACGGCCTCCCTGCCCGAGCGGGCTGGGGGGTCGTGGCAATTGGCTTTTAGTACAGCACTGTTGGCGCATGGGTGCACCATCAACACAGTTCCATCATATTCTCTTCACAAGTGGTACCGGCGGGTCTAGGCTGAGCGCGTCGCGGTCGCGGACCCGGCGCGCGGACAGCCGGGGGGCGATCGATTCGTGGTCCGTACCCATGCGTGTTCGCGCAGGCGAACACCATGTGAGGATCTCCCACACCCATGCTCAGACAACTCGGCCGCTCCATGCGCCGGGCGGTGCTCTGCACCGCCGGCCTTGCGGCGGCCGCCCTCGCGGTCGGGGCGGCAACGGTTCTTCCCTCGGCTCCCTGGGCGCCCGACGGCGCCGCGGCGGAAGCGCAGGCCACCACGCAGGCGACCACGCAGTCGGCCACCGGGGCGCCCGTGCTCCCCCTGTTCGCCCGCACCACCGACGGACGGCTCTACTTCTACGAGCCCAAGGGGACCGGCGGCTTCAAACCCGGTGTGAACCTCGGCGGCGGTTTCGGCGACGCCAAGGCGCTCTTCCAGGCCGGTTTCTCGGAGAGCCGGGCCGGCCGGGACATCTTCTTCCAGCTGGACACCACGCTGTACTACACGGCGGAACGCGGCAACGACACCAAGATCCACGGCACTGGCTGGGGCATCTACAACCTGACCATGTCGCCCGGCAACATGGTCGGCACCACCGACGAGGACGTGATCGGCCGGGACGCGGCCGGTGCCCTGTGGCTCTACCAGGGCCGTTCGACCGGCACCCTCGCGACCCGCATCCGGATCGGTACCGGCGGCTGGAACGGCATGAACGCCCTTGCCGGCAGGGGCGATTACACCGGTGACGGCAAGGCCGATCTGCTCGCCCGCTCCACCGACGGCACCCTCCACCTCTACCCCGGCACCGGCAACGCCACGGCGGACGCCGTGCTCGGCCCCCGCGTCACCGTGAGCACGGGCTGGTCCGGCTACAAGGCGATCGTCTCCACCGGGGACAACAACGGCGACGGCAAGGCCGACCTGATCGCCAGTGACACGGCGGGAGCCCTCTGGCTCTTCAAGGGCACCGGCCAGGCGGCCGCTCCCTTCCAGGCCCGCGTCCAGATCGGCACCTCCGGCTGGGGTTCCTTCAACACCCTCTTCTGACCTCTCCTCCCCGAACTTCGATGGGTAGTCGCATGTACACGCGTACGGACGCCCCACCTCCACCTCGCCGTGCCGCCACGGGCGGCCGGTGGACCCGCCTGTTCTCCCTCACCGCCCTCGCGACGGCGCTGGCCGTCGCCGTCACGGGCAACCAGCTCCCGCCGGTGCAGCAGCACCAGATGGAAACCGTCGCGGAAGCCGAGCCGACCGGTTACGACCTCGACGCCGCGGCCACCATGCGCGCCGAGCAGTGCCTCCTCAACCTGATGCTCCGCAAAGGCGGGCAGGAGCTGAAGGCCGTGGCCCGTACCGGGCTGAACGGCACCGAGGCCGAGCTGCACACCGCCGCCGAATCGGAGTACTGGTACGACGGCCAGGCGCCGCTCGCCCTCGCCTTCGCCAAGGACAAGGCCTGGGCGGACGCCAAGGGCGACGAGCTGTGGAGCCGTGACGCCGTCTGGGAGCAGTCCCTCGCCGTCCCGGCCCAGACCACGCCGCCGGGTTACACGGTGACGGGCTTCGAATGGGTCGAGTCCGAGGACAACCCCTTCAACACCACCGGCCTCCTGACCTGGCTCAACGGCCAGTACTGGAAGTCCGAGTACGACCTCTACCACGAGGACCAGACCCCGTTGGCGAGCAAGGAGTCCGCGGACGCGGTGAACGCGATCGCCGCCGCCCGGTACTCGCCCGACCGGTACGAGGACTACGAGGCCCGGCAGGCCTTCGAGCGCCTGACGTGGATGCACCCGATGTACGCGGACGACGCGCGCGTCTTCCTCCAGCACGGTGGCTTCCCGACCAGCGCGCCGGAGCCCGGCACCATGGAGTTCCGACTCGACGTCGAGGCGCTGAAGTCGCGCTTCGCCTCCTGCGCCACGGAGAACCCGCCCGACCCGCACGGCGTCCTGGGCGCCGAGGTCACCACCGCGTCCATCGAATGGCAGGACGAACTGGCGGGCCAGCGGTCGCAGCGCGATGTGATCATGCAGGCCGAGGCGAAGGCGTCGCGCCATCTGACCGTGGCCACCCAGGCCATGGGTGAGGCGCTCGGCCAGTCGATCATCGCCAGCCGCCTCACGGACTGGCAGGCGTACTGGCTCAAGCAGTCGCCGGACAGCACGATGTTCTACCCGACCGCCGCCGAGTTCGCGAAGGTCCGGGACGACATCGCGCACGCCCGGGGCCGGGCCCAGGGCCGGGTCTACGTCGCCTCGAAGGCCGCGCTGGCCGCGCAGACCGAGGCGGCCAAGGCCGAGACGGCGAAGCAGCAGGCGTACGCGATCGCCGACGCGGCCGGCCAGCCGCGCGGCCGCGGGCTGCTGTACGGGCAGCAGGCCGTCCAGGTGGCCAAGGCGTCCGCCGCGGCGGCCCAGGCCGTGTCCAAGGCGACCGAGACGGCGTCGAACGCCACCCGCGCCTCGGCGGCCGACAGCAAGACGCTGATGGCGCTCGCCGAGACGCAGGCGCACGCCTCGAAGGCGGAGTTCCGCCGCAAGGCCGCCGAGGAGGCCGCCGCACAGGCGAAGGCCGCCGCCGAGGGCGCGGCCGCGCAGGCCGTGAAGGCCGCCGAGAACGCGGCCAAGGCGAAGGCGGCCGAGACCAGGGCCAAGGCGGCCGAGGCGGAGGCCAAGACCGCCGCCGACGACGCGGCGGCCAAGCGGAAGGTGGCCGAGACCGAAGCCGCCTACGCCAAGTCGCAGAAGGAGCTCGCGGAGGCGGAGCGGGCCAAGGCCGCGACGGCCGAGGCGACGGCTCAGTCGCAGCGCAAGGTGGCCGCTGACGAGCTGGCCGCGGCCCAGACCGCCGGAGCCACCGCCGCGTCCCGGAAGGACGAGGCGGTCAAGGCGGAGAGCGACGCCGTCAAGGCCCGCGACCGGGCGCTGACGGCCGAGAAGGACCGCGACGCGCTCAACGCCCGGGCCGCCGCGCTCGAGGCCAAGGCCGCCGCCGACGAGGGCACTTCGGCGGCGGAGGCCTCCCGGGCCGCCGCGACCGAGGCCCGCACCGCCGCGAACAACGCCACGGCCGCCGCCACTTCGGCCCGTACGGCCGCCAATGAGGCGACCACGGCGGCGTCCAACGCCCGCGCGGCGGCGACCCGCGCCGACGCGGCGGCCAAGCGGGCGCAGTCCGCGGCCGACGACGCGAAGGCCGACGTGGCGATCACCGAGGCCGCCGTGAAGAAGGCGCACGCGGCAGCCGCGGACGCCATCGACGCGGCGTGGGCGGCCAAGTGGAACGCCACCACCGCGAAGGCGCTGGCCGAGTCGGCGCGGCAGAACGCCGTGAAGGCCAAGGCGGACGCGGCGGTGGCCCGTACCGAGGCCGCCGCGGCCGGTGTCGACGCGGTCCGCACCGCCGGGTTCGCGTACGCCACGGCGCAGGCGGCCACGGCCGCGCGTGACTCGGCGGCGCAGGTCATCCAGCCGGCCAACGACGCCATCGAGCTGGGCTCCCCGTACAAGGAGACCGACTCCTCGGCCGGTCTGGCCGTACTGACCGGCCAGGCCGCGAAGACGCTGGCGGAGCAGCAGGCGGCCGTGGCGAAGGCCAAGTCGGAGCAGGCGGCGAAGGCCGCGGCCGAGGCGCAGGCGCTGGCGGCACGGGCGAGTGCGGACGCCAAGGCGGCGGCGGAGGCCGCGGCTCTGGCGGCGGGGTACGCGGCGCAGGCGGCGGCGTCCTCGGCGCAGGCCCAGGCGTCGGCCAACGCGGCCGATGCCTCGGCGAAGGCGGCGCAGAAGGCCGAGGCGAACACCGTCGAGTACGACCGGCGGGCGAAGGAGGACGCCGCGGCCGCGCAGAACGCGGCCGACGCGGCCGGGACCCACGCCTCGGAGGCGGACGCGGCGGCGACGGAGGCCGAGCGGGACGCGGCCTCGGCCCGTGACGCGGCGACCGCCGCCGAAGGCGACGCGACCACCGCGCGCACCGTCGCCGACCAGGCCGAGCGGGACGCGACGACGGCCGAGGCGGCCGCCACGCACGCCCAGGAGGCGGCGACCGACGCGCAGGCGGCGGCCAGCCGCACGGAGGAGGACAAGGCCGACGCACGGCAGGTCGAGCAGGCGAGCACCACCGGGATGGCAGGCGCCGCCGAAGTGATCGGCGTGCCGTACGGGGTGTCCACCACGGCCTCTTCGGACGGATTCTGCACCGGCACCAACGGCTGCGACTACACGGTCGACTACCACGTCACGGGCACGATGCTGTACTTCGTCGTCCTGTGCACCTTCCCGGACGTGCCGCTCGCGGAGTGCGTCGGCGACCTGGAGGTCCAGTACGTCGACTCCGCACCGATCGACATCCGCGAGGAGCGCAAGGTCCACGTCGACGGGTTCGAGCTGACCACGTCGGTGCTCCAGGGGTTCGCCCGGGGCCTGACCCAGGACTTCGTGGACTGCTGGAACGGCAAGGTCACCGGCTGTCTCTGGGCGGCGGCCATCGTCGCCCCGGCGGTCATCGGGGTGGCGGCCAAGCTGGTCAAGTCCATCCGGGGTGCCGCCGTGGCGGGCACGGGCATGACGGAGGCCGTGGCGGCCGCCCGGGACGCCGGCATGACGGCCGAGGCGACGGCGGGCGCGACCCGTGCGGCCACGACGGCCGCCGCGGTGGCGGAGGAGCTGCAAGCCGTGAACGCGGTGGCGCGCGCGCACGGCTACGCCAACGCCGCGGGCCTGGGCAGGGGTGTCCTGTGGGCGAACAAGCTGGAGAATCTGAAGTACGCGAACTTCGGCCACATCGCCAAGCTCAAGCAGGCCAGGTTCACGAAGGCCGAGATCGAGACCGTGTTCAAGTACTACGACAAGGTGCGCCGGGTGACCCCGCAGAACCCGAGCGCCGGCCCCCGGGCCGACCTGATGGAGTACATCCTCAAGAACTGGGATGCCGTATGAAGTTCCGCGTGGCCGCAGTAGACGCGCCCCTCACCGTCCAGTTCGAACCGTCGGGGATGGAGTACGAGCTGTCCCCCGGTGAGCACATGGACGTGGAGTGGCCGCCGGTCGCCCCCGGCGAGATCGCGGGCGACATCGAGTACGGGCCCGGCACGGTGACCATCGTGGAGCGCGGCCGCGGTTTCAGCCGCGCCTGGAACGCCGCCGGAGTGGAGGTCACCACCTGACGGGAGCGGAGAGCAACGGATGAGGGCGCTGCCCCGGTTCCGCAGGGAACCGGGGCAGCGCCCTCATCCTTCGTCGTGGGAGCCGGACCCTCAGTCCCGCCGCTCCCCGCCCAGGTGGTGTACCCGCACCATGTTCGTCGTGCCGGGGACGCCGGGGGGCGAGCCCGCCGTGATGACCATGGTGTCGCCCGCGTTGAAGCGCTGGAGCTTGGACAGCTCCGCGTCGACCAGGTCGACCATCGCGTCGGTGTTGTCGACGTGGGGGACCACGAAGGACTCGACGCCCCAGCTCAGGGCGAGCTGGTTGCGGGTCGAGGTCTCCGTCGTGAAGGCCATGATCGGCTGGGAGGCGCGGTAGCGGGAGAGGCGGCGGGCCGTGTCGCCGGACTTGGTGAAGGCGACCAGGGCCTTGCCGTCGAGGAAGTCGGCGATCTCGGCGGCCGCGCGGGCGACCGAGCCGCCCTGGGTGCGGGGCTTCTTGCCGGGGACCAGGGGCTGGAGGCCCTTGGCGAGGAGCTCCTCCTCCGCCGCGGTGACGATCTTCGACATCGTCTTGACCGTCTCGATGGGGTACGCGCCCACCGAGGACTCCGCCGACAGCATGACGGCGTCGGCGCCGTCCAGGATCGCGTTGGCGACGTCGGACGCCTCGGCGCGCGTCGGGCGGGAGTTGGTGATCATCGACTCCATCATCTGGGTCGCGACGATCACCGGCTTGGCGTTGCGGCGGCACATCTCGATGAGGCGCTTCTGCACCATCGGCACCCGCTCCAGCGGGTACTCGACGGCCAGGTCGCCGCGCGCGACCATCACGCCGTCGAACGCCATCACGACGTCCTGCATGTTCTCGACGGCCTGCGGCTTCTCCACCTTGGCGATGACCGGGACCCGGCGGCCCACCTCGTCCATCACCTTGTGGACGTCCTTGACGTCGTTGGCGTCGCGCACGAAGGACAGGGCGACCAGGTCGCAGCCCATCCGCAGCGCGAAGCGCAGGTCGTCGACGTCCTTCTCGGAGAGGGCCGGGACGTTCACGGCGGCGCCCGGCAGGTTGATGCCCTTGTGGTCGGAGATGACGCCGCCCTCGACGACGATCGTCCGGACGCGGGTGCCGTCGACCTCGGTGACGCGCAGCTCGACGTTGCCGTCGTTGATCAGGATCTGGTCGCCCTTGGAGACGTCGCCGGGCAGGCCCTTGTACGTGGTGCCGCAGATGGACTTGTCACCGGGGACGTCCTCGGTGGTGATGGTGAACTCGTCGCCGCGGACCAGCTCGACCGGCCCCTCGGCGAACGTTTCCAGACGGATCTTGGGGCCCTGGAGGTCGGCGAGCACGCCCACGGCGCGGCCGGTGTCCTCGGCGGCCTGGCGGACGCGGTGGTACCGCTCCTCGTGCTCAGCGTGGGATCCGTGGCTCATGTTGAAGCGGGCCACGTTCATACCGGCCTCGATGAGCGCTTTCAGCTGCTCATACGAGTCGACGGCGGGGCCCAGTGTGCAGACGATTTTGGAACGGCGCATAAGGCGGATCCTATCGGTTTGTTTCACTGCGGAATATTCCGTCTGGTGGAATGTACAAATGGGCGCGAGGGCGCTCAGTCGTGGACCGCGGAGTTGACCAGCGAGTAGGTTTGCCGTGCGATTTCGAGCTCCTCGTCCGTCGGGACCACCGCCACCGCGACCCGCGCGTACTCCGGCGAGATCAGCCGCGGCTCGCCGGACCGTACGGCGTTGAGACCGGCGTCCACCGCCAGGCCCAGCTCCTCCAGACCGGCGACGGCGGCCTCCCGCACCGGGGCCGCGTTCTCGCCGACACCCGCCGTGAACGCCACCGCGTCCACCCGGCCCAGCACCGCGTAATAGGCGCCGATGTACTTCTTCAGCCGGTGGATGTAAATGTCGAAGGCCAGCTGCGCCCGCTGATCACCCTCGTCGATCCGGCGGCGGATCTCCCGCATGTCATTGTCACCGCAAAGCCCCACCAAACCGCTCTTCTTGTTCAATAGCACATCGATCTCGTCGGTCGACATTCCGGCGACCCGCTCGAGGTGGAACACCACCGCCGGGTCGATGTCACCGGAGCGCGTACCCATGACGAGCCCCTCCAAGGGGGTCAGCCCCATCGAGGTGTCCACGCACCGGCCGCCCGCCACCGCCGACGCCGAGGCGCCGTTGCCCAGGTGCAGCACGATGACGTTCACCTCGGCCGGGTCCTTGCCCAGCAGCTGTGCCACCTTGCGGGAGACGTACGCGTGCGACGTGCCGTGGAAGCCGTAGCGGCGGATGCGGTGCGCGTCCGCGGTCTCGGCGTCGATCGCGTACCGCGCCGCGTACTCCGGCATCGTCGTGTGGAACGCCGTGTCGAAGACCGCGACCTGCGGCAGGTCCGGTCGCAGCGCCTGAGCGGTGCGGATGCCCGTGATGTTCGCCGGGTTGTGCAGCGGCGCCACCGGGACGAGCCGCTCGACCTCGGCGAGCACCTCGTCCGTGATGACGGTGGGCGCGGAGAACTTCAGACCGCCGTGCACCACGCGGTGGCCGATCGCCGCCAGCTCGGGCGAGTCCAGGCCCAGCCCGTCCGCCGCCAGCTCCTCCGCGACCGCCTTCAGCGCCGCCTCGTGGTCCGCGATCGGAGCCGTACGCTCCCGCTGCTCGCCGCCGTCCGTCAGCGGCGTGTGCACCAGGCGGGACGTTTCCTCACCGATCCGCTCGACCAGCCCGACGGCCATGCGGGCGCCGTCGTGCATGTCGAGCAGCTGGTACTTCACCGACGACGAGCCGGAGTTGAGGACGAGGACACGGGTGGCGTGGGATGCGGGGTTCTGGTTGCTCACGACTGCGTCGCCTTCTGCTGGGACTGGATCGCGGTGATCGCGACCGTGTTCACGATGTCGCTGACGAGCGCGCCGCGCGACAGGTCGTTCACCGGCTTGCGCAGGCCCTGCAGCACCGGACCGACGGCCACGGCGCCGGCCGAGCGCTGCACGGCCTTGTACGTGTTGTTCCCCGTGTTCAGGTCCGGGAAGATCAGCACCGTCGCCTGGCCCGCCACCTCCGAGCCCGGCAGCTTCGTCGCGGCGACCGACGGCTCGACGGCCGCGTCGTACTGGATCGGGCCCTCGATCTTCAGCTCCGGGTGCCGCTCGCGGACCAGCTTCGTCGCCTCGCGCACCTTGTCGACGTCCGCGCCCGAGCCGGAGGTGCCCGTCGAGTACGACAGCATCGCGATGCGCGGCTCGACGCCGAAGCGGGCGGCCGTCGCCGCCGACTGCACGGCGATGTCGGCGAGCTGCTCGGCGTCCGGGTCCGGGTTGACCGCGCAGTCGCCGTACACCAGCACCTTGTCGGCGAGGCACATGAAGAAGACGGAGGAGACGATCGAGGCCTCCGGCTTCGTCTTGATGATCTCGAAGGCGGGCCGGATGGTAGCGGCCGTGGAGTGCACCGAGCCCGACACCATGCCGTCCGCCAGCCCCTCCTGCACCATCAGCGTGCCGAAGTAGTTGACGTCCGACACCACGTCGTACGCCAGCTCCACGCTCACACCCTTGTGCGCGCGCAGCGCCGCGTACCGCTCGGCGAAGCGCTGGCGCAGCTCGGAGGTGGCCGGGTCGATCAGCTGCGTGTCGGCACCGAGGTCGACGCCCAGGTCGGCGGCCTTCTTGCGGATCACCTCGACGTCGCCGAGCAGCGTCAGGGCGCACACGTCACGGCGTACGAGCACGTCGGCGGCGCGCAGCACCCGCTCCTCCGTGCCCTCGGGCAGGACCACGCGGCGGCGGTCGGCGCGCGCCTGCTCCAGCAGGTCGTGCTCGAACATCATCGGCGTCACCCGGCCGGTGCGCGCCACCGAGAGCCGCTTCAGCAGGTCGGCGGTGTCGACGTGCCGCTCGAACAGGCCGAGCGCGGTCTCCGCCTTGCGCGGGGTCGCGGCGTTCAGCTTGCCCTCCAGCGAGAACAGCTCGGCGGCGGTCGGGAAGCTGTTGCCGCTCACCGACAGCACCGGCGTGCCGGGCGCGAGCCGCGCCGCCAGGTTGAGGACCTCCCGGCTGGGCCGCTCGTTCAGGGTGAGCAGCACGCCCGCGATGGGCGGGTTGCCGGCCGAGTGCGCGGCCAGCGCGCCCACGACCAGGTCGGCGCGGTCGCCGGGGGTGACGACCAGGCAGCCGGGGGTCAGGGCGTTGAGGAAGTTCGGCAGCATCGCGCCGCCGAAGACGAAGTCCAGCGCGTCGCGCGCGAGCCCCGAGTCGTCGCCCAGCACGACCTCGGCGCCGAGGTGGTGCCGGATCTGCGCGACCGTCGGCGCGGAGAGCGCCGGCATGTCCGGCAGGACGTACACGGGCACCGGCAGGCGCGCGGCGAGGCGTTCGGCGAGGGCGTCGCGGTCCTCGGCGGCCACGCGGTTGGCGACCATCGCGAGGATGTCGCAGCCGAGGCTGTCGTACGCCCGGAAGGCGTTGCGCGTCTCGGCGCGCACGGAGTCGGCGTCCTGGCCCTTGCCGCCGACCACGGGTATGACGGAGGCGCCGAACTCGTTGGCGAGGCGCGCGTTGAGCGCGAGCTCCTCGGGCAGCTGCGTGGCGTGGAAGTCCGTACCGAGGACGAGCACCACCTCGTAGTCGCGCGCCACCGCGTGGAACCGCTCGACGAGCCGGGAGACCAGCTCGTCGGTGCCCTTCTCGGCCTGGAGCGCGGACGCCTCGTGGTAGTCCATGCCGTACACCGTGGCGGGATCCTGGGAGAGCCGGTAGCGGACCCGCAGCAGGTCGAAGAGGCGGTCGGGACCGTCGTGCACCAGTGGCCGGAACACCCCCACCCGGTCCACTTGGCGGGTCAGGAGCTCCATGACTCCCAGCTCGACGACCTGGCGGCCGTCCCCCCGGTCGATCCCCGTCACGTACACGCTGCGCGCCACGCAAGCTCTCCTGTCAGGCCGGTGCGGATAAAAAATCTCTGTTCGGGTGCCCGATACCCTCTTGACAATACCTCTGCGGCTGGGTAGGGCGCCCGCCCGGCGGCAGGTCCGGCGCCCGGCCCGGAGGGACGGCGCGGAGAACACGCCGGGTGGCCCTGCCGTGGGACAATTCGGTAAGGCTCACACGTACCACGACGAGCAGGAGACACAGCACGATGCGCATCGGAGTCCTCACCGCAGGCGGCGACTGCCCCGGGCTGAACGCAGTGATCCGGTCGGTCGTGCACCGGGCGCTCACAGGCCACGGCGACGAGGTCATCGGCTTCGAGGACGGCTTCAAGGGTCTCCTCGACGGCCACTACCGGCCCCTCGACCTCAACGCGGTGAGCGGCATCCTCGCCCGCGGCGGTACGATCCTCGGCTCCGCCCGGCTGGAGCGGGACCGCCTGCGCGAAGCCGCCGAGAACTGCGACGAGCTGCGCAAGCGCTACGGCATCGACGTCCTCATCCCCATCGGCGGCGAGGGCACCCTGACCGCGGCGCGCATGCTGTCCGAGGCGGGCATGCCGGTCGTCGGCGTACCGAAGACCATCGACAACGACATCTCCTCCACCGACCGCACCTTCGGCTTCGACACGGCCGTGATGGTCGCGACCGAGGCCATAGACCGTCTCAAGACCACCGCCGAGTCCCACCAGCGCGTGATGGTCGTCGAGGTGATGGGGCGGCACGCCGGCTGGATCGCGCTGGAGTCCGGCATGGCGGGCGGCGCGCACGGCATCTGCCTGCCGGAGCGGCCGTTCGAGATCGACGACCTGGTGAAGATGGTCGAGGAGCGCTTCTCGCGCGGCAAGAAGTTCGCCGTCATCTGCGTCGCCGAGGGCGCGCACCCGGCCGAGGGCTCGATGGAGTACGAGAAGGGCGCCATCGACCAGTACGGCCACGAGCGCTTCCAGGGCATCGGCAACCGGCTCGCGAAGGAGCTGGAGCGGCGCCTCGGCAAGGAGGCCCGCCCGGTCATCCTGGGCCACGTCCAGCGTGGCGGCACCCCGACCGCGTACGACCGCGTCCTCGCGACCCGGTTCGGCTGGCACGCGGTGGAGGCGGCGCACCGCAAGGAGTTCGGCCGGATGACGGCCCTGCGCGGCACGGAGATCCACATGGTGCCGCTGGCGGAGGCGGTCACGCAGCTGAAGACGGTGCCGGCGAACCGGATGTACGAGGCGGAGTCGGTCTTCTGACCCGCCCTGACCCGCCCTGACCCGTCCTGCCCCGTACTGTCGCGTGCTGAGCGTGCGGCCCCGGTCGGCTCCCCCGCGGACGACCGGGGCCGCGGCCTTTCCGTCTTCTCCTCCTCCGGAATTGCCTCGTTCCACTCTTGAGCCGGCCCGCCGGATCAACAAGGCTTACGCCTGTCCGGGACATGTCCCAAAAGGGGGAGGGCCGAGGTGACCGACGGGGAGAGAGCAGCTCCCGACCCCAGGGAGGCCCGCGACCCGGTCGCGTTCATCGCGCTGTTGCAGGACCTCAAGGACTGGTCCGGACTGACCTACCGGGAGCTGTCGGCGCGCGCCGAGGCGCTCGGGGAGGTGCTGCCCCGCTCGACGGTCGCGAACATGCTGGCCCGTACGACGGTGCCCAGGGAGGAGCTCCTGTCGGCCTTCGTCCGGGCGTGCGGGGTGGGCCCGGAGGCGCTGGAGTCCTGGCTTTCGGTCCGCAAGGAGCTCGCGGTACGCGCCCGGGGGAGCGGCGGCGAGAGCGAGGACACCGCCCGCGAGCCGTGGTTCGAGCTCCCGCCCGAGCCGGAGCCGGAGCCCGAGCCGGAGGGCTGGCAGCCCGAGGGGCCGGGGACCGAGGGGCGCGGCGACGCGTGGCGGGCGTGGTTCGTGCCGCTCGTCGCGGTGCTGGCGCTCGTGGTGGCGGCGACGACCGTCGTCGCGTTCCTGCTGGGCGGCGAGGACGAGCACAGACGGGAGGACGCCGCGGCCCCCGCCCCCGGCCCCGTCCTCATACGGGCGGTGCACTCCGGGCTCTGCCTGAACGAACGGCCCGGTCAGCAGAGCGGACAGGTCTACCAGGTGCCGTGCGCGGAGGCGACCGTGCCCCGCTACTCGCTCGTCCGGCTCGACGGAGGACTGTGGCGCATCCGGTCCGACCACCCCGACTTCGGGCCCGGCTGTTCGGGCATCCCCGTCGAGGCGGTGGAACAGGACGGCGCGCCCCTGATCGACCAGGAGTGCGGCAAACGGGGCCCGCGCGAGGCCTTCCGGATCGAGGAGTTCGGGGGCGGTGACGGTGCGGTGGCGGGCTACCGCATCCGGTCCGCGCACGCGGACCTGTGCCTGCGCGTCCGGGACGCCTCGCGCGAGCCGTGGACGGACGTGATCCAGGAGGCGTGCCGGGAGGACGGCGAGGGTCAGCTGTTCAGCCTGGACCCCGCCGACGCGACGTGAGACTGGACCCCGCCGACGTGAGGCGTGAGGCGTGACGTGATCAGTACTGGACCAGCGCCCAGAAGTGCTCGTCGATCCGCTCCAGGTACTCCTTGCCGGCCAGGCCGTCGCTGCTGTCGGTGAGGTCCACGCCCCAGCTGTTGGTGGACACCATCCGCGCCTGGTAGTCGGCGTGCAGCTGCTGGAGCACCTGCTCCAGGCGGCCGCGGTCGAGGGGCAGCAGCTTCGCGAGCGGCCGGACGTACGCCTGCCAGCGCGTGGTGGCGGCGCTGCGCAGCAGGTCCGCGAGCTGCTCGTGGCGGCCCGTGACGGTCAGCAGCTCGCGCGGCCCGAGGGCCAGCGCGGTGGCGAGCGCCGCGGTCTGCCGTTCGTTGCCGCGCCAGCGGCCGGACTCCTCCATGCGGAGGTACGCCTTGACGTCGAGCCCGATCCGGCGGGCGAGGTCCTCGGGCGCCATGGCCCGCGCGATGCGGTGCTCGCGCAGGGTCGTCGCGGCGGCCAGCAGTTCGCCCGGCGAACACCACAGGACACCGGCGAGCGCGGTGAGCTCCTGCGAGGTGGGCGCGGCGACGCCGCGTTCCCAGGCCATCACCGTCTCGGGCGGAACGGCGAGTCCGTATTGCGCGCGCAGGCCGTAGGCGACATGGGCGGGCCCCATGCCGAGCGCCTCGCGCAGACGGCGCGCGGCGAGCGCGTTGAACGGGGGTGTGGGTGGGGAGGGGTGCACGCGGCACACGGTAGGTGCGGAGGGTCACGCCTGGCTACGGTGCGTTCACCCAAAGGCCAAAAGTCGTAGGAACGTCCAGTTAAACCCCTACCTGGCGGTATACCTGTCGGTAACGTACGGCCTTCACCACTGCTTCACCGCCTTCACCGCAGCGCCGTGATCCACCGGTACTGCAGCTCGGGCCGCCCCACCTGCCCGTACTGCGGGCTGCGCTCCGCCCGGCCCGCCTCCACCAGGTGTTCCAGGTACCGTCGCGCCGTGATCCGCGAGATGCCGACCGCCGCGCCGGCCTCGGCGGCGGTCAGGCCGCCGGCCGCCTCCCGCAACGTGCGGGTCACGGCCGCCAGCGTCGGCGCGCTCAGCCCCTTCGGCAGCGCGGCCGGCCGGGGCGTCCGCAGCACCGCGAGCGCCCGGTCCACCTCCTCCTGACCCGCCGCCTCGCCCGCGGCCGCGCGGAACTCGGCGTACCGGACGAGCCGGTCCCGCAGCGTGGCGAAGGTGAACGGCTTCAGGACGTACTGGACGACGCCGAGCGACACCCCCTCGCGGACGATCGCCAGATCGCGCGCCGAGGTGACGGCGATGACGTCCGCGTGGTGACCGGCCGCGCGCAGCGAACGCAGCAGGTGCAGACCGTGCCCGTCCGGCAGGTACAGGTCGAGCAGGATCAGGTCGACGGCCGTGCGCTCCAGCAGCCGCCCGGCGGCGCCGCGCGTGTGCGCGACCCCGACGACCTCGAAGCCGGGCACCCGGCCCACGTACAGCGCGTGGGCGTCGGCGGCGACCGGGTCGTCCTCCACCACGAGCACGCGGATGCTCGTGCTCGTACCCGTGCTCATGCTCATGACGGCACCTCCGCGGAGCGCAGCGGCAGCCGTACGGTGAACTCGGCGCCCGCGTCCGGCCCGAGCCCCAGCTCGACGGCGCCCCGCCCCCGGTGCGCCGCCTGCCGTACGAGCGCGAGGCCGAGGCCCCGGCCCGGGCCGCGGGTGGACCAGCCGCGTTCGAAGACGGCGTCGTGGTCGTCGGCGCTGATGCCGGGCCCGCTGTCGGCCACGCGCAGCAGCACTTCCCTCGCGTCGGCGCGTGCGGTGACCGTGACGCGCGCGAGCGGGCTGCCCTGCGCGGCCTCCAGGGCGTTGTCGATGAGGTTGCCCAGGATGGTGACCAGGTCCCGGGAGGGCAGGCTCGGCGGCAGGACGCCGTCGTCGATGCGGCTGTCCTCGGTCAGGACCAGCTCGACGCCCCGCTCGTTGGCCTGCGCCGCCTTGCCCAGCAGCAGCGCCGCGAGGACCGGCTCGGCGACCGCGTCCACGACCCGGTCCGTCAGCGCCTGCGCCAGCTCCAGCTCGGCCGTCGCGAACTCCACCGCCTCCTCGGCCCGCCCGAGCTCGATGAGCGAGACGACGGTGTGCAGCCGGTTCGCCGCCTCGTGCGCCTGCGAGCGCAGCGCCTGCGTGAACCCGCGCTCCGAGTCCAGCTCGCCGGAGAGCGCCTGGAGCTCGGTGTGGTCCCGCAGCGTCACCACGGTGCCGCGCCGCTCCCCGCCGACGACCGGCCGGGTGGAGACCACCAGCACGCGGTCGGCCGTCAGGTGCAGCTCGTCGACGCGCGGCTCGGCGGCCAGCAGCGCGCCGGTCAAGGAGGGCGGCAGGCCGAGCTCGGCGACGGGGGCGCCCACGGCCTCGGGGCCCAGGTCCAGCAGCTCCCGCGCCCCGTCGTTGATCAGCGCGATGCGCCGCCGCCCGTCGAGCATCACCAGCCCCTCGCGCACCGCGTGCAGCGCGGCCTCGTGGTAGTCGTGCATCCGGCTCAGCTCGGCGGCGTTCATGCCGTGCGTGTGCCGCCGCAGGCGCGCGTTGACCACGTACGTACCGAGCCCGCCGAGCGCCAGCGCCGCGCCCGCCATGCCGAGCAGCGCGGTGACCTGCTTGCTCAGCTGCTCGCTGATCCGGTCGACGGTGATGCCCGCGCTGACGAGGGCGACGACCCGCCCGCCGTCGTACACCGGCGCCACCGTCCGCACGGACCGCCCGAGCGTTCCGCGGTACGTCTCCGAGTACGTCTCGCCCCGCCGCGCCTCCTCGATGTGGCCCAGGTACTTCCCGCCGATCCGGTCCGGCTCGGGGTGCGTCCAGCGGGTGCCGTCCGGCGCCATGATCGTCACGAAGGTGACGCCCGTGCCGCCGGTGAGGGAGGCGGCGTACGGCTGCAGCGCGGCCGTCGGGTCGGCGGAGCGCGCCGCCCCGGCGACGGCGGGGGAGCGGGCGACGGCGGTCGCGGTCGCCGTCGTCTGACGCCGCGCGGTCTCCTCGGCCTGGGCCCGGTCGGTGACGTACGCGAAGAGCGCGCACCCCGCGACGACGGCGGCCATCAGCACGACCTGCATCGCGAAGAGCTGGCCGGCGAGGCTGCGGGGGCGGGGTACGCGGGGTCTGCGCATGGCGGTAAGTGTGCCTGGCGGGAAAACCCGGCCGGAAACGTATGAACGAAAGGTACGCAACGGTGACCGCGGTCACCAGGTGAGAGATGGTCTCCGGGATCTGATCCACCAGGACAGGTCCACAGGGACGGCTCCACCGGGACAGTGGAGCGACTCACCGAGGAGGGACCCGTGGCCGCACGCCGGGACCGTACCCACTATCTGTATCTGGCCGTCATCGGGGCGGTCGTGCTCGGCATCGTCGTGGGCTTCGCCGCCCCCGGGGTGGCCGTCGAGCTCAAGCCGCTCGGCACCGGCTTCGTGAACCTGATCAAGATGATGATCTCGCCGATCATCTTCTGCACGATCGTGCTGGGCGTCGGCTCGGTGCGCAAGGCGGCCAAGGTGGGCGCGGTCGGCGGCCTGGCGCTGGGCTACTTCATGGTCATGTCGACCGTGGCCCTCGCCATCGGCCTGCTCGTCGGCAACCTGCTGGAGCCGGGCGCCGGGCTGCACCTGACGGACGCGGCGCGCCAGGCCGGCGAGAAGCAGGCGGCGGGCGCGAGCGAGTCCACGGTGGACTTCCTGCTCGGCGTGATCCCCAAGACGCTGGTCTCCGCCTTCACGGAGGGCGAGGTCCTCCAGACGCTGCTGGTCGCGCTGCTCGCGGGCTTCGCGCTCCAGGCGATGGGCAGGGCGGGCGAGCCGGTGCTGCGCGGCATCGGGCACATCCAGCGGCTGGTCTTCCGGATCCTCGCCATGATCATGTGGGCGGCTCCGGTGGGCGCCTTCGGCGCGATCGCCGCCGTGGTCGGCGAGACGGGTGTCGACGCCCTGAAGTCGCTCGCCGTCATCATGATCGGCTTCTACCTCACCTGCGCCGTCTTCGTCTTCGTCGTCCTGGGGCTGCTGCTGCGGCTGGTGGCGGGCGTGAACATCCTGGCGCTGCTGAAGTACCTCGGCCGCGAGTTCCTGCTGATCCTGTCGACCTCCTCGTCGGAGTCGGCGCTGCCGCGGCTCATCGCGAAGATGGAGCACCTGGGTGTGAGCAAGCCGGTCGTCGGCATCACCGTGCCGACCGGCTACTCCTTCAACCTGGACGGCACCGCGATCTACCTGACCATGGCGTCGCTCTTCGTCGCGGAGGCGATGGGCAACCCGCTCTCGGTCGGTGAGCAGATCTCGCTCCTCGTCTTCATGATCATCGCCTCGAAGGGCGCGGCGGGCGTGACCGGCGCGGGCCTGGCCACGCTGGCCGGCGGGCTCCAGTCGCACCGCCCCGAGCTGGTCGACGGCGTCGGGCTCATCGTCGGCATCGACCGCTTCATGAGCGAGGCCCGCGCCCTGACGAACTTCGCGGGGAACGCGGTCGCGACGGTGCTGGTCGGCACCTGGACGAAGGAGATCGACAAGGCCCGGGTGGCGGAGGTCCTCGCGGGGCGGGTGCCGTTCGACGAGAAGACGCTGGTGGACGACCACGGGCCGGAGGCGTCCGGGGTGCCGGAGGCGCCGGGGGCCCCGGGGGAGCGCGAGCCGGTCAAGGTCTGAGCGCCGCGCGGGACCGCGCGGGAGGAGTGTCCTGAGGGGCCGACTCCCGCGCGGTTTCACTCTCGTCGGGCTTACCGCCGGTAACGGAAACGTGTCATCGTGGTGCCGAGCAATTTGGCATGCCCATGAAGGGAAGATCCCATGTCACGCCTCCCCGCCCTGCTCGCCCTCACCCTCACGCTGGCCCTCGGCTCCGCGACCACCCCCGCCACGGCGGCCGAACGACCCCTCCGCGACGTCGTCCTCGTCGGCAACAGCGCCGACGGCACGGTCAGCTTCCTCGACTCCCGTACGTACGAGAACCTCGGCTCGCTCGACGTCGTCCCCGACCTCGAAGAGGTCCTGGACGGCATGGGCCCCCTGCGTCGCGCCGCCTACGAGATCGTCAAGCAGCAGGCGGGCGGCGACAAGTTCGTCGACGATGCCCACCTCTCGCCCGACGGCCGCACCCTGTACGTCTCGCGCGGCAACCTCGGCGACGCCGCCGCGTACGACATCGCCTCCGGCCGCCAGCTGTGGCGCACCCACCTCGACGGCCTCAAGGCCGACCACGCCGCCCTCTCGGCGGACGGCTCCACCTTCGTCGTCTCCGCCATCACGGCCGCCAAGGCCCAGACCCTGGACACTGCGACCGGCCGCATCACCGGCGAGTTCCCGACGGGCACGTACCCGCACGAGAACATGTACTCGCCGGACGGCAGCCGCATCTACAACATGTCCATCGGCGTCACCTCCCTGCCCAAGGCCCTCGACGCCCTGAAGGGCGCCAAGCAGGTGACCGTCGCCGACGCCAAGACCCTGAAGGTGCTGCGCACGTACACCTTCGACAAGGGCGTCCGCCCGGCGGTCATCACACCGGACGAGAAGACGATGTACGCCCAACTGTCGTACCTCAACGGCTTCGTCGAGTACGACCTCGTCGCCGGCCGCACCGTCCGCACGGTCCAGATGCCGTTCAGCGCGGCGGGCGCGGCCCTCAAGCCCGACGACTACCCGCAGAACTCCGCCCACCACGGCATGGCGATGAACGGCACCCACGACAAGCTGTGCATGGCCGGCACCATCGACGACTACACCGCCGTCGTCTCCCGCCCGTCCCTCACCACCGACGGCTTCGTCCACTACGAGCCCGGCGCCCTGCCCTACTGGGCGGTGACGGCCCCCGGCGGCACGCACTGCTTCGTCACGCTGTCGAACCGCGACGAGGTCTCCGTGGTCGACTACCGCACGGCCAAGGAGGTCGCCCGCGTGAAGGTCGGCGACTACCCCCAGCGCGAACGCGCGGCCAGGATCGCGGAGGACGCCCTGCCGGGGCTCAGCCGCTAGGCCCGTGACCTACGCCGCGGCGTAGGTCACCGTCCTTCTCGCCGTCGGGCGCGTGACCTCCGACCAAGCCCCCTCCTGCTCGATGCGTTGGCGTACGGCGGACGCGCCGAGCCTGTTCGCCCCGTCCGGGGCGGTGTCGTCCGCTCGCGTCCGGTAGTGGGCCGTGAGCCGGGCGAGAGCCTCCTGGATCCGGCTCGCCGGCTCGTCGATGCAGACGCGTTCCTCGGCGTAGGCGTGGACCAGGACGGGAAGCCGGTACCGGTCCGGCGCCACTTGGCGGACGAGGTGGACGGCGGCGAGGGCGGCCAGTGGCCGCCGTACGGATTCGACCGCCTCGCCGGCCAGGGCGGCGACGGCCTCCGTGTCCATGTCGTGCGACGGGTGTAACGCGAGCAGCCGCAGGAGGCGCCGGGCGTCGTGGGGAAGGCGGGTGTCCGAGGCTGCCAGGGACGACCGTATGCCGCCCTCCATGGCGAGGATCGTGAGTGACTCGCGGTAGTAGTCGGCAAGGGACCAGTTGGGGTGGTCGCGCAGGTGACGGCCGATGATCGTCAGGGCCTGCGGGTGGTTGCCGAGGAGCTCGGCGATCCGGGCTCCGGCCGCGGAGCCGGGGTGGAGGCGTTCCGTCCCCGCGATGTGGCCGAGGAGCTCGGCGGAGTCGGTGGTCCGCAGTGGCGGCACGGCCAGCCGCTCGATCCCGTGCGACCCGCGCAGCGCGGTCCGGCTGGTGATGACCGTACGGCAGGTGGGCGCGGCGGGAAGGAGAGGCAGCACCTGTTCTCCGTCGCTCGCGTCGTCGAGCACCACCAGTGTTCCGGTCCCCGCGAGCGACTGCCGGTAGAGCTGCACGCGGGCATCAAGGTCGTACGGGATCCGTTCGCCGGTCACGCCGAGAAGGCGCAGGAAGCATTCCAGGACCGCGGAGGGGTCGACGGCGGGTTCGTCGGGGGCGGCCCCGCGTAGGCGGGCGAAGAGCACGGGCGTGTCGGGCCCGCTCTCGGCGCGCAGGCGGTGGGCGACCGTGAGGGCGAGCGCGGTCTTGCCCGTACCGGCCATGCCTTCGAGGGCGACCACGGGGGCGGCGTCGTCGGTGCGGAGGAGGGAACGGGCCCGCCTCAGCAGGTCCTCTCTGCCGAGGAGGAGGGGCGGCGGTGCCGGCAGCCTGTCATAGGCGGTGACGCGTGCGGACGCCTCGACCTCGCCCAGGACGGTACGGAGTGCCTGCCGCCATGCGGAGACGGCGGCGGTGCTCCCGTCGACGAGCGCGTGGACGACGGCGAGCAGGAGGTCGGTGTTCGGCCTGCGCCGCCCGAGCTGGAAGCAGTTGCCGACCGTGGACCTGGCAGGCCATTCGTTGCGCGGCCGGCCTGCCTGCCGCCACGCGGCATGGATGCGGCGGGTGATCTCGGTGATCGAGGGGTTGCCGGCCCACGCCTTCAGTATGCGGAGTTCTGCGATGAACTCGTCCATCGTGCGGATTCTGCCCGGATCGAGTACCTGCGGCACGAACATCCTCCCCCAAGGACAGATGACCTGAACACTTCAACTTGGAACGGACGTTTCAAGTTAGTGTCAGGGATGACCCCCCTGTCAAGCACATTCCGGCTGCCGAGAGGTCGGCGCGATGGCGTCCAGGATCATCCACGATCCGGCCGAGGCGGCGAGCTCCTCCCGATGCTGATGCCGCTCCGGCGGATCGGCGACGTGCCCCTCCGCGTATCGCCCCCCGCCCACTCCACGAACGACATGCCTTGCCCTTACACGCCCAAGGAGACAGGACCCGTGGAAATGCACGACACCCTCCAGGACAACACCTCGACCGCCGCCCCCGCGCGCATCACGATCGTCGGTGCCGGCTTCTCCGGCACCCTGACCGCCATACGCCTTCTCCAGTTCGCCACGGGACCGTTGGAGATATGCCTGATGGAGCGTGAGGAGGGATACCGCTACGGAGGTCTCGCCTTCGGCAAGGCCTCCACCCACTGGGAGCACATGCTCAACATCCAGGCCGGCCGCATCACCCTGCGCCGCGAGCGCCCGGAGGACTTCCTGGAGTGGGCGAACGGGGAGGCCGACCGCTCCGACTGGCCGGTGAAGTGGCAGTACCACTCCTTCGGCGTCGCCTGCGTCGTGCCTCGCCTCATCTTCCGCCAGTACCTCGCCGAGCGGCTGCGGTCCGCCGCGGCCGACGCCCACCCCGAGGTCACCCTGCGCGAGCTGACCGGCGAGACCATCGACGTGCGCCGCAGCGGCGACGGATACGTCGTCAAGTACGCCGACCTCGGCGAAGACGGTGGCGTCCACGAGCTCCCCTCCCGCCAGGTGATCCTCGCGACCGGCCACCTCAGCCCCGTCCAGGCGCCGTTCTACCACCGGGTCCGCACGTCCGAGCGGTTCATCGGCGACCCCTACGCCCCCGACGCCCAAGAACGCTTCCGCGCCGTGGGCCCCGATGAGACCGTGCTCGTCACCGGCTCGGCGCTCTCCGCCTTCGACACCGTCGTGTCCCTCGTGCAGGCCGGCCACAAGGGCCGGATCCTCATCTGCTCGCGAGGCGGCCACCTGCACGGCACCTACCCCACCGACCACGAGCACGACATCTGGCAGGCCCGTCGCCCGCCCTTCCTCGACGCGGACGACCTCACCCCGGACGTCGTCATCGAGGGGGTGAAGGCGGAGTACGCCCATCTGCTCGCCGAGCACGGCGGCAGCGCCCCCTCCGCCATCTTCGCGGAGCGCGTGATGAAGGCGTGGGAGCCGTACGTCATCGAGCTGGTCTCCCGTATGGAGGCCAAGGACGTCCGGATGCTGCTCGACCGGTACAAGAGCCTCATCGTCACCAACCGCACCAGCACCGTGCGGGAGATCGGCAGCGTGGTCCGCGACCGGATGCGCGGGTACAACGGCGCTCCCAAGACCGTCGACGTCGTCCCGGCCACCATCCAGGACATGCGGCTGGTCGAGGACGGCACCAGGATCCGCGTCGTCTTCGCCGACCGCGAGGACATCACCGTGGACCGCGTCGTCAACTGCCTCGGCAACAACACCGACTACGAGCGCACGGACCACCCGCTGTGGAGCGGGCTCGTCCACGGACACAGGACGGCCCGGCCGCAGAGCAAGACCCACCGCGGCGTCGAGGTCGGCCCGCACGGGCAGCTGGTCGCCGCCGACGGCGAGACGGCCAGGAACCTGTTCGCCGTCGGCCCGATGCGCCAGGGCGACGAGACCACCCGCCGCGGCCGTCTCGGCGCGTTCGTGTTCAGCATCGGCACCCTGCGCAACCAGTGCTTCGACACCGCGATGGAGGTGCTGCGCCAGGTGGAGGCCGAGACCAACGGGGAAACGATGAACCTTCCGGACGGAGTCCACCACTGCCTGGTCCGCGGCAGTGACTGGATCGCGGCCGACCTGGACCTGGATGGGAGCGAGTCGGACACCTCCCGTCTGCGCGAGCGCCTTCTGGCCCACGCCCGGGAGACGGCCTACCCGAACACCGTCGCCTACCTCAAGGCCGAGGACCGCACCGAGCGGGAGAAGTACCGCACCATCCTCACCGACGACGGGGCCGATTTCGGCGCCGCCCTCGCCCGCGAATTCGGCCTCACCGCCGACCGGGCGCGCCGGGCCGTGGCCATGCTGACGGCGCTGGTGGAGAAGCACGCCGTGCACAACCTCTGCGACATCACGCAGCTGGCGGGATGGGACTCCGAGTACGCCGGGCAGATCAAGCACGCCCCGAAGAAGGGGGCCTGATGGAACAGGCGCCGATACATAAGGCCGAGCAGGAGCTGCTGAGCCGGCTGTTCATGGTCCGACACGGTGAATCCACCTGCAACTCGGTGCATCGGATCGCCGGGCAGCGCGACGCGCCGCTGACCATGCTCGGACGCATTCAGGCGGAGAAGGTCGCCGCACGCCACCGCGGCCAGGAGTTCGACCGCGTCTTCGTCTCGCCGCTCAGCCGTGCGTACGACACCGCGGGTGTCATCCTCGGCGACCGCGACCAGACCGGGCCCGAGGTCGTGGTCGACGAACGCCTCATGGAACGCGACTTCGGCAGCTACACGCTGGAGAGCAAGTCCATCCTGCAGCGTCGCCACGGCATCGCCGAGTACGAGCGCGCCATGAACGCCGACAGCCCGACCCTGCGGGGCGGGGAGACCGCCCGGCAGTTCAAGGACCGGGTCCGCGCCTTCTACGACCGGGAGCTGCTGCCCGCGCTCCGCCGCGGCGAGACGGTCTGCGTGGTGTCCCACAAGTACGTGGTCGAGCTGCTCTGCCGCTTCATCCTCGACCGGCCGGCCGACGAGTCGTACGACCTGCGGCTGCCGAACTCCGAGATGCTGCGCGGCGACCGCGTCCAGTCGTACGTGAAGAACGAGAACCAGACCATGAACATGGTCTACGACTGGATGGTCGTCAACCACCCGGTCGTCTTCTGCGCAGGCCTCGCCGCCGGCCTCCTCGGAAACGTCGCCGGTCTGCGCTTCGCCACCTCGCCGTACCTGCTGCTGCTCCTGCTGGTGCTGGCGAGCGTGATCACCATGTGCCGCATCGAGCTGGAGAACGCGCGCACCTTCGTCACCGATAGGGGCATCCTGCGCTCCGTCGCCCTGCGCTACCTCGCCCTGCCTCTGGCCCTCGCCGCCGTACTGCACTGGTGGGACGTCGGCGACACCAGCACGGTCGCGTTCGCCGCGATCTTCCTGGCCACCCCGAGTTCCGTCGTGGCGATGACCGTCAGCCGCTGCCTCGGCGGGATGATCATGCCGACCTTCGCCCAGGTCCTGCTCTCCTCGCTGGCCGCCACGGTCTCCTTCTCCGCCGTCCTCGCCGCCACCCTTCACCAGGGAGTGGCACCGGCCGTCGCCATCAGCGCCGCCACCTCGACCGGGGTCGTCGCCGCGGCCTACCTCCTGGTCCGGCAGCTCAGGAAGCGGTCCCCGATCCGCACCGCCAAGTACGGAGAGCGCAACGGCTACGTGGCGGTCCTGCTGCTCACCGCGTTCATCGTCCTGGTCACGCTCAAGCTCGACCTCGGCGCCTTCACCACATACGCGCCCGCCGCACTCGGCGTCGCCGTCGGCCTGCGGCTCGTCGCGGCGCTCTTCAAGCGCCGCAAGCACGTGCAGACGCTGGACGACTACACCGCCATGACCTATCCGAACATCTTCGTGGTGGTCATCATCGCCGCCCTCACCGGCAACGGGCCCCTGGAGCAGGTAGCCATCTGGACCCTGCTGCCGATGTTCGTCCTGTCGTTCTTCGACAGCCGGTACGCCCGGTCGCTCGTCGTCGCACCGGACGACCCGCGCTGGCCCTCGGTCCTCGGGCTCGGCCCCGACGGCCACCGTCCGCACTCACGGCGGGCGGCCGGACCGGACCTCGACTCCACCCCCACCGTCCCCGCACGATCCTGACCCGGGAGCCTGACGTGCACCACACCCTGTATCAGCTCGCGTCCGGTACCACCGACAAGAACCTCGAACTCGTCCTGAAGGTCCTCCCGGCGATCGTGGTCATCCTGGCCGTCTCCGCCCTGTGCGGACGGCTCGCCATCCTCGTCAAGCAGCCTCGCGTGCTGGGCGAGATGGTCGCCGGCGTCCTGCTCGGGCCCACGCTGTTCGGCGCCCTCTTCCCCGGGGCGCAGCAGGCGGTCTTCGCCCCCGAGGTGAAGCCGATCCTGTACGTCCTCAGCACCATCGGCCTGACGGTCTTCATGTTCCTCGTCGGCGCCGGACTCGACCACCGCGCCGGCGGCGGCAGGAACGACACCCGCAACGCGGCCGTCCTCGCGGTCTCCGGCATCCTGCCGTCCCTGCTGCTCGGCGCCGGTGCCGGCTACCTCCTGTACGACCGGCTGTCCAAGCCCGACGTGACGCCGTTCGAGTTCGCGCTGTTCCTCGGCGGTGCCCTGTCCATCACCGCCTTCCCCATGCTCGCCCGCATCCTCTACGAGCGGCGCCTGCAGAACACCCGGCTCGGCCGCATGACCCTGCTCGGAGCCTCCATCGACGACGCCGCGGCCTGGTGCTTCCTGGCCGTCCTCTCCGCCATGCACACCGGCTCCGGAGCGACGCAGGTCTTCAAGACGATCGGCCTGACCGCGGTCTTCGTCGTCGTCATGCTCTTCGGCGTCAAGAAGCTGCTGCGTCCGCTGGGCGACCGGGTCCAGCGCACCGGCGCCTTCGGCTTCGAGGAGATGTACATCGTCGTCGGCATCGTGCTCCTGGCCGGCCTGTTCACCGACTACATCGGGATCTACTCCGTCTTCGGCGGGTTCGTCGCCGGCCTCGCCATGCCCGAGAACCCGGCGTTCCGGACGGCCCTGCACGGCCGGATGATGGACATCGTCTGCGTCCTCCTCCTGCCGATCTTCTTCGCCTTCTCCGGTCTGAACACCGAGCTCGGCGGCCTCGCCGGCTGGGGCATGATCCTTCCGTTCGTGCTGATCCTCGCGGCCGGCTTCGTCGGCAAGTACCTGGGCTGCGCCGCCGCCATGCGCACCGTCGGCTTCTCCTGGCGCGAGTCCTGGGCCGTCGGCGGCCTGATGAACGCCCGAGGCCTGATGATCCTGATCTTCATCAACATCGGCCTGGCGCAGGGCATGATCACGCCCGAGGTCTTCTCCATGCTCGTCCTGGTCGCCGTCCTGACCACGGCCGCCGCGGTCCCGCTCTACCGCAAGGCGATCCCCGACCACATGGAGCAGCAGATGCTGGCCGTTCCTCCGTCGGCCGCTCCGGTAACCGCCGCGAAAGCGGAGCAGCCCGAGCCCGCCCGCGCCTGACGCACCCCCGTCCCCTCCACTCCGCGGGGTGGACACGCCCTCCGTGTCCACCCCGCGGCCCCCTCGTCTCCGCACCTCAAGGGAGGTACGCCGACCATGCAGGACGGCGTGAACGGCGTCGCGCTCGGCGTCTTCGTCTTCTTCTTCCTGGCCGTCACGGTCATGGGTTTCCGCGCCGCCCGCTGGCGCAAGGCCGAGAACGAGCACAGTCTCGACGAATGGGGTCTGGGCGGCCGGTCGTTCGGCACCTGGATCACCTGGTTCCTGCTGGGCGGCGACGTCTACACGGCGTACACCTTCGTCGCCGTCCCCGCGGCCGTCTACGCGGCGGGCGCGGCGGGCTTCTTCGCCGTCCCGTACACGATCCTCGTCTACCCGCTGATCTTCACCTTCCTGCCGCGCCTGTGGTCGGTCTCCCACAAGCACGGCTACGTGACGACCGCGGACTTCGTCCGGGGCCGCTACGGCTCCAAGGGCCTGTCGCTCGCCGTCGCCTTCACGGGACTCCTGGCGACCATGCCGTACATCGCGCTCCAACTCGTCGGCATCCAAGCGGTGCTGGACGTGATGGGCGTGGGCGGCGGCGAGACCACGCACTGGTTCGTCAAGGACCTGCCGCTGCTGATCGCCTTCGGTGTCCTCGCGGCGTACACGTACTCCTCCGGGCTGCGCGCGCCCGCGATGATCGCCTTCGTCAAGGACGCGCTGATCTACATCGTGATCACGGTGGCGATCATCTACCTCCCCATCAAGCTGGGCGGCTTCGACGAGATCTTCAGCAAGGCGGGCGAGGCGTACGCGCAGACCGATCCGGCCACCGGGAAGCCGAAGGGGGCGCTGGTCAGCGATTCCGGCGCGCAGTGGACGTACGCGACCCTCGCCCTCGGTTCCGCCATGGCCATGTTCATGTATCCGCACTCGATCACGGCGACGCTCTCCTCGCGCAGCCGTGACGTGATCCGCCGCAACACCACGGTGATGCCCCTCTACACGCTGATGCTGGGTCTGCTGGCGCTGCTCGGCTTCATGGCGATCGCGGCGGGCGTGAAGGTGCGGAACGGCCAGCTGGCCATCCCGCAGCTGTTCGAGAACATGTTCCCGGACTGGTTCGCGGGCGTCGCCTTCGCGGCCATCGGCATCGGCGCGCTGGTGCCCGCGGCCATCATGTCCATCGCCGCGGCCAACCTCTTCACCCGCAACATCTACAAGGACTTCCTGAAGCCGGACGCCACCCCGGAGCAGGAGACGAAGGTGTCCAAGCTGGTGTCGCTGCTGGTGAAGGTGGGCGCGCTGGCCTTCGTCCTCACCATGGACAAGACCGTCGCCATCAACTTCCAGCTGCTGGGCGGCATCTGGATCCTCCAGACCTTCCCGGCGCTGATGGGCGGCCTGTTCACCCGCTGGTTCCACCGCTGGGCGCTGCTCGCCGGCTGGGCGGTCGGCATGGTCTACGGCACGGCCGCCGCGTACGGCGTCGCGAGCCCGACCCAGAGGCACTTCGGCGGCTCGTCCGCCGAGATCCCCGGCATCGGCGAGATCGGCTACATCGGCCTGACGGCGTTCGTCCTCAACGTCCTGGTCGTCGTCGTCCTCACCTTCGTCCTCAAGGCCGTCAAGGCTCCGGAGGGCATCGACGAGACGTCGCCGGAGGACTACACGGCCGATGCCGAGGACGTCGGCGCCTCCGCGAGCACGATCAAGAGGCGGCGGCGCTGAGCGGGGCGAGAGCGGCCTTCACCGTGCCGGTGAGGGCGCGCGCATCGGATCCGGCGCGTGAGCGGAGATTGACTCCGTAAGCGAGGAGGGCCAACAGGTCCGCGGAAGCGGCGGGATCGACGCCGGGGGCGAGCTGCCCCTGGCGCTCGGCCGTGACCAGCGCCGCGTACATGGCGTCACGCAGCTGCTGGTGATGCTGGTCGAGGATGGCCCGGACCTGGGGGTCACCGTTCTCGGTCCCCGCGTGGGCGTTGGAGACCATGCAGCCCCACTGGGCATACTCGCCCGAGCAGCGGGCCGTGATCAGCCCGTTGAAGAACTCCCTGATGGCGGGCAGCCCTCTCGCGTCCCCGGCGAGGCGCTGGAAGACTGGCTGGGAGCGGTGCTCGAGGTAACGGCGCAGGGCCGCCCGGTAGAGGGCCTGCTTGTCACCGAAGGTGGAGTAGAGACTGGAGCGGTTGACTCCGGTGGCGGTCACGACGTCCTGGATCCCGGTCGAGGCCATGCCCTGCCGCCAGAAGAGCCGAACCACCGTCTCCAGGGTCGCGTCCGGATCGAAGTGCTTGATGTCCGGCATGATTCACCCCGCCATCTTGAAATAGGGATTCCAAGATAGCCCGGGTGCCGCCGTCTCGCCTAGGGCTGCCGGTCCATCGCCGTCCAGGTTCGTCCACGATCGCCCGGCGGTCCGGTGCCCGCCTCCACCCTGTGCCACATGAATCGCATACCGAAGCTGTGGGTGACCGCCTACGGGTCGAGCCGATCGTCCGCCCTTCGCCTCGTCGCGCGTCAGGCGCTTCGCGTGGGCGCCTTCTTCCGGGCCCTCGCACTCGCCGACCACCGTCCCTTCATCACGTTCTGAAAGACGCTCCGAAAGCGCCCGGCAGCCGCTTCGGCGCTGGCGTGAGCCGTCGTGCGACGCTATCTTGAAACGACCGTTCCAACTTTCGCGGCGGTGTCCACGCGCCCCGCCACCGTTCTGGAGGAATCCCGCCCATGTCCCTCAACGCCGAGCTGCGCAGCTTCTACGAGGCCCGTCAGCAGCAGATCCCCGCCGAGGTGCGGGCGGTCATGAACCGGGCGGGTGAGGAGCTCGCCGTGTCCGGACAGGCCGAGCGTGCCCTCTCCGTCGGAGCGCAGGCCCCGCGGTTCGCCCTCGCCTCCGCCGCCGGACGCACGGTGGCCCTCGACGACCTGCTCGCCGACGGCCCCGTCGTGCTCACCTTCTACCGCGGGGCGTGGTGCCCGTACTGCAACATCGCCCTGCGCGCCCTCCAGGAGCACCACGCGGACATCGTCGCGCGCGGAGCCCGTCTCGTGGCCGTGTCCCCGCAGATCCCGGACGAGTCGCTGTCCCTCAGCGAGAAGCACAGCCTCGCGTTCGACGTCCTGAGCGACGTCGGTTCGGACACGGCGAAGCAGTACGGGCTCGCCTTCGACCTGCCCGACGACCTCGCGGCCGTCTACGACAGGCTCGGCTTCGACCTCCAGCGCGTCAACGGAGGCCACCCGCGCACCCTTCCGCTGCCGGCGACGTACGTCATCGACCGCGACGGCACCATCCGCTGGGCCTTCGTGAGCACCGACTACACCACGCGCGCGGAACCGGCCGACGTCCTCGCCGCACTCGACGCCCTCGTCTGATCGGGGTCGAGCCGACGGAGCGGGGCGGGGTTCAGGTCAGCCGCAAGTCGATCCACGGAATGGTGTCCCCCGGCAGCAGGTAGCGCTCCGTCTCCACGAACCCGTGCTTCAGCGCGAACCGGAGTCCGTCCTCGTTGGACGCCAGCACGCACGTCTCGACCACCTCGGCGCCCAGCTCCCGCGCCCGCTCGAGCCCGCGCGCGTACAGCTCCTCCCCGAACCCCCGCCGCCGGTGCGCGGCGAGCACCCGGGCGATCACGGTGGCCGTGCCAGACCCGCCCTCGGGCGGGCGCACGGTGCTGCACCCGATGAGCTCGTCGCCGAGGTAGGCGACTTCGAGGCGGTGGCGCCGCGCCCGTTCGCGTACGTCGTCCAGGGAGAGGTGATGCGTCGGGATGACGACGTTGTGGACGTGCTGCCAGTCCTTGAACGCGGCGTCGTCGCGGGGCTGTTCGAAGCGGAGACCAGTCATCGGGTCAGGAAACCACAGCGGTCCGCCCCGGCAGCCCCCTCTTGCCTTGACGCCGACGTCAAGGCCTACGTTCGACGCATGCGAATCGGCGAGCTCGCTCGGCGCGCGGGGACGACCACGCGCACCCTGCGCTATTACGAGTCCCGGGGCCTGCTCCCCGCCCGGCGGGCGGAGAACGGCTACCGCACGTACGACGAGACCGACCTGCGGCTGCTCCAGCAGATCCGCACGCTGCAGGACTTCGGGTTCGACCTGGAGGAGACGCGGCCGTTCGTGGACTGCCTGCGCGCCGGGCATCCGGCCGGGGACGCCTGTCCGGCGTCGCTCGACGTCTATCGGCGCAAGCTCGCCGAGCTCGACGGCCTGATCGGCCAGTTGCAGTCGATCCGCGCCGAGGTCGCCGCCCGGCTCACGCTGGCGACCGAAACGCCCGAACCACGCTGCGAATTCGGAGGAAGTACCCCATGATCGAGGTGACGGACGCGGAGTTCGGTACGGAGGTCCTGGCGGCGGACCGCCCGGTCCTGGTGAAGTTCACCGCGACCTGGTGCGGCCCCTGCCGCCAGCTCGCCCCGGTGCTGAAGGAGGTCTCCGCCGAGGAGTCCGACCGGCTGAAGGTGGTCGAGATAGACGTCGACAGCAATCCCGAGACGGTATCGCGGTACGCGGTGCTGTCGACGCCCACGCTGATGGTCTTCCGCGGCGGCGAACCGGTGAAGTCGATGGTCGGCGCCCGTCCCAAGCGCCGGCTGCTCCTGGAGCTGGAGGACGTGCTGGCCTGAGCATGCGTACGTACGGAAAAGCCCCGGTCCGCAATAGCGGCCGGGGCTTTTTCTCGCGTATATTTAATGGTTCGCGTGCGCCCATGGAAAAGCGCACAAGGAAGTCGAATAAGCGAACTCTATCGCAGCAGGAGTCGAATTGTCAACCGAGGACATGCGGAAAGAGCAGCAATTCATCACCGGGCTCTACGCGCGACTCGACCACCTGCGCGACCAGGCCGAGCGCGCCGTCCAGGCCGCCCTCAAGGACCGCGGCAGCGGTTTCCAGGCGCGGCTGGAGCGCGACGTGCTCGTGGCCGAGCAGTCCGGGCTGCTCGCCGCCTTCGACGCCGGGGAGAACGGGCTCTGCTTCGGGCGGCTGGAGTTCCGGGACGGGCGCGATCACCACATCGGGCGCATCGGCATCCGGGAGGACGACGAGGAGCGCACGCCGCTCGTCGTGGACTGGCGCGCCGACGTCGCGCGGCCCTTCTACCTCGCCACCGGCCACGCGCCCATGGGCCTGCGGCGCCGCCGCCACATCACCACCCGGGGGCGCGAGGTCACCGCCCTCCACGACGAGATCCTGGACCTGCACGACCCCACCCGTACCGGCCACGAGAACCCCGACGCCGACGAGGTGCTGCTCGCCGCGCTCGACGCCGCCCGCACCGGGCGCATGAGCGACATCGTGCAGACCATCCAGGCCGAGCAGGACCGCATCATCCGCGCCCCGCACCAGGGCGTCCTCGTCGTCGAGGGCGGCCCCGGCACCGGCAAGACCGCCGTCGCGCTGCACCGCGCCGCGTACCTCCTCTACGCGTACCGCGAGCAGCTCGCCCGCCGCGCCGTCCTCATCGTCGGCCCCAACCCCGCCTTCCTCGGCTACATCGGCGAAGTCCTGCCCGCGCTCGGCGAGACCGGCGTGCTGCTCGCCACCCTGGGCGAGCTCTTCCCCGGCGTACGGGCCACCGGCACCGACACCCCCGAGGCGGCCGAGATAAAGGGCCGCGCGAGCATGGCCGAGGTCCTCGCCCGGTACGTGCGCGACCAGCAGACGGTGCCGCCCACCGAGGCGCCCCTGGAGATCGACCACGACGACTACGGCACCCTCCTCCTCGACCGGAACACGGCCGAGGACGCCCGCTGGGACGCCCGCGCCACCGGCCTGCCGCACAACCTCGCCCGCCCGCGCTTCGCCTTCCGCGTCATCGACGCGCTCACCGAGCAGCTCGCCGAGCGCCTCGGCGCCGACCCCTTCGGCGGCCCGAACCTCCTGGACGCCTCCGACATCACCCAGATGCGCAAGGAGATCGCCGCCAGCCCGCACGTCCACGCCGCCATCGAGGAGCTGTGGCCCACACTCACCCCGCAGCAGCTCGTCGCCCGCTTCCTCGCGGAGCCCGACGGCTACCTCCCCGACGGCGAGGCCGAGTTCGTCCGCAGGGACGAGGGCGAGTGGACCGAGGCCGACTGGACCGAGGCCGACGTGCCGCTGCTCGACGAGGCCGCCGAGCTCCTCGGGCACGACGACACCGCCGAGCGCGCCGCCGCCGAGCGCGAGCGCAACCTCCGCATCGCCTACGCGCAGGGCGTGCTCGACGTCTCGTACGCCTCGCGGACGTACGAGTTCGAGGACGAGGAGTCGGAGGTGCTCGGCGCCCACGACATCATCGACGCCGAGCGCTTCGCCGAGCGCCACGAGGAGGCCGACCACCGCAGCGCCGCCGAGCGCGCCGCGGCCGACCGCACCTGGGCGTTCGGGCACGTCATCGTGGACGAGGCGCAGGAGCTGTCCGCGATGGCGTGGCGGCTGCTGATGCGCCGCGTCCCCACCCACTCCATGACCCTGGTCGGCGACCCGGCCCAGACCGGCGACGCCGCCGGCTGCGGCTCCTGGCAGGAGATCCTCGGCCCGTACGTCGGCGACCGCTTCGAGCACGTACGCCTCGGCGTCAACTACCGCACCCCCGCCGAGATCATGGAGGTCGCGGCCCGGGTGCGCCGCGCCGAGGACCCGGAGTTCGAGCCGCCGCGCTCGGTGCGCTCCACCGGCGTCCCGCCCTGGGAAGCGGAGACCGACGACCTGCCGGGCGCGGTCGCCGGCGCCGTACGGCGCGAACTGCCCGCCGAGGGACGCCTCGCGGTCATCGCCCCGGCGGGACACCACGAGGCGCTGCGCGAGGCGCTCCCGGACGCCGCGTACGGGCCGGTGCCCGACCTCACCCGGCCCGTCGTCCTCCTCGAACCGCGGCAGGCGAAGGGCCTGGAGTTCGACACGGTGATCGTCGCCGACCCGGACGGCATCCGCGCCGCCGGGCCGCACGGCGTCAACGACCTCTACGTGGCGCTGACCCGCGCGACCCAGCGGCTGGGGGTCATCAGGAGCGCTGGGACCGCCGGGACCGCGAGCGCCGTCACGCCGGCCTGAGGTAGACCGTCGCGAGCGGCGGCAGCGTCAGGCGGATGCCGTCGTGGTCCGCCTCCCGCTGCACGAGGGCGCCGCTGCGCACGTCGCTGCCGCCGTACTGCGCCGCGTCCGTGTTGAGGACCTCCGTCCACGCGGAGACCCCCTCCGGCGTCCACAGCCGGTAGCCGTCGCGCACCACCGGCGAGAAGTTGCTCACCGCCAGCAGCGGGTCGCCCTTCGCGTCGTACCGCAGGAACGCGAAGACGTTGTCGTCCGCCGCGTCGCCCAGCACCCACTGGAAGCCCTCCGGGACGGTGTCCCGCTCCCACAGCGCGGGCGTCGCGGTGTACACGCGGTTCAGGTCGCGCACCAGGTCCCGCACGCCCCGGTGGTCGCCGGCCGAGTGGTAGTCGTCCGCCAGCAGCCACCACTCGGGGCCGTGCGCCTCGGACCACTCGGCGCCCTGGGCGAACTCCTGGCCCATGAAGAGCAGCTGCTTGCCGGGGTGCGCCCACATGAAGCCCAGGTAGGCCCGGTGCGTGGCGCGCCGCTGCCACCAGTCGCCGGGCATCTTCGTCACCAGGGCCTGCTTGCCGTGCACCACCTCGTCGTGCGAGATCGGCAGGACGTAGTTCTCGCTGTACGCGTACACCATCGAGAACGTCATCTCGTTGTGGTGGTACTTGCGGTGCACCGGCTCCTTGGAGACGTACACCAGCGAGTCGTGCATCCAGCCCATGTTCCACTTCAGGCCGAAGCCCAGCCCGCCCGCGTCGGTGGGGCGGGTCACGCCCTCCCAGGCGGTGGACTCCTCGGCGATCGTCACCACGCCCGGGCAGCGGCGGTAGACGGTGGCGTTCATCTCCTGGAGGAAGGAGACCGCGTCGAAGTTCTCCCGGCCGCCGTACTCGTTCGGCGCCCACTCGCCGCCCTCGCGGGAGTAGTCCAGGTACAGCATCGAGGCGACGGCGTCGACGCGCAGGCCGTCGATGTGGAACTCCTCGCACCAGTACACGGCGTTCGCCACGAGGAAGTTGCGGACCTCGGTGCGGCCGTAGTCGAACTCGAGCGTTCCCCAGTCCGGGTGCTCGGCGCGCCGCGGGTCCGGGTGCTCGTACAGCGGGGTCCCGTCGAAGCGGGCCAGCGCCCAGTCGTCCTTCGGGAAGTGCGCCGGCACCCAGTCCACGATCACGCCGATCCCCGCGCGGTGGCAGGCGTCCACGAAGTACTTGAAGTCGTCCGGGGTGCCGAGGCGGGCCGTGGGGGCGTAGAAGCCGGTGACCTGATAGCCCCACGACGGGCTGTACGGGTGCTCGGCGACCGGCATCAGCTCGACGTGCGTGAAGCCGAGCTCCTTGGCGTACGCGGGCAGCTGCTCGGCCAGCTCCCGGTAGGTCAGGCCCGGGCGCCAGGACGGCAGGTGCACCTCGTAGACCGAGAAGGGCGCCTCGTGGACGGGCCGGTCGCCGCGGTGCGCCATCCAGTCGTCGTCCTGCCACTCGTAGTGCGAGGCGGTGACGATGGACGCGGTCTCCGGCGGGCACTGGGTGCGCCGCGCCATCGGGTCCGCGCGCAGCGAGCACCTGCCGTCGGGGCCGGTGACGGCGAACTTGTACAGGGCGCCCTCGCCGATGCCCGGCACGAACAGCTCCCACACGCCGGTGGAGCCCAGCGACCGCATGGGCAGGCCGGTGGCCTCGTCCCAGTAGTTGAACTCCCCGACCAGCCGCACCCCGCGCGCGTTCGGCGCCCACACCGTGAAGCGCGTGCCCTCCGTGCCCTGGTGGGTCATCGGGTGCGCGCCCAGCGCCGTCCACAGCTGCTCGTGGCGGCCCTCGCCGATCAGGTACAGGTCCAGCTCGCCCAGCGCGGGGAGGTAGTGGTACGGGTCGTCGACCTCGACGACACCCGACTCGTACGTGACCAGGAGCCGGTACGCGGGCACCTCGGCGAGCGGCAGCACGCCCGAGAACAGTCCGTCGCCGTCGTCGTGGAGCTCGGTGCGCGACCCGTCGGCGTCCACGAGCACGGTGACGCCGGCCGCGTACGGCCGCAGGGCCCGGATCGCGATGCCGCCCTCCGCGACCGGGTGCGCGCCCAGCAGCGCGTGCGGGTCGTGGTGCTCCCCGGCGAGCAGCCGCCCCCGGTCGGCCGGGTCGAGGGGGGCGGGGACCACGCCGTCGGCGCCCGCGCGGGGCCGGGGTGTCGCGCCGGGCGGCGGTGTGGGCAGGGCGGTGGCCTCCCCGACGGGGGTCTGCTTCACGGGCCGGGACTTCGGGGCTGCCGGATTGCGGGTCGGACGACGGGGGGTCACGGGAAAGGGCCTCCTCGAAGGCGTGCGGGACGTCAGGGCATCAGGGGGTCTCAGGGGGTGGGCTGTGCGGCCAGACGGCGGATCGCCGCCATCGGGACCGGGAGCCAGTCGGGCCGGTGCCGGGCCTCGTACAGGACCTCGTACACGGCCTTGTCCGTCTCGTAGGCGCGCAGCAGCGCGGGCTCGTCGCGCGGGTCGGTGCCCGAGGCCTCGGCGTAGCCGGTGCAGTACGCGTCGCGGCAGCGCTCGGCCCAGTCGGGGTTCCAGGGGCGGTAGGAGCGGGCCGCGTAGTCGAAGGAGCGCAGTATCCCGGCCACGTCGCGGACGGGCGGCTGCGGGCGGCGGCGCTCGGCGAGCGGCTTCGCGGGCTCGCCCTCGAAGTCGATCACCGACCAGTCGCCGTCCTCCGTGCGGAGCGTCTGGCCCAGGTGGAGGTCGCCGTGCACCCGCTGCGCCCGCCAGGTGACGTCCTCGGCGGCGAGCTTGCCGACCGCCTCGAAGGCGGCCCGCAGGCCCGGCACGAACGGCAGCAGCGCCGGCACCGCCTGGGCGGCGGCGTCGAGGCGGCGGGTCATCTGGATGGCGAGGTTCTCGGTCTGCGGGCGGCCGAGCGCCACCGTGGGCAGAGCGTCGGCGAGCGCGGTGTGCACCTCGGCGGTGGCCCGGCCCAGCGCGTGCGCCTCGGCGGTGAAGTCCCGCCCGGCGGCGAGCGCGTCCAGGGCGAGCTGCCAGCCGTCCTGGGAGCCGCGCAGATACGGCTGGAGTACGCCGAGGGTGCTGGCCTCCGGGTGGTTGTTGACGGTCTCGTACCAGGCGACGGGCGCGGGGACCCGGGCGCAGCCCGCGCGGGTGAGCGCGAGCGGGAGCTCCAGGTCCGGGTTGGCGCCCGACCAGATCCGGCGGAACACCTTCAGGATGTACGCGTCGCCGTAGACGAGCGAGGAGTTGGACTGCTCGGCGTCGAGCACGCGCGGCGCGAGCCCGTCCGGGATCGCCACCGTGCGCGAGAAGCGCAGCGGGCCCATCGGGCCGGGCGTGCGCAATCGTTCCAGCAGCAGGGAGGCCAGGCGCGGGTCGCTCAGCCCCTCGTACACCGTGCGCCCGGCCAGCGGCCCGTCCGTCAGGCGGCCGATGAGCGCGGGGGCCAGCTGCGGCGGCAGATGGGTCCGTACGCCGAGGAGCAGCTGGTAGCAGTCCGCCTGCGCCGAGGGGGCGAGGCCGGGCTGCTGGACGCGCACGAGCAGGTGCAGCAGGCCGGGGCCCGTGGTGTCGACACGGAGCAGCTCGGTGGCCGAGACGAGGGTGAAGCCGGTGACGGGGCGTCCCTTCCCGGCGAACCAGCGCTGCCTCGGCAGCCATTCGTGGAGCAGGGGCACCAGGGAAGGGAGCAGGGCGACCGGTGCCCGGGCGGTGGATGCGGTCTCCGACATGGCAGCGCGTCCTTTCCCCGGGCACTACAGAATGCACAGAACGTGCAGAGTGTCCCGGAATGCGGCGATTGCTGTCCGGCTGTGCGGGACGTGTCGGGCGGGGATGGTCCGGATAGACCCGTCGACGTATGAGGGGGAGAGTTCCCAGGGCGGCCCGCCGGAAACGCCCGACCGGAAGGAACCGTCCCGCCTTTGGCCGAGGCCTTGCGGAGCGGATATGCCCCCTCGGTATGCCGCCCGCGCGAGGGCCGGGCGGCCGACCGTCGGAGCCCTTTACGCCGTTGCGGTGACGCTGTTGCGGTGACGCCGTTGGCGGGCCCCGGTGGGGTCCGCCCACGGGGGGTCAGCTCGCCGCGGGCCGGGGCTCCGCCGACCCCCGGGCCACGGCATTCGGGGTCGCCGCCTGCGCGGCACCCGGCTTGACGGCCTTCGCGGAGGACTTCTTCACCGTGTCCTTCCGCAGCCGGAACCAGTAGAAGCCGTGGCCCGCGAGGGTGAGCAGGTACGGCCATTCGCCGATCGCCGGGAAGCGCACCCCGCCGATCAGCTCCACCGGATGCATGCCGTTGAACAGCCGCAGGTCCAGCTCCGTCGGCTGCGGGAAGCGCGAGAAGTTGTGCACGCACATCACCAGGTCGTCGCCGTACTCCCGCAGGAAGGCGAGGACCGCCGGGTTCGACGACGGCAGCTCGGTGTAGGAGCCGAGGCCGAAGGCCGGGTTCTGCTTGCGGATCTCGATCATCCGCTTGGTCCAGTGCAGCAGCGACGACGGCGAGGCCATGGACGCCTCGACGTTGGTGACCTGGTAGCCGTAGACCGGGTCCATGATGGTCGGAAGGTACAGCCGCCCCGGGTCGCAGGAGGAGAAGCCCGCGTTGCGGTCGGGCGTCCACTGCATCGGGGTGCGCACGGCGTCCCGGTCGCCGAGCCAGATGTTGTCGCCCATGCCGATCTCGTCGCCGTAGTAGAGGATCGGCGAGCCGGGGAGGGAGAGCAGCAGGGCGGTGAAGAGCTCGATCTGGTTGCGGTCGTTGTCCAGCAGCGGGGCGAGCCGCCGCCGGATGCCGATGTTGGCGCGCATCCGCGGGTCCTTGGCGTACTCCGCGTACATGTAGTCGCGCTCTTCGTCGGTGACCATCTCCAGCGTCAGCTCGTCGTGGTTGCGCAGGAAGATGCCCCACTGGCAGCCCGCCGGGATCGCCGGGGTCTTCGCCAGGATTTCGGAGACGGGGTAGCGCGACTCGCGGCGCACCGCCATGAAGATGCGCGGCATCACCGGGAAGTGGAACGCCATGTGGCACTCGTCGCCGCCGCTGGGGAAGTCGCCGAAGTAGTCGACGACGTCCTCGGGCCACTGGTTGGCCTCGGCGAGCAGCACCGTGTCCGGGTAGGACGCGTCGATCTCCTTGCGGACCCGCTTGAGGAAGGCGTGCGTCGCCGGGAGGTTCTCGCAGTTCGTGCCCTCCTGCTGGTACAGGTACGGCACGGCGTCGAGGCGGAAGCCGTCGATGCCCAGGTCCAGCCAGAAGCGCAGCGCGGAGAGGATCTCCTGCTGCACGCGGGGGTTCTCGTAGTTCAGGTCCGGCTGGTGCGAGAAGAACCGGTGCCAGTAGTACTGCTTGCGCACCGGGTCGAAGGTCCAGTTGGACGTCTCGGTGTCGACGAAGATGATCCGGGCGTCCTCGAACTGCTTGTCGTCGTCGGCCCAGACGTAGTAGTCGCCGTACGGCCCGTCGGGGTGGGCGCGGGACTCCTGGAACCACGGGTGCTGGTCGCTGGTGTGGTTCATCACGAAGTCGATGATCACCCGCATGCCGCGCTGGTGGGCGGCGTCGACGAACTCCACGAAGTCGGCGAGGTCGCCGAACTCCGGCAGGACGGAGGTGTAGTCCGAGACGTCGTAACCCCCGTCGCGCAGCGGCGACTTGAAGAACGGCGGCAGCCACAGGCAGTCGACTCCGAGCCACTGGAGGTAGTCCAGCTTGGCGGTGATGCCCTTGAGGTCGCCGACGCCGTCGCCGTTGCTGTCCTGGAAGGAGCGGACGAGCACCTCGTAGAAGACGGCTCGTTTGAACCAGTCGGGGTCGCGGTCCTTGGCGGGGGTGTCCTCGAAGGTGTCGTGGACGGGCTCGTTGACGATCATGATGTGGGTGACCCTCCGATCGGCGGGGACGGTCGCAGGACGAGGATGTGCGCGGGAGTGACGCCCGGTTCCAGGCGCACATAGTTGGCCCTGCCCCAGTGATAGGTCTCGCCGGTGAGCTCGTCGCGCACCGGTACGGTCTCGTGCCAGTCGAGGCCGAGCTCCGGCATGTCCAACGAGACCGTCGCCTCGTGGGTATGGTGCGGGTCGAGGTTGACGACCGTCAGAACAATGTTCGAACCCGACCGCTTGCTGTAGGCGATCACCGCGTCGTTGTCGACGTGGTGGAAGCGGATCGAGCGCAGCTGCCGCAGCGCCGCGTTGCGCCGCCGGATCCGGTTCAGCGCGGTGATCAGCGGGGTGATCGTCCGCCCCTCGCGCTCCGCCGCCTCCCAGTCGCGCGGCCTCAGTTCGTACTTCTCCGAGTCGAGGTACTCCTCGCTGCCCTCGCGCACCGGCGTGTTCTCGCACAGCTCGTACCCGGCGTACACGCCCCACGTCGGCGACATCGTCGCCGCGAGCACCGCCCGCACCTCGAAGGCCGACCGGCCGCCGTGCTGGAGGTAGCCGGGCAGGATGTCCGGGGTGTTCACGAAGAAGTTCGGCCGCATGTAGGCGGCGGCGTCCCCGGACAGCTCCGTCAGGTACTCGGTGAGCTCCTGCTTGCCGTTGCGCCAGGTGAAGTACGTGTACGACTGGTGGAAGCCGACCGCGGCGAGCGTGTGCATCATCGCGGGACGGGTGAACGCCTCCGCCAGGAAGAGCACGTCCGGGTCGGTGCGGCGGATGGAGGCGATGACCTTCTCCCAGAAGACCACCGGCTTGGTGTGCGGATTGTCGACGCGGAAGATGCGGACGCCGTGGGCCATCCAGTGCCGCAGCACGCGCAGCGTCTCGCGGACGATGCCCCGCATGTCCTGGTCGAACGCGAGGGGATAGATGTCCTGGTACTTCTTCGGCGGGTTCTCCGCGTACGCGATGGTGCCGTCGGCCCGGTGGTGGAACCACTGCGGGCGCTTCCGCACCCACGGGTGGTCCGGCGAGCACTGGAGCGCGAAGTCCAGCGCGACCTCCAGGCGCAGCTCGCGGGCGCGCGCCACGAAGGCGTCGAAGTCCTCCATGGTGCCGAGGTCCGGGTGGATCGCGTCGTGGCCGCCCTCGGCCGAGCCGATCGCCCACGGCACGCCGACGTCGTCGGGCCCGGCGGTCAGGGAGTTGTTGCGGCCCTTGCGGTGCGTGGTGCCGATGGGGTGGATCGGCGGCAGATACACCACGTCGAAGCCCATCGCGGCGATGGCCGGCAGCCGCTCGGCCGCGGTGCGGAAATTGCCCGAAACGAGGCGTCCGTTCTCCACGCGGGCGCCCTCGGAGCGCGGGAACATCTCGTACCAGGAACCGAAAAGCGCCCGCTCCCTCTCCACGAGGAGGGGCAACGGGCGCGAGGAGGTCACCAGTTCGCGCAGCGGGTGCCGGGACAGGGCGTCCACGGCCTCCCGTGCGAGGGCGGCTCGCCACCGCTCCTCGGGCGACCGCCGCGCATCCCGCAGCGCGTCCACCACCGCGAGCACGGCCTCGCGGCCCTCGCTCTTCGGTACGCCCTCGGCGGCGCGCTCGTGCAGGGCCGCGCCCTCCGCCAGGACGAGCTCGGTGTCGAGGCCCGCCGGGATCTTGATCCCGGCGTGGTGGCGCCAGGTGGCGACCGGGTCGCTCCACGCCTCGACCCGATAGGACCAGCGCCCTTCGGCCGTCGGAGTGACCTCGGCGCCCCAGCGGTCGGTCCCGGGCGCGAGCTCGCGCATCGGGGTGAAGGGGCCGTCGTGGCCGGCCGGGTCCGTCAGGACGACATTGGCGGCCACGGCGTCGTGGCCTTCGCGGAACACGGTGGCCGTGACCTGAAAGGTTTCGCCGACCACCGCCTTGGCTGGCCTTCTGCCGCAGTCGACCAGAGGGCGGACATCGAGGACGGGAATGCGACCAATCAGCGAGTTCACGGCATCACCTGAGGGTTGCGTACGGGGTATCGCTCTTTGTAGCTGCTCCGTTGACGAGTGGCGGGGCGCAGGCATCACCGCTCCTGTCCGGGTTCACTCGGGTGGGCGGGTACCGCAGGAGCCTTCCCACACCGTTCGGGTGGGCAATCCGGCGCGTTGTTAACTCCTACGGTGCATCAGGGAAACGGGAAACCGGCCCCGTATGGTTGATTCCGGGACCGGTTGGCTTGTTTCCGCCGAATGGGTGACGAGGAGCCGTCGGGCAGCCGACGAGCAGTCGCTGACGAGCCGTCGTCACGCCCGGGACTGGGCGTTGTGCTCCTCCGGGTCGTTGGCCCACACCTGCCACGGCTGCCGGCTGACCCACTCGTCCACCGGCGCCTGCCGCAGCGACAACGCCCGCGCCGAAACGCCGTCGTCACCCGCCATCAGCGTCTCGTCCGTGCCCGACGCCATGTAGTGGTAGATGCCCGCCACACCGGCCGCCGCGGCCGGGCCCAGGACCGCCGCCAGGCCCTGCTCGAAAGCGACCGGATCCAGTGCCTGGTACCGCACCGGACGGCCGAGCCCCCGCGCGAAGGCCTGGGCCAGCTGTTCGCCGGTCAGCGTCCGCTCCCCGCCGATGTCGAACGTCCGGCCCTCCACGCCGTCCGCGGTGAGCGCCGCCAGCACCGCCTCCGCCAGGTCCCGGTGCGAGAGCCAGGCCGTCGGCGTGTGCGCGGGCAGCGGATAGGCGAGCACCCCGTCGTTGACCAGGGCGGGGCCGTTCCACGGGCTGAAGAGGTTGTCCAGGTAGACCGGCGGGCGCAGCACCACCAGCGGGACGCCGCTGTCGCGCAGCACCTCCTCGGTGATCCGCCGCGTCTCGAACGCCGCCACGTCGGTGGAGACGGACGGTACGCGCGTGTTGGCGTTGTAGACCAGGCGCCGCACCCCGGAGTCCACGGCCGCCGCCGCGATGTTGCGCGCGTACCGGCGGACCCGCTGGGGCTCGTACACCAGCGGCATCGTCACCGCCGCGTGCGTCGCCCCGTCGAAGAGCTGCCGTACGGCCTCGGCGTCGGCCAGGTCACCGGAGGCGAGGGCGACGCCCGGCAGCGGCGGCCGGTCGCCCTCCGGACGGCGGGTCAGGGTGCGGACGCGGTGGTGCCGCTCCGCCAGGAGACGGGCGATCGCGCCGCCCTGGAAACCGGTCGCCCCCACGACCGAGACCCGCATCGGCGCGGGCGTCTGCATGGGCTGGGAAAGGTGATCGGACATGTGCCTGAAGGGCCCTTCGATAGGGTGTCTCTGCTGCCATGACGGCACTCCACAGGCTGGCGGCGACGGCTTTGGCCGATCAATTAACAAACCGGGGCGGGGGTTGAAGGATCGTCCATGGACACCGTACGCACCGATCAAGCAGGTACCGACAGTGACGACCTCCTCAGCGAGCTGTTGCAGCCGCTGCGCCTCACAGGGGTCTTCGACAGCCGCTGGCACGTCAGCGCCCCGTGGGCGATCGAGGGCGACGCCGAGCAGAGCTGCGCGGTCCTGCACTACATCGTCCAGGGCGGCTGCTGGATCACCGCCGAGGGCCAGGTGCCGCAGGAGCTGCACGCCGGGGACCTGGCCGTCTTCCCGACGGGCACCGCGCACCGCCTCGCCGACCGGCCCGAACGGCAGGGCGTGCCGCTCAAGGCCATGCTGCCCGAGCGGGTCCCCGGCACCTCCGGCGAGATCCGCATCTCCGGCGGCGGCCCGCAGAGCCGGCTGCTGTGCGCCGGGCTGCACTACGACGCCAGCGCCGCGACCGGCCTGTACAAGGCGCTGCCCTGGGTGCTCGTGCTCGACCGCTCCCAGGTGGACCGCGAGCCGCTGCTGCGCGACACGCTGCGGCTGCTCGCCTCTCCGGACCGGCCGGTCGGTCCCGGGGACCGGCTGATCACCCTGCGCGCCTTCGAGATGGCCCTGGTGCTGGCGCTGCGGCCGCTGCTGCGCGAGTTCGCGGAGAACCCGGCGTCCCTGCCGGTGCTGCGGCACCCCGGGATCAGCCGGGCGCTGGTGATGATCGCGACCCGGTTCGCGGAGCCGTGGACCATCGAGTCCCTGGCCAAGGAGGTCGGCATGTCGCGCTCGGCCTTCACCGCCGCCTTCCGCGAACTGGTCGGCGAGGCCCCCGCCCGCCATCTGACGGGACGGCGGATGCAGGAGGCGGCGCGGCTGCTCGGCGAGACGTCGCTGCCGCAGTCGGCGGTGCCGCAGCGGGTCGGCTACCAGAGCGCGGTCGGCTTCCACCTGGCGTTCCGCAAGTGGTTCGGCGTGACGCCGGGGGAGTACCGCTCGGGCGCGACGGCGGCGTGAGACCACCCGCGCCGCGGGTCCATTCCGACCGGTACGGACCCCGACCCCACTGGCAGGTTCTTAAGTGCGGCTGGACGGACGTTCATTGCCGCAGGCCGTTACGGCCAGACAGGCTCTGCTGCGGCAATGCCGTTACGCAAGAGGAGAACAGGTGACCAGGTCCGGTCAGGATTATCTGGCGTCGCTGCGCGACGGGCGCGAGATATGGCTCGACGGCGAGCGGGTGGAGGACGTCACCTCGCACCCCGCCTTCCGTAACACCGCGGCGTCGATCGCGCGGTTGTACGACCTGGCGCACGACTCCGAGCACACGCCGGTCCTCACGCAGGGCGGTGTCCACCGCGCGTACGCCATCCCGCGTTCGTACGAGGACCTCGTCGCCCGCCGCCGGGCGTACAAGGTGTGGGCGGAGGCGAGCTTCGGCTTCCTGGGCCGCACGCCCGACTACATGGCGGGCGGCGCGGCCGGCTTCGCCGCGGTGCCGGGGCTGTTCACGACGGAGGCGTACGACGGCTCCGACGCCGCCCTCGCGTACCACCGGCGGCTCGCCGAGGGCGACCTGTACCCGACCTTCACCATCACCAACCCGCAGATCGACCGGACCAAGCCGGCCTCCGAGCAGGAGGAGGACGACCTGGTGGTGCGGGTCGTCGCCGAGAAGGACGGCGGGATCGTGGTGCGCGGCGCCAAGATGATCGGCACCGCGGCCGTCTTCGGCAACGAGGTCATCGTCGGCACCATCGAGCCGCTCGCCCCGCAGGACGTCGAGCACGCGGTCTGCTTCTCGATCCCCATCGACACCCCCGGGCTGAAGTTCCTCTCCCGCACGTCGTACGAGGCGCAGGCGCGCAGCGTCTTCGACAACCCGCTCTCCTCGCGCTTCGACGAGAACGACGCGCTGCTGGTGTGCGACGACGTCTTCGTGCCCTGGGAGCGGGTGCTCGCCTACCGGAACGTCGACGTGTCGTTCCGGATGTGGTGGCAGACGCCCGCGTACCTGAACTTCGTGCACCAGGCGGCCACCCGCTTCTGGACCAAGCTCGAGTTCCTGACGGGCGTCGCCATCCTGCTGACCAAGGCCAACAACACGTACCAGCTGCCGCCCGTCACCCAGGCGATCGGCCGGCTGATGGGGCGGGTCGCGCAGGCGAAGGCGTTCGTGCTGGCCGCCGAGGCGTCGTACGAACAGGTCGACGGCGGGCGCGGCGGGGTGATGCCCGGCAAGGACATCTCCTTCGCGCAGCGCATCATGGCCGGCGAGCTCTACCCGCAGACCGTCCAGGAGATCAAGCTCCTCGCGGGCGGCGGCCTCATCCAGCTCCCCGCCTCCGGCGAGGACCTGCTCCACCCGGAGCTCGGCCCGCTGGTCCGCAAGTACATCCGCTCGCCCGGCACCCCGGCCGAGGAGCGGATCAAGCTGCTGAAGCTGGCGTGGGACGCGCTCGGCTCGGAGTTCGCCGGCCGCCACGAGCAGTACGAGCGCTTCTACCACGGCGCACCGCACATCTATCTGATGCAGCAGGCTTGGGAGGGCGACACCGCCGCGTGCGAGTCCCTGGCGCAGGCCTGCCTGGACGGCTACGAGCTGGGGGCGTCCCGGTGACGCGGACGTTTTCGCCGGTGGTGCCTGCTCTCTTCGCGGGGCGCCGGCCGAAGGGGCGCGCGGGCGTCGAGAGGGAGAACGCGCGGAGGGTCGTGAGGAACGAGCGACCGAGCACGATCGACCGTCGACGCACGCGTGAGCGCCCCGGAGGCGAACCGGGCCTGACTGCCCGGTGTACCGCGGTGGCCGCCGTGCGGTGGCCCTGCCCGGACCCGGCCCTGCCCCCGGCCGGGGCGGCGGTGCCGCGCCCGTCGCGCCGCTGTCGGCGCTCGGCGCCCGCGGCGCGGCACGCTGCCGCCCGGCCGGCCCCGGCGGGCTCGCCCTCGATGGCGCGGGGGTGTGGTGCCGGCGTGACCCGTGCCGCGCGGCCGGGCCCGGCGGGCGTCGCCGGTCATGCCGTGCCGGAGGTGCGGCGGTGAGCGGGACCCGGACGCGGCCGTTGCGCGGCGCGCTGGCGCTGCTCGCGGCCACGCAGCTACTGCTGATCATGGACACGGCGATCGTCAACGTCGCGCTGCCGTCGATCGGCGAGGACCTCGGCTCCGGCTCCGCCGGGCTGTCGTGGGTCGCCAACGCCTACCTCATCACCTTCGGCGGCCTGCTCCTCCTCGGCGGGCGCACCGCCGACCTGCTCGGCCACCGGCGGCTGTTCGTCGCCGGGCTCGGGCTGCTCGCCGCCGCCTCCGCCGTGGGCGCGCTCGCCGGCTCCGCCGGGGCGCTCGTCGCCGCGCGCGCCGTGCAGGGCGTCGGCGCCGCGCTCGCCGCGGCCGCCGCGTTCGCGCTGCTGCTGGTCCTCTTCCCGGACGGGCCCGCGCGGCACAAGGCGCTCGGCGCGTTCGCCGCGATGGGCGGGCTCGGCGGGGTGCTCGGCACCGTGCTCGGCGGCGTCCTCACCGACGTCCTCGGCTGGCGCTCCACCTTCTGGCTGAACGTCGCCGTCGCCGCGCTCCTCGCGGTCCTCGCGCTCCGCCTCCTCGACGGCTCCACGCGCGGCGCCGAGCGTGGCTTCGACCTGCTCGGCGCGCTCACCGCCACCGGCGGCCTCGGCCTCGTCGCGTACGCCCTCGTCGGCCGCAGCCTCGTCGCGGGCGCGGCCGGGCTGGTCCTGCTCGCCGCCTTCGCGGTGCTGGAGACCCGCGTCGCGCGGCCCCTCGTGCCGCCCGCCGTGCTGAAGCGGCCCACGCTGCGGCTCGCCAACGGCCTGAGCGCGCTCGCCCAGATGGCGCTGTTCCCGATGTTCTTCCTGGTGAGCCTGTACCTCCAGCAGGTGCTGGAGCACTCGCCGCTGGGCGGCGGACTCGGGCTGCTGCCGCTCTCCGTGGTCGTCGTCGCCACCGCCCCGCAGACCGGGCGGATCATCGGCCGCCTCGGCCTGCGCGCCGCCACGGTCCTCGGGTTCGTCCTCCTCCTCGTCGGCATGGTGTGGCTCGCGTTCGCCCTCACGCCCGACGGCACCTTCTTCACCACCGTCTTCGCACCCAGCCTCCTGCTGGGTGTCGCCCTGCCGCTGGTCATGGTCACCACCAACGTGGCCGCCACCGCCCAGGCCTCGCCCGCCGAGACGGGCCTGGCCTCCGGGCTCGTCAACACCAGTCAGCAGTTCGGCTCCGTCCTGGGCCTCGCCGTCCTGGTGGCCGTCGCCACCGCCCGTACGGGCACGGCGACCCCGGCCACAGCCACTGCCCATGCGGCGACAGTTGGCTTCCAGGCCGCCCTGCTCGTCGGCGCCGCCTTCGCGGCGGTGGCCGCACTGCTGTCCGTACGGCTGACCCCGCCCGCGCCCGTACCGGCGCCGCCACGCCAGGACCGGGTGGGTGACCTGCGGTAACCGCGCGGCCGCCTGACCAAGCGGCCGCGCCACCACCCCGACCCGAGACTGCCCGAGGGGGGCTTCCCGTTGACCTTGTACGACCTTGTCGCGCCCGGTCTGGACACCGTCGCCGAACCGCGCTACCGCATAGCCGAGATACGCGCGGCCGATCCACTCGGCGCCGATCCGCTGCTCGCCGCGCTCCCCGCGATGAACCGCGACGCCGACGTCCCGGCGCTCACCGTCGCGCTGCGCGCCCTCATCCCCGACCTCGACCGGGTCGCCGAATGGAGCGTCGTCGAGGCGCTCGCCGGGATGCGCGACCTCGGCATGCTCCTCGGCTCGCTGAAACGTCACGGCACCGAACCCCTCGCCGTCGTGCCCGAGGCCCTGCCCGTCCTGGAGGAGCTGGCCCGCCGCACCGACATGGTGCCCCGCGACACCGTGCACCACTACACCACCTGGAACCCGCTCGGCCGGCGCCAGCGGATGTACACCGGCCACGAGATGGAGGCCCACCTCCAGGAGGCCGTCCGGATGGTCTTCCCCAGCCTCGTCGCCGCGCTCGACACCTGCGCGCAGCTCGCCCGCCTCGAACCGTACGACCCGGGCTTCGCCCTCGCGCTGGACCGCACCGCACAGCACGTCCAGTCCATGGTCGACGCCATCGACTTCACCGTCGCCAACGTCACGCCCGTCTTCTTCGCCCAGACGCTGCGCTCCTACTTCGAGGAGATCGACGTGGCGGGCCGCGACTACCTCGGGCCCGCCGCCGCGCAGGTCCCCCTGTGGCTGGTGGACCTGACGCTCTGGCAGTGCGACCGCTCCCAGCCCGCGTACGACGCCTTCCTCGACGAGTCCGTCCAGTACAGCCTGCCGTCGTGGCGCGCCTTCTACGCGGCCCACAAGGGCGGCGTCTCCGCCGTCAGCAAGCTGTCCGCCGCGCTGAGCTGGGAGACCGTGCACCGGCTGCCGCCCCAGCTCGTGGCCTCCGCCCGCTCGCTCGCCCGCGTGCTGCGCATCCTCAAGACGTTCCGCGCCCGGCACATCGGCATCGCGCGCAAGGCGTACAGCGACGAGCTGCGGCTGTACGACGAGGGCAGCGGCGGCGCCCCGGTGGCGCTGCTGCGCGAGGTCCTCGACCTGACGCGGGACAACGAGACGCTGGTGCGCCGCTCGGTCGCACCCCCGCGGCCGGCCACCGCACCCGCACCTGTGCCCGTGACCGCGGCCACGGCGAGCGGCGCCGTGCCGCACCGTCCCGCACCGGCCGCGTGAGAGGAGCGCCCCCATGACCCCGCACATACTCATCGCCGGCGGCGGCATCGCCGGCCTCACCGCCGCGCTCTCCCTGCACGCCGCAGGGTTCCAGCGCGTCACCGTCGTCGAGGCCGCCCGCGAGATCCGCTCCGTCGGCGCCGGGCTGAACATCATGCCCAACGCCGTCCGCGAGCTCGACGCGCTCGGCGTCCTCGACCGCCTGGAGACCGACGCCGTACGCACCCGGGAGCTGCGCTACTACCACCGCTCCGGCGGCCTCATCTCCCGTGAGCCCCGCGGCCTGCGCGCCGGCTACCGCTGGCCCCAGCTGTCGATCCACCGCGGCCACCTCCAGCTCGTCCTCGCCGAGGCCGTACGGGAGCGGCTCGGCCCCGCCGCGATCGTCGGCGGCGTCCGCGTCGCCGGGCTGGAGATCCTGCCCGACGGCCGCCCGCGCGTCCGCCTCGCCCACCGCACCGGCGCCACCCGCGGCCTCGCCTCGCTCCAACCGGACGTCCTGATCGGCGCCGACGGCATCCGCTCGGCGGTCCGCGCCGCGCTCCACCCGGGCGAGGGCGCGCCGCCGTGGAACGGCATGCTCGTGTGGCGCGGCGTGTCGCGGATGGCGGCGAAGGACACCGGTTCCTTCATGCTCATCGCGGGCGACGACCGCCAGAAGGCCGTCGTCTATCCGATGACCGAGCCGACCCTGCGGCGTCCCGAAGTCCTGGTCAACTGGGCGCTGGCGATGCCCGCCGACCGCATCGCCGGCGCCGAGCGCCTCGACGCCGTACGCGGCGACTGGAACCGGCCGGTCCCGGTCGACGACTTCCTCCACCACTACGAAGGCTGGGAGTTCGACGGCGTCAGCGTGCCCGACGTCCTGCGCGCCTCCGACGGCGCCTACGAGTACCCCATGGTCGACCGCGAGCCCCTCGCCCGCTGGAGCCACGGCCGCACCACCCTGATCGGCGACGCCGCCCACGCCATGTACCCCATCGGCTCCAACGGCGCGACCCAGTCCATCGTCGACGCCCGCGCCCTCGCCCACGCCATGGCGCTGTACCGCGACCCGGCCGACGCCCTCGCCGCCTACGAGGCGGACCGGCGCCCCGCCATGACGGAGCTCCAGCGCGCCAACCGCCGCCTGGGCCCCGAGGTCGTCATCAACCTGGCCCACCAGCGCGCGCCCGGCGGCTTCACCGACATCGACGCCGTGATCCGGCCGGAGGAGCGCGCCGAGATCGCCGCGCGCTACGCCCTGACCGGCGCGTTCGACCCGGCGGCCGTCAACGCGGGCTCACCCTACGAGGTGGCGGTGAGCGTGCTCCCCTGAGTGCGCCGTGGTTGACGGTGGCACCGTGCCACTACCGTCGAAGGGTGAAGGCGGACGCACACCGTGGTGCGTCCGCCCCGATACGTACCTGCCCTGCGAAGGTGGAACACGTGAAGGCAATCCGTCGATTCACCGTGCGCCCCGTCCTCCCCGAACCCCTCCGCCCCCTCAGCGACCTCGCGCGCAACCTGCGCTGGTCCTGGCACACCGAGACCCGCGAGCTGTTCCAGACCGTCGACCCCGACGGCTGGCGTGCGGCCGGCGGCGACCCCGTACGGCTGCTCGGCTCGGTGCCCGCCGCGCGCCTCGCCGAGCTCGCCAAGGACCGGCGGTTCCTGCGCCGCCTGGCCGCCGCCGCCGACGACCTCGACGACTATCTCCACGGCCGCCGCTGGTACCAGCAGCACCAGGGCGCCTCGGACGGCGAACTTCCCGCCGCCGTCGCGTACTTCTCGCCCGAGTTCGGCGTCACCGCGGCCCTGCCGCAGTACTCCGGCGGCCTCGGCATCCTCGCCGGGGACCATCTCAAGGCCGCCTCCGACCTCGGCGTCCCGCTCATCGGCGTCGGGCTGCTCTACCGCCACGGCTACTTCCGCCAGTCCCTCTCGCGCGACGGCTGGCAGCAGGAGCACTACCCGCTCCTCGACCCCAACGAGCTGCCGCTGAGCCTGCTGCGGCAGGAGAACGGCTGCCCCGTCCGCGTCTCCCTCGCCCTGCCCGCCGGCCGCCGGCTGCACGCGCACATCTGGGTGGCGCGCGTCGGGCGCGTCCCGCTGCTGATGCTCGACTCGGACGTCGAGGAGAACGGCACCTCGGAGCGGGACGTCACCGACCGGCTGTACGGCGGTGGCAGCGAGCACCGACTGCTGCAGGAGATGCTGCTGGGGATAGGGGGAGTGCGGGCCGTCCGGGCGTACTGCGCGCTGACCGGCCACCCGGACCCCGAGGTCTTCCACACCAACGAGGGCCACGCCGGCTTCCTCGGCCTGGAGCGCATCCGAGAACTGACCGAGGGCGGACTGGAGTTCGATGCCGCCCTGGAGGCGGTGCGCGCCGGGACCGTGTTCACCACCCACACCCCCGTCCCGGCCGGCATCGACCGCTTCGACCGCGAGCTCGTCGCCCGCCACTTCGGTGACGGCGCGGAGCTGTCGGGCATCGACGTCGAGCGGATCCTCCAGCTGGGCCGGGAGACCTACCCGGGCGGCGAGCCCGGCCTCTTCAACATGGCCGTCATGGGCCTGCGCCTCGCCCAGCGCGCCAACGGCGTGTCCACGCTCCACGGCGCCGTCAGCCGCGAGATGTTCGCGGGCCTGTGGCCGGGGTTCGACCCGGAGGAGGTGCCGATCACCTCCATCACCAACGGCGTCCACGCCCCCACCTGGGTCGCTCCGGAGGTCTTCCGGCTCGGCGCCCGCAAGATCGGTACCCAGCGCGCCGAGGACGCGCTGAGCGTCGGCGGCTCCCAGCGCTGGGACTCCGTCGCCGACATCGCCGACGCGGAGATCTGGGAGCTGCGGCGCGAGCTGCGCGAGCAGCTGGTGACGGAGGTGCGGGCGCGGCTGCGCGCCTCCTGGCGGCAGCGCGGCGCGGGCTCGGCGGAGCTCGGCTGGATCGACGGCGTCCTCGACCCCGACGTCCTCACCATCGGCTTCGCCCGCCGCGTCCCGTCATACAAGCGGCTGACGCTGATGCTGCGGGACCGCGAGCGGCTGACGAGGCTGCTGCTGCACCCGGAGCGGCCGGTGCAGATCGTGGTGGCGGGCAAGGCCCATCCGGCGGACGACGGCGGCAAGCGGCTGGTGCGGGAGCTGGTGCGGTTCGCCGACGACCCGCGCGTGCGCCACCGGATCGTCTTCCTGCCGGACTACGGCATGGGCATGGCCCAGAAGCTGTACCCCGGCTGCGACGTCTGGCTGAACAACCCGCTGCGGCCCCTGGAGGCGTGCGGTACGTCGGGGATGAAGGCGGCGCTCAACGGCTGCCTCAACCTGAGCGTGCTCGACGGCTGGTGGGACGAGTGGTACGAGCCCGACTTCGGCTGGGCCATCCCCACCGCCGACGGCCCGACGACGGACGAGGACCGGCGCGACGACCTGGAGGCCGCCGCGCTGTACGAGCTGATCGAGCAGCGGGTCGCGCCGCGCTTCTACGACCGGGGCGGCAGCGGTCTGCCGGAGCGGTGGATCGAGATGGTCCGCCGCACGCTCGCCAACCTCGGCCCCAAGGTGCTGGCGGGGCGCATGGTGCGCGAGTACGTGGAGCGGCTCTACACCCCGGCCGCCCTGGCCCATCGCTCGCTGGACGAGGACGCGGCGCGCGAACTGGCCGCCTGGAAGGCGCGGGTGCGCGCCGCGTGGCCGCGCGTCACCGTCGACCACGTCGAGGTCGACGAGGCCAACGGCACCGCCGAGCTCGGCGCCACGCTCGCCCTGCGCGTGCGGGTGGCCCTCGGGGACCTCCGGCCCGAGGACGTCGAGGTCCAGGCGGTCGCGGGCCGCGTCGACACCGACGACCGGCTCCGCGACGCCCAGAAGGTGCCGCTCAAGCCGTCGGGCGGGCCGGACGAGCAGGGCCGCTGGGTGTACGAGGGGCCGCTGACCCTGGACCGTACGGGCCCGTTCGGCTACACCGTGCGGATACTGCCCGCACACCGGCTGCTGCCGGCGGGCGCGGACCTGGGCCTGGTGGCGCTGCCGACGGAGTCGACGGGGGAGGGCGCGGGCGTGCTGATGCGTTAGCCGCGTGGGGAGGGCCCCGGCCGCCGTGCGGCCGGGGCTTTTTCCCTTTCATATGCGCAATTGTTTCCGGACGGGTATGGGGGGCCACCGTGACGGGCATTCATGAATGCACCACGGGAGGGGCCGGGGGAGGGGGCGGAATATGAAAGGCACGCCGCGAACGGGAGCGAGCGCGGGGGGATTTCCCCGCCCGGGGCTGTTCTGGCTCGGGGTGGCCGCCGGCACGGCCGGCACGGTGCTGCACCTGCCGATGTTCCTCGCGTCCCGTCACATGGGCTATCACATGGCCGGAATGGCGCCGGACCCGGCCATGGTGGCGGGCATGGCGCTGATCGTGGGCGGTGTGGCGGCGGTGCTGGCCGGCTTGTGGCCGCCCCGGGCCGAGGCACTGCGCCGCGAGGCGGCGATCGCAGCGGTCCGGGTGCGCCCCCAGGACGACGCCCCGCTCAGGCCCGCCCACGTCGCCCTGCTGCTCGTGCTCTCGCTCGCCGTGACGATCGACGTCATGAAGCCGCTGACCCTGTCGCTCGTCGTGCCCGGGGTCGCCGCCGAGTACGGCCTCGCCTCGCCGCTGCGCCCCGGCGGCGGCGTACCCGTGGCCTGGCTGCCGCTGGCCGGGATCACCGGCACCATGGTGGGCTCCTTCGTCTGGGGCTGGCTGGGCGACCGGATCGGGCGGCGCAACGCGATCCTGCTGGCCGGGGTGCTGTTCGCCACGACGTCCGTCTGCGGCGCCATGCCGGGGTTCTGGTGGAACGTGCTCATGTGCCTGGTGATGGGCGCGGCGGCCGGCGGCATGATCCCGATCGCCTTCACCCTGCTCGCGGAGACGGTGCCGCGCCGGCACCGCGGCTGGCTGATGGTGCTGATCGGCGGCAACGTCACGGTCGCGTACGCCCTGACGAGCTGGCTGGCGGCGGTGCTCACCCCGGAGTTCGGGTGGCGGGCCCTGTGGCTGGTGGGGCTGCCCACGGGACTGCTCCTGCTGGTGCTGAACCGCTGGATCCCGGAGTCGCCGCGCTTCCTGCTCGCCACCGGGCGTGCCGAGCAGGCGCGTGAGGTGCTGGCGCGGTACGGCGCCGCCCTGGTGCCGGTGGCGTCCTCGCCGGAGCCGGGGAGCGCGGCGGACGGGCCCCGGCCGGGGTACGCGCGCCTGTGGGAGCGGGGGTTCGGCGGGCGTACGGCGGTGCTGACGGTCCTGGCGGCGGGCGCCGGGCTGCTGACGTACGGGTTCCAGATGTGGCTGCCCGTCAACCTGGCCCGGATCGGCTATCTGGAGGCGTCGTCGGCCCGCGTCCTGCGGGACAGCGCCCTGATCAGCCTGCCGCTCAACGTGGTGACGGCGCTGCTGTACGGGCTGTGGAGCAGCAAGCGCACGGCGGTCGTCGTCTCGGGCACCGCGGCCGCCGCCCTGGTGGTGCTCGCGGCGGCGGGCGAGGAGGTCGCCGGGAACGCGTCGCTGATGCGGCTGCTGCTCCTGGTTCCGCTGTGGGGCATCAGCGCGACCGCGGCCGTGGTCGCCGCGTACAGCTCCGAGGTGTACCCGACGGCGCTCCGGGCGCGCGGCACGGGCTGGGCGGCGGCGGTGAGCAAGGTGGGCGGGGTGCTGATCCTCGCCCTGTCGGTGGCCGCCGCGGCCGTCCCGCCGATGGAGGTCACAGCCCTGGTGGCGGCGGCGCCGCTGGCCGCGGCGGCGCTGGCGTTCACGTTCTTCGCCCCGGAGACGCGGGAGCGGGGGCTGGACGAGGGCTGAACTCCCGGAGTTCCGAATTCCCCTTTGTGTGGCGTGTTTTCGCCAATTCAAAAGGCAACTCGTATGTAAATAGCACCACTAATTCTGCGCGCTCCCTCTGAAATCTACCGGCGCACTACCTCCCCGCTCCCCATTCGTCACGCGGATGGGTGAATCCGGCCAGGAAAATGGTCCGAATGGCGGCACTCGGGAATGTCGTAAGTGCACATCACCCACTCCCCGAGTACCGTTCGGAGGTTCTTCTCGTGCCCACAGCCACCATCCTGCCGTCCGTCGGCGCCGAAATCCCCTGCAGTTGCTACGCCGCCAACGTCCCGCTCAAGGTCCGCACCGCCCTGGTGAACGTCGAGTTCAAGGGCGGCATCAAGGTCCGAGTGGAGGCCCACCCCGACCAGCCGCCCCACAAGGCCGTCGTGCTCAAGGTCATCGGCCACAAGGTCGAGGCCGACCACCCGCAGCTCGGCAAGATCACCATCGAGCAGGAGAACATGGAGGCGACGCCGGACAGCCTCCTGAACATCGTCCAGCACTTCCCGCCGAAGCTGAGCGCGGTGATGTTCCTGTCCTTCACGCTGACCATCGAGCGGCCGCCCGGCGAGGGCGGCAACGAGGCAGCCCCGCAGCGGCCGCTGAAGCTGCGGACCAAGGACCCCGCGAAGCTGCTGAGCCCGGAGCTCAGCAAGTTCCCGCCGGACGGGGACTTCTACCGGCTGGAGCGGCCGATCCAACTCGTCCACCCGGACACCGGCCAGACCGTCGCCACCATCGACAAGTTCCCGGTCCGGGTCGGCGGCTGACCTACCGCAGCCGGCGGTAACGCGCCGACCGGCCACCACTGACAGCGAGCGCGGGGTGCCCCGATGAGCCATGCCCGGATTCCCAAGGTGACGCTCACCGCCGGCGTCGTACGAAGTGTGCGCGCCTGTCTCGTCCTCACGGTCCGGCTGGCCCTCCTGGGCCTCATCGCCCTGCGCTGCTCACTGTCACCGGGCAAGAACCGCTTCGCGCCCCGGCGCGACGCCTGGCTCCTCGCCACGGTGACCGCACTCGGGCCGGCCTTCGTCAAGGCCGCCCAGATCCTCAGCACCCGCGCCGACCTGGTCCCCCGTCATGTCGCTCGGGTGCTGAGCACCCTCCACGACCAGGCGTCCCCCCTCCCGCTCGGGGACGGGATGCGCCGCTTCCCACCCGAACTGAGACACGCCCTGCGGGACGATCCCGGCCTGGCCGGCCGCCCCCCGGTCGCCGCGGGCACCATCGCCTGCGTCTACCGGGCCCGGCTCGCCGACGGCCGCACCGCCGCCCTGAAGGTCCGCCGCCCCGGTGTCGTCCGGCTCCTCACCACCGACCTGGCGATCATGCTGACGCTCGCCCGGCTCGTCGCGCCGCTGCCACCGCTGCGCGGAGTCCCGGTGGTGGACATCGTGCGGCAGCTCACGGACTCCCTGCGCGGACAGCTCGACTTCGACCGCGAGCGGCGCAGCCTCCGCTTCCTGCGGGAGAACCTCGCGGAAGAGCCGGACGTCCGCGTCCCGGAGGTGTACGACGAGCTCTGCGGCCCGGACGTCCTGGTCATGGAGTACCTCGAAGACCTGCACGACGGGGAGAGGAGAGCGGGCGGCGCGCAGGCCGCCGTGACAGCCCTGCGCGCCGCCTTCCACATGCTCTTCCTCGACGGCTTCGTCCACTGCGACCTCCACCCCGGCAACCTCGTCTGCGGGCCCGGCGGCGCGGTGACCGTCGTCGACGCCGGATTCACCGTGCGCCTGACCGAACAGGCCCGCGAGAAGTTCACCGACTTCTTCGAGGCGATGGGCGCCGGGGACGGCCGGATCTGCGCCGACATCGTGCTCTCCACCGCGCACCCCGGACCGCGCACCGACACCGAGGGCTTCCGGCGCGAGCTCGCCGCGCTCATCGCCTCCCGCGGGGACGCGACCACCGCCACGTTCGACCTGATGTCCTTCGCCACCCGGCTGTTCACGCTCCAGCGCCGCCACGGGCTGTACGCGGACCCGCAGTTCGTGTTCCCGATCCTGTCGCTGCTGGTCCTGGAGGGCACCGTACGGGACCTCGCCCCGGAGCTCGACTTCCGGGCCGTGGCCAAGCCCTACCTGATCACCGCCCTCATGGAACGCGCGCTTCTCACCGCCCAAAGAAACCAGGAGAAACAGGAGTCCGGCTGACATGCTCTCCCACCCCTCGCCGTCCGGCCCCTCGCCGTCCGGACCGGACACCGCCGCGTCCGAGGAGCCGGCGCCATCCCGGCCACCCCGCGCCGTCCCCGTGGTGCCGCGCCCCCTGCGCCGCGTCGTCATCCCCCTGCTGCGCCAGGACACCGCGCAGGTCGACTTCGGCGTACGCCGTTTCCGCCTGCGGCCCGGCCCCGCCCGCGACATCCTCCAGGCGGCCGGACAGGCGTTCCTCACCGGTTTCCACGCCGCGCTCGACGCCCGCACCCTGGCCGGGCTGGCGGCCGACGTGGAGCGCCTCCCGCCCGAGCGGCGCGGCTTCGCCTACGAGGGCGCCGGCATGGCCTGCTCCGTACTGGACCTGCTCATTGGCGCACGCGGCCGCAGGTTCGCCGCCCTGGTCTCCGGGCCCGCGGCCCGGTATCCGCACCTCGTGCACGTCGGCGCGGGATGGGCGTACGCGCGCCTGGGCCTGCGGCCCCGCAACGGCCTGCCCGCCGCGCACTCGCCCGAGCAGTGGCTCGCCTGGGACGGGTACGGATTCCACCAGGGGTTCTTCCATCCCGACCGCGTCATCGGGCGGCAGCAGGTCGAGCGCGGCCTGACCGCCGACGAACGCGCCATCCGGGACCAGGGACTGGGCCGCGCCCTCTGGTTCCACGAGTGCGCCGACCCCGAGGGCATCGCGCTGCGCATCGCCGAGTTCCCGCCCCACCGCCGCGGCGACCTGTGGAGCGGCGCCGGACTCGCCGCCACGTACGCGGGCGGCGCCACCCCCGCGGAGCTGCACCGCCTGGGCGCGGCCGCCGGCGCCCACCGCGCCGATCTCGCCCAGGGCTCCGCCTTCGCCTGCGCGGCCCACCACGTCTCCGGCCTCGTCCCGGAGCACACCCGCGCGGCGGCACGCGTCCTGACGGGCACCACCGTCGAGGAGGCGGCCGCGTGGACCGACCGCTCCCGCGCCGCCCTCGGCCCCGCCGCGACCGGCACCGGCCACTACCAGCTGTGGCGCGCCGGGATCCGGGACCTGTACCTCCGCAGCCGCCGAGGAGACCACTGACCATGCCCGCACCCCTCATGAGCCTCGTACGCCGCAACCTGGCGCGGGTCGCCGCGCTGCTCGCCTGCGTGCTGCTGTGGCAGCTCTCCCAGCCGCCGGGCGCCTCCCCGGCGATGCGCGAGCGCCTCGCCCAGCGGTTCTCCTTCTCCCCGCACCTCGTCTCGCCCGCGCAGCACCCCACCGACCGGACCCTGCGGCCGGTCGCCCCCGCCTACCGCGACATCCCGTCGTGGATCTCCTCCGTGGGCGCCGGGGCCGCCCTCTTCGCCGTGGACGGGGGCAGCGTCTCGCACGACATCTGCCTGGTCGACCCGCGCACCGACACGGTCACCGTCAGCCCGGCCCCCGGCACCGGCCGGCGGTACGCGCCCTTCACCCTCGCCCCGCCCGCGCGCGAGCTGCCGTCGTACGCCGCGCCCATGGGCTGCCTCCCGGCGGACCTCAACGAGGACGGCCGGCAGGACGTGGTCGTCTACTACTGGGGCCGCTCGCCCGTCCTCTTCCTGCGCCTTGCCGGACGTCCCCCGGGCGCAGGGGCGTTCCTCCCGCGCGAGCTCGTCCGCCCGCGCGCCGTGTGGAACACCAACGCCGCCACCGTCGGAGACTACGACGGCGACGGCCACCTCGACCTCGTCTTCGGCAACTACTTCCCGGACGGCGCCCGCGTCCTGGACCCCACCGCCCACCAGCCGGACAAGCTGGTGATGAACGCCTCCCTCTCCAACGCCCGCAACGGCGGCACCAACCGCCTCCTGCGCTTCACCGGCGCCGACCGGGGCCCCGCCCCCGACGCCCGCTTCACCGAGGTGCCCGACGCCTTCGCACCGGACGCCGCGCGCGGCTGGACCCTCGCCCTGGGGACGTACGACCTCGACGGCGACCACCGCCCCGAGCTGTACGTGGCCAACGACTTCGGCCCCGACCAGCTGCTCGTCAACGAGTCGTCCCCGGGGCGTATCCGGTTCCGCGAGGCCGTCGGCCGACGGCACGCCGCCACCCCCAAGTCGAAGGTGCTGGGCCGCGACTCCTTCAAGGGCATGGGCGTCGCCTTCACGCAGCTGGGCCCGGACCGCGTCCCCGACATCCTGGTCAGCAACATCGGCGAGGCGTACGCCCTCCACGAGAGCAACTTCGCCTTCACCGCCGGCGGCAGCCTCCGCGACGCCGGGCGGGCGCTCCACCGCGGCACCGCCCCGTACGACGACGACAGCGAGCCGCTGGGCCTGTCCCGCACCGGCTGGAGCTGGGACGTGAAGGCCGCCGACTTCGACAACGACGGCGGCCCCGAGATCATGCACGCCACGGGCTTCGTCGCCGGACACACCAACCGCTGGGCCCAGTTGCAGGAGACGGCCATGTCCAACGACCTCATCCTGGACAACCCCCGGCTCTGGCCCCACTTCACGCCCGGCACCGACCTGTCCGGCCACGACCGCAACACCTTCTTCGTCCGCGGCCCCGACGGCCGCTTCACCGACGCGGCCCGCGAGGCCGGGGTCGGCACGGACGCCGTCAGCCGGGCCTTCGCGATCGGCGACGTGGACTCCGACGGCCGCCTCGACTTCATCGTCGCCAACCAGTGGGCGCCGTCGGTGCTGTACCGCAACACCGGCCGGGCCGGTGCCTTCCTGGCCCTCCGGCTGCGGCTCCCGGCCGCCGAAGGCGGCGGCGCGAGCGGCGGAGCGACCCGGCCCGCCATCGGCGCCACCGCCACCGTGACGCTGCCCGACGGCACCGTGCGCACCGAGCAGCTGTACCCGGCCAACGGCCACAACGGCGTCAACGCCCCGGACCTCACCTTCGGCCTCGGCACCGCCAAGACGGGCCCCTCCACCGCCCTGCCCGTCCGCCTCACCTGGCGCGACGGCGAGGGACGCGTCCACACCCGCACCACCACCCTCCGGCCCGGCCACCACGAGCTGGTTCTCACCGAGGAGACACGATGAACGGACTCGGGATCCGGCTCGGACGCACGGCCCGCGGTGTGCTCGGCGGCCCGGACGACCCGCGCAGCGCCGCCCTGCGCCGGTTCGGCCTCTCCATCACCGTCCTGACCGTGGTCGGCCACACCGTCCTCGGCTTCGAGCAGGCCTACCTCACCCCCGTCGTCGCGGTGGCGGCCGCCCTGCTCGCCGAAGGCGTCCTCGGCACCATCGACGCCCACGCCCGCGGCGTACGCCCCTGGTACGCCGCCGGTTCCCCCGGCGCCGTCGTGGACCTGCTGCTCCCCGCGTACATCACCGGACTGGCGTGCGCGATGCTGCTGTACGCCAACGACCGGCTGATGCCGACCGTGCTCGCCACCGTCGCGGGCGTGGCGAGCAAGTACGTCGTCAGGGTGCGCGTCGCCGGGCGCGCACGGCACGTGCTCAACCCCAGCAACACCGGGATCGTGCTGGTCCTGCTGCTCTTCCCGTGGGTCGGGATCGCGCCGCCGTACCAGTTCACCGAGTGGACCGCCGCCCCGGCCGACTGGGTGATCCCGCTGGTGGTCCTGGCGGCCGGGACGATGCTCAACGCCAAGCTGACCGGCAAGATGCCGCTCATCGCCGCCTGGTGCGGCGGCTTCGTCGCCCAGGCGGTGCTCCGCTGGGCCCTGTCGCTCGGCGACCTCTCCCTGGTGAGCGCGCTGCTGCCGATGACGGGCGTGGCGTTCGTGCTCTTCACCAACTACATGATCACCGACCCGGGCACGACCCCGTGGCGCCCGCGCCACCAGGCCGTCTTCGGCGCGGCGACGGCCGCCGTCTACGGCGTACTCGTCCACTTCCACGTCGTCTTCGGCCTGTTCTTCGCGCTGGTGATCGTGTGCGTGCTGCGGGCGTGCGTGCTGGTGGCCGCCGAGCGGCTGCCGTGGGGCTCCGCCGGACGCGCCGCGTCGACCAGGTCCAGCGCCTCTGCCTCGGCCGCGTCCGCTCCCGCCCCGCCCGCTTCCGTCCCCGCGCCGGGCCGCCCCTCACTCCAGCCGGAGACACGATGAGCCCGTACGACACGGAGGGCACCGACGGCACCGCGCTCGCGATCGTCGGCATGGCCTGCCGGTACCCCGACGCCGAACGGCCCGACCGGCTCTGGGAGATGGCCCTGGAGCAGCGCAGAGCCTTCCGCCGCCTCCCCGCGGAGCGCATGGACCCGGACGACTACTACGACCGCGACCCGGCGGCCCCCGACAAGACGTACAGCCTGTACGCCGCCGTCCTGGAGGGCTGGGCCTTCGACCGGTCGGCGTTCCGCATCCCCGGCCCGGTCTTCCGGGCCGGGGACCCCGCCCACTGGCTCGCCCTGGAGACCGCCGCCGGCGCCCTGGAGGACGCCGGTTTCCCCGGCGGCGCCGGACTGGCCCGCGATCGCGTCGGCGTGATCCTCGGCAACAGCCTCACCGGCGACACCACCCGCGCCGGGACGCTGCGGCTGCGCTGGCCGTACGTGCGCCGCGTCCTCGCCGCCGCCCTGGCGGACGCGGGACTCCCCGGCGACGCACGCGAGGAGGTGCTGCGCCGCGCCGCGGCCGGCTACCTGGCGCCGTTCCCGCCGACGACCGAGGAGTCGCTCGCCGGGGCGCTATCCAACACCATCGCGGGCCGGATCTGCAACCACTTCGACTTCCACGGCGGCGGCTTCACCGTCGACGGCGCCTGCGCCTCCTCCCTCCTCGCCGTCATCGAACTGTGCCGCGCGCTGCGCGACCACAGCGTCGACTTCGGCCTGGCCGGCGGGGTCGACCTGAGCCTCGACCCCTTCGAACTGGTGGGCTTCGCCAAGACCGGCGCCCTCGCCGCCGACCGGATGCGCGTCTACGACGAGCGGTCGGCGGGCTTCTGGCCCGGCGAGGGCTGCGGCATGCTCGCGTTGATGCGGGCGGCCGACGCGCGCGCCGCCGGGCTGCGCGTGTACGCGGAGATCCGCGGCTGGGGCGTCTCCTCCGACGGTGCCGGGGGCATCACCCGGCCCGACCGGGACGGACAGCTCCTCGCCCTGCGCCGCGCGTACGAACGGGCCGGCGCCGACCCCGCCGACGTCCTCCTCCACGAGGGCCACGGCACCGGCACGCGCGTCGGCGACGAGGTGGAGCTCGGCGCCCTGGCGGCGCTGCGCGCGGGCGCCCATCGGCGCGCAGCCCTCTCCACGATCAAGGCGAACATCGGCCACACCAAGGCCGCGGCCGGGGCGGCGGGCGTCATCAAGGCGGCCATGAGCCTGCACACCGCGGTGCTGCCACCGACGACCGGATGCAGGGACCCGCACCCGCTGCTGCGGTCGGGCGAGGCCCGGCTGCGCGTGCTGCGCCGCGCCGAACACTGGCCCGAGGGCCCCCGGCTGGCCGGGGTCAGCTCGATGGGCTTCGGCGGCATCAACGCCCATGTGGTGCTCGCCGCCCCCGCCTCGCCGTACCCCCGCAGCCCCGTAGTCGTACGCCGCGCGGCGCCCGAGCACGCCGTCATCGCCGCCGCGGCCGAACCGGACGAGCTGCGCGCGCTGTTCCAGGACGTCGCCGCGGCGGCCCCCCGGCTCTCCTTCGCGGAGCTGCACGACCTGGCGGCCCGGCTCGCTCGGCGTACGCCGGCCGGCGGTTCCTCGCGCGTCGCCGTGGTCGCCGCCACCCCCGACGAACTGGCCCGGCGGGCCGCCTCGGCGGCCGCTCGCCTCGGGCCCGGTACCGCTGCTCCCGGCTCCCTCTCGCACCTGCCGGGCGTATGGCTGGGGCACGGCGTACGCGGCCGGGTCACGCTCCTCTTCCCGGGCCAGGGCGCGCCGTCCGCCGTATCCACGTCCTCCGGTTCTCTCGCCGGCACCGCGACCGCCCAGCCGGCGATCCATCGCGCCGCCCTGCGCGGGCTGCGCGCGCTGGACGCCCTCGGGGTCACGGCGACGGCCGCCGTCGGCCACAGCCTGGGCGAGATCACCGCACTGGTGTGGTCCGGCGCGCTCTCCGTACGGGACAGCATCCGTCTGGTACGCGCCCGGGGCCGGCTCATGGCCACCCTCGGCGCGCCCGGGACGGGCATGCTCAGCCTCCGTACGGACCCGTCCACCGCGCTCGGCCTGTGCGACGGGACCGGGCTGGTCGTCGCCGCGTACAACGGCCCCCGCTCGGTGGTGCTCGCCGGAGCGGAGGGGGAGTTGCGCGAGGTCGCGGCCCGCGCCGAGCGGGCGGGCATCGCCCGCACCCGGCTCCCCGTGTCCCACGGCTTCCACTCCCCGGCGGTCCTGCCCTGCGTCCCGCCGCTGCGCCGCGCCCTCGCGGGCGTGGACTTCGGCCGCCCGGCACGCCGCCTGGTGTCCACCGTCCACGGGCGGGCCCTCACCCCGGACGACGACCTGGCGGCGCTGCTGTGCGACCAGGTCACCGCGCCCGTACGGTTCTGGGACGCGGTCGACGGCGTACTCCCGGAGACCGACCTGTTCTGCGCCGTGGGGCCCGGACAGGGGCTCGCCTCGCTCCTCGCCGACCAGGGCTGCGGCGTCCCGGTGGTCACCATCGGGCCCGGAGACCCGGACGACGCGGCCACGGCCGACGCGGTGGCCGCGCTGTTCGCGGCGGGCGCGGGCACGGGCGCGGGCGCCGGCGTGCGGATCGACGCACTGACGGCCGGGTACGGGGCCCGGCCGATCGACCTCCGCCGCCCCCGGACCTTCCTCCGCAGCCCGTGCGCGGCGGCGCCGCCCCTCCCGGAGGCCGGTCCGGAGGCCCGTGCGGACGCCGCTGCCCAGGACGCCGTCGCCCCGGTGGCCGTCGCCCCGGCCGCCCCCGTGCCGGACCGCGACTCCGCCGCCGCCGTACGCGACCTGCTCGCCCGGGCCACCGAGCTGGAGCCCGAGCTCATCGGCATGGAGACGCGGCTCCTGACCGACCTGCACCTCACCTCCCTGACGGTCACCCAGCTCGCCGCGACCGCCGCGCACCGCATGGGCCGCCGCCCCCCGGCCGCGCCGCTGTCGCTGGCCGACGCCCGGGTGTGCGACCTCGTGGAGGCCCTCGACGCCCTGCCGCCCGCCACCGCCGCCGACACCGGCCCCGGGGGTGCTGCCGGCACCACCGTCCCCGGCGTGGACACCTGGGTGGAGTGCTTCACCGAGCGGCTGCGGCCCGTCCGCGACGGCCTGCCCGAGCCGAGCGGCGCCGGATGGCGTACCACCGTCCTCGGGGGAGGTGCCCTCGCCGCCCTCGCCCCCCGCGTCTTCGGCGGCGCCGCGACCGCCGACACCGAGCTCCTTTACGCGCCCCCCGGCGCGGCCCCGCCGCCCATCGGCCGCCTCCTGGCCGCCGCCCGCGCCGCGCCGCGCACCGGGCGCCTGGTGGTCGTCGCGCACGACACCGCGCTCGCGGGCTTCGCGCACAGCCTCCACAAGGAGCACCCCGCGCTGGGCGTCACGCTGCTGCGCGTGCCGCCGACCGCGACCGGCCTGCGCCACGCCGCCCGCCACGCCACAGCCGAGCCGGGCCGGTACCGGGAGCTGGTCGTGGACGAACGCGGCAGGCCCCACACGCCGTACGCGCAGGTGGCGCGGTTCCCCGCGCCCGGGCCCTCGCGCCCGCTGCCCCTGGGGCCCGGCGACGTCCTGCTCGTCAGCGGCGGCGGCAAGGGCATCGGCCACACCTGCGCCAAGGCGCTGGCGCTGGCCTGCGGCGCCCGGCTCGCGCTGATCGGCCGGGCCCGGCCGGAGCACGACGAGTCCCTGCGCACGCGTCTGGCGGAGCTGGCCGCCGCGGGCGTGACCGCCGCGTACGAAGCGGCCGATCTCGCCGACGCCGCCGCCGTGGCCTCGGCGGCGCGCCGCCTCACCGAGCGGCTCGGCCGCCCGGTCACCGGTGTCCTGCACGCCGCGGGCGTCAACGAACCGGCCCGCTTCGCCGACCTGGACGAGGCACGCGTCGAGGCGCACCTCGCCCCCAAGGTGACGGGTCTGCGCCACCTCCTCGCGGCGCTGCCCACGGACCGGCTGCGGCTGGTCGTCGGCTTCGGCTCGGTGATCGGCCGGTACGGGCTGCCCGGCGAGTGCCACTACGCCCTCGCCAACGGCCTGCTGCGCGCCGAGACCGAGCGGCTGGCGGCCGAACTGCCCGGCTCCTGCCGGGTCCTGACCATCGACTGGTCGGTGTGGACCGGCACCGGCATGGGCGTACGGCTCGGCGTGCTGGACTCCCTCCTGCGCGAGGACGTCACCCCCATCGCCCCGGACACCGGCACGGACCTGTTCCTGCGCCTCCTCGCCGCCCGGACCCCACCCACGGTCTCCGTGCACGGCCGGCTGGGCCGCGACGTACCCGCCCCGGCCCCGCCCGGGCCTCCGCAGCGGTTCCTGGAGGAGGTGCGCGTCCACCACCCGGCCGTCGAGCTGGTCGCCGAGGCGCGGCTCGACCTGCGCCGCACCGACCGGCACCTCGCCGGACACCGGCTGGACGGGGTGGTCTGGCTCCCCGGCGTCCTGGGCCTGGAGGCCATGGCCCAGGCGGCCGCGGCGGTGGCGGGCGGCCAACCGCTGTACGAGGCCCGCGACATCGTCTGGGCGCACCCCGTGACCGTGCCAGAGGAGGGCACCCGCACCGTACGGGTGTGCGCCCTGCACCGGGGGGACGCCATCGAGACGGTCCTGCGCAGCGACGAGGACGACTTCTGCGTGGACCACTTCCGTGCCGTGTTCCCGCTGGCCGTACCGTCCCTCAACGGACACCGGCCCGCCCCGGCGGAAACCGCCGGGAGGGACGGCCTCCACCCCGACGAGCTGTACGGGCCGCTGTTCTTCCACACCGACCGGTTCCGCAGGGTCCGGAGCCTGACCGCGCCCTCCGCGCGCAGCTGCCGCGCCACGCTGGCGCCGCCGGAGCCGGGGGCGGACGGGCCGTGGTTCGCGGCCCCGCTGGCCGCACCGCTGCTCGGGGACCCGGCCGTCAACGACGCCTCCCTGCACGCGCTCCAGGCGTGCGTGCCGCACCGCAGGCTGCTGCCGGTGGCCGCCGGGTCGCTGACGATCCGGCCCGGCGGGGGACCGGTGGAGCAGGTCCGCGGCACCGAGCGCTCCGCCGCCGACGGCGAGTACGTGTGGGACGCGGAGGGCCTCGACGCCTCGGGCCGCACCGTGCTGCGGTGGCGCGGCCTGCGCCTGCGGGACGTCGGCCCGCTGCCGCGCGGCGAGCGCCCCTGGCCGGCCCCGCTCCTCGCGGTGCTCCTGGAGCGGGCGGCCACGGCCCTGGGCCTGGACGGCCGCCTCCGCGTGACGATCCGCCCCGCGACGGGCCCCGCGTCGGGGCGCCCGCCGGAGCCCGGCGTCTCCCGCAGCCACCTCGACGGCCGGCTGGTGCTCCAGGTCGAGGACGCGGACTCCAAAGGGCCCCTCGCCTGCGACTGGGAGGCCGTGCCCGCACGCCCGGAGAGCGCGTGGCGCCACATCCTCGACCCGGAGCAGCGGGCCCTGGCCGACGTACTGCGCCACCAGTGCGGGGAGCCGTTCGACGCGGCGGCCACCCGGGTGTGGACGGCCGCCGAGTGCCTGGCCAAGGCGGGCCGGCCCCCGCGCGCGCCGCTCGCCCTCGGCGGGGTCTTCGACGGCGGCTGGGCCCTGCTGCGCTCCGGCGACGCGCTGATCGCCTCGGCGGTGGTGCGGGTGGCGGGCGTCGAGCGGCCGGTGGCGGTCGCGGTGCTGAGCGGACCGGAGGAGAACCGATGACGACCGAGACCCACACGCGGACGTACGCGTACGAACACCTCGTCACCTTCGAGGAGACCAACCTCGTCGGCAACGTGTACTTCACCAACTACCTGCGCTGGCAGGGCCACTGCCGGGAGCGGTTCCTCGCCGAACGGGCCCCGGGGGTGCTCCGGGCGCTGCGCGGCGACCTCGCCCTGGTGACCGCGTCCTGCCACTGCGCGTACTTCAGCGAGCTGTTCGCCCTCGACCGGGTCACCCTGCGGATGTCGCTGACGGCGGCCGACGAGTACCGCGTGAGCATGGGCTTCGACTATTACCGCGTGGGCGGCGCGGTGCCCCAGCTCGTCGCGCGCGGCGGCCAGACCGTGGCCTGCGCGCGCCGCACCGGCGACGGCGGCGTACACCCGGTTCCGGTGCCGGAGGAGCTGCGGGCCGCGCTCGCGCCGTACGGTCCGCCGGGGAGCGGCACATGACCGACGCCGCGGCCTTCCGGGCCGCGATGGCCCACATGCCCACCTCCGTCACGGTGGTCACCGCGTACGCCGCCGACGGCGCCCGCCCGGGCCCCGTCGGCTGTACGGCCAGCGCCGTCCTGTCGCTCTCCCTGCGCCCGCCGAGCCTGCTGGTCTCGCTGGCCGCCACCGGCCGTACCGCCCGCGCGATCCGGCGCGCCGGGGGCTTCGCCGTCAACGTGCTGAGCTGGGAGCAGCGCGAGCTGACGCGCCGGTTCGCCGAGGAGCCCCCGTGCCGCCGCTTCGACGGGGTGCCGTGGGCGTACGAGCAGGGCCAGCCGGTGCTCATCGGGGCCGCGGCGAGCGTCGTGTGCGCCGTCGACAGCTGCTACGACGTGTGGGACCACACCCTGCTGGTCGGGCGGGTCCTGCACAGCGCCCACCACCCCGACCGCACCCCGCTGGTCTACCACCGCCATACGTGCACGACCGCCCGGTGGCAGTCGGACTACCACCGGGCGGTCGTGGACAACCCGTAACGGCGACGAGGGTTACGGGAAGGTCAGCTTCCAGCTGTTGATGTAGCCGGTGTCCTGCGCGGCGACGTCCTGCACGCGCAGCTTCCAGCTGCCGTTGGCGACCTCGCTGGAGGCGTTGACCGTGTAGGTCGCCTTGACGTTGTCGGCGGAGTCGGAGGAGCTGGAGTTCTTCAGCCGGTACGCCGTACCGTCGGGCGCCACCAGGTCGACGACCAGGTCACCGCGCCAGGTGTGGACGATGTCCACGTCCACCTTGAGGGTGGAGGGGGCGTTGCCCGCGACGCCGGTGACGCTCACGGCCGAGGTGACGGCCGCGCCGTTGTCGGGGATGGCGACGTCGGCGGTGTTCTCGAAGACCTTGCCGGTGCCCGGGTCGCCACCGCCGGGGCGCGAGCCGACGTTGACGCCCGCCCAGGCGTGCTCAACGGCCTTCACCTCGGCGCTGCCGGCGCCGTACAGCTCGGTCGCGACGGCGACGGTGCCGGCGCGGGCACCCGCGTAGTCGGTCCGCGAGTTGAACTTGGTCGTCAGCGCCTTGTACCAGATCAGCGCGGCCTTGTCGCGGCCGATGCCGGTGACGGGGAGGCCGTCGGAGGTCGGCGAGTCGTACGCCACGCCGTTGACGGTCTTGGCGCCGCTGCCCTCGGAGAGCAGATAGAACCAGTGGTTCGCCGGGCCGGAGGAGTAGTGGACGTCCACGCCGCCGATGCCGGAGTACCAGTAGTCCTTGGACGAGCCGTCCTTGCTGGGCTTGTCCATGTAGCGCAGCGGGGTGCCGTTGCCCCGGATGTCGATCTTCTCGCCGACGAGGTAGTCGCCCGGGTCCTTGGGGTTGTTCGCGTAGAACTCGACGGCGGCGGCGAAGATGTCGGAGGTCGCCTCGTTGAGGCCGCCGGACTCACCGCTGTAGACCAGGCCCGCGGTGTTGGAGGTGACGCCGTGCGTCATCTCGTGCGCGGCGACGTCGATCGACGTCAGCGGCTTGGCGTTGGCGGCGCCGTCGCCGTACGTCATGCAGAAGCAGCTGTCCTGCCAGAAGGCGTTGACGTAGGCGTTGCCGTAGTGGACGCGGGAGTACGCGCCGACGCCGTCGCCCTTGATGCCGCTGCGGCCGTGCACGTTCTTGTAGTAGTCCCAGGTGAGCGCGGCGCCGTAGTGGGCGTCGGCGCCCGCGGTCTCCAGGTTGGACGGGGTGCCGTCGCCCCAGATGTCGTCGGCGCCGGAGAAGAGCGTGCCGGTGCCGGAGGTGCCGCGGTTGAGGTTGTACGTCTTGTGGTTGCCGCGGGCGGTGTCGGTCAGCGTGTACGAGGGGGCGGTGCCCAGCGTGACCTGGCCGCTGTACTGGGTGTTGCCGGTGCCGGTGTGCACGGCCTGCCACTCGTACAGCTTCTTGCCGGTGGTGGCGTCGGTGATGACGTGCAGCTCGTTCGGGGTGCCGTCGTGCTGGAGCCCGCCGACGACCGTCTCGTACGCGAGGACCGGCGTGCCCTGGCCCATCCAGACCACCTTGCGCGGCGCGCGCTCGGCGTCCGTCGCCTTGGAGCCCTCCGCCCGGGCGGCACCCAGCGCCTGCTTCTCGGCGGCGGCGGGGGCGATGTCCGCGCTGGTGTCGACGTTCTCGAGCTGCGCCGGGGACGCCTTGCTGACGCCTTCCGTCTTCCCCGCCTTCGTCTCGGTGACGACGAGGTCGCCGCCGAGGACCGGGAGCCCGCCGTAGGTGCGCTCGTAGCGGGTGTGGGTGGTGCCGTCGCGGTCCTGGACGACGTCGCGGACGACGAGCTTCTCCTGGGCGCCGAGGCCGAGTTGCTTGGCGGTGGCCGCCTTGTCGGCGTCGGCGGCGCGTATCAGCGCGGTGCGCTGGGCGGGGGAGAGGTCGGCGGGCAGGGCGCCGGGGTCGGCCTTGCCGGCGGCCTGGCCCTTCGGGGCGACCGGGCCCCACTCGTCGTCGGCGGCGGCGGTACCGGTCTGCACGCCCACGGCGAGCATGGCGGCGGCGGCGATCAGAGCGCCTGTCGCGGTGGCGCGACGGCTTGGCGTGGATCTCACGCAGACTCCTTTTGCGAGGGGGGTACGGGCGGCTGGGTGGGCCGCTCGGCGGAGCAAACAGAGCTGGTGGAACAGGTCGGAACGCGGTGGTGGCCGCAGTGCGAACAGCTGTGCGCAAGAACGGTGGAAGAGTGGCAGCAGCGGAGGGTTCCTGTCAGGACCGCGTCAACAAGTTGGCCGGAAATCGTCCGTTGCTCGCATCGTCATGTTCGTTAAGCGGACGTTTCGTCGGATGAACTGGGGCGTCCGCGGGCGCGCTCCGGAGCGCCTCCCGCACCGGGGGGCGCGCCCCACCCGTGGCGGCCGGGGTGAACTCTGGCGCGTTCCGCTCCGCCCGTCTTCCGGCCGCGCCCCGTCAGTCGTTCGGTCGCCGCCGGACCCGCGTGTCGGGGAGCGCAATGCCTTAATGGTCCCGAATGTCCCGTCAGAACGTCGGAAAAGAAGGCAGGGATCAAGGTGCGGATCTTCTCAAGAGGCCCCGGGCGTACGCCCACCGGACGGCGCCGGCGGAGGTGGCTCCTCGCCGCCGCCGTGACGTCCGCGCTCGCGGCCTCCGGTGCCCCGGCGCACGCCGACGCCGGCGACTGGGTGCCCGTCCCCGACATGAAACTCGCCCGCACGGGCCACGGCACCACCACGGCGCCCTGCCCCGACGCCGTCGACACCCTCGGGGACGGCCAGTGTGTGTACGTCGTCGGCGGCCACCCCCTCGAAGCGGCCCTCTCGCTCCACGCGTACAGCCCCGAGAAGCACACCTGGGCGAAGCTCCCCTCGATGACCGTGGGCCGCTCCGGCCTCGCGGCCGCCACCGCGCCGTGCCCCGCGGGCATCAAGGCGCTCCGCGGCACCTGCGTGTACGCGGTCGGCGGCACCAACGGCGGCGGCTCCCTCACCGCGGTCGAGGCGTACAGCCCGGCCACCAACACCTGGGCGGCCGTGCCCGCGATGCGCAGCGCCCGCGCCTTCCTCGGCGCCGCGACCGCACCGTGCCCGCCCGGCGAGACGTCCCTGCGCGGCCTGTGCGTGTACGCCGTCGGCGGCGCGGCGCGCAGCGGCGCCACGGGCACGGGTGCGGGCCACGCCGCCGCTCAGGCCGCCGCCAAGGGCACCGGTACGGGCACGGCCAAGGACGCCCCCGCCAAGGACCCGGCCAAGGACCCGGCCCCGGACAAGGACCCCGCCAAGGACCCGGCCAAGGACCCGGCCCCGGACAAGGACCCCGCCAAGGACCCGGCCAAGGACCCGGCCCCGGGCACCGGCACCGGTCACACCCCCGGGACCGGCTCCGGCAGCACGATCACCACCCTCGCCACCGTCGAGGCGTACAGCCCCGCCACCAACACCTGGGCGCCGCTGCCTCAGCTCCCCAGCCCCCGCCGCAGCCTGGGCGTCACCGCCGCGACCTGCCCCCGCGCCGTGGTCTCCACCGCCCCCTCCTGCGTGTACGCCGTCGGCGGCACCGGCGCCGAGACCGCCGACCCCGTGAACACCGTCGAGGTCTTCGACCCCGAGGCCCGCGCCTGGGTGAAGCTCCCCTCCACCCCGACCGCCCGCCGCGCCATGGGCGTCACGTCCGGCCCCTGCCCCGGCACCACCTCGATGGTCGGCACCACCTGCGTGTACGGCATCGGCGGCTCGCCCTCCACCCAGATGACGGCCGTCGCCACCACGGAGGTCTTCGCCCCCCGCACCAACAGCTGGTCGGCCGTCCCGTCCCTCCCCGAGGCGCGCTTCGGCTTCGGTGCCACGGCCGCCCCCTGCTCCGACGACCTCGCCCGCACCTGCCTCTACGCCCCCGGCGGCATGGCGGGCACCACGCCGAGCGCCCGCATCTCGGCCTACGACGTGTCGCGCGCCTGACAGGGCCTCACCCCACCAGGCTGTCCCGCCACGCGCGGTGCAGGTCCGCGAAGCGGCCCTCACCCGCGATGAGTTCGGCCGGCGGGCCGTCCTCCACGATGCGGCCCGCCTCCATCACCAGCACCCGGTCGGCGATCTCCACCGTCGAGAGGCGGTGGGCGATCACCACCGCCGTGCGGCCGTGCAGCACCGTGTCCATCGCGCGCTGCACGGCCCGCTCGCCCGGGACGTCGAGAGAGCTGGTCGCCTCGTCCAGGATCAGCACCGCCGGATCGGCCAGCAGGGCGCGGGCGAAGGAGACCAGCTGCCGCTGGCCCGCCGAGATGCGCCCGCCGCGCTTGCGCACGTCGGTGTCGTAGCCGTCCGGGAGGGCCGCGATGAAGTCGTGGGCGCCGATCGCCTTCGCGGCCCGCTCGATCTCCTCGCGGCTCGCTTCCGGGCGGCCCAGCGCGATGTTCTCCGCGACCGTCCCGGAAAACAGGAACGCCTCCTGCGTCACCATCACCACCCCGCGCCGCAGCTCCGCGTTGGCCAGCTCGCGCAGGTCGACGCCGTCGAGCAGGACCCGGCCCTCGGTCGGGTCGTAGAAGCGGGCCAGCAGCTTCGCGAGCGTCGACTTGCCCGCGCCCGTCGCCCCGACCACCGCGACCGTCTGCCCCGCGGGGATCGTCAGGCCGAAGCGCGGCAGCACCTCGCCCCCGGTGCGGTACGCGAACCGGACGCCCTCGAAGGCCACCTCCCAGCCCGGGCCGCCCGTCCCCGACGGCGGCAGGGCGCGCGGCGCGGCGGGCTCCGGGACCGTCGGGGTCTGGGCCAGCAACCCGGCGATCTTCTCCAGCGACGCGGCCGCCGACTGGTACGAGTTCAGGAACATCGCCAGCCGGTCGATCGGGTCGTACAGCCGGCGCACGTACAGCACGGCCGCCGCCAGCACCCCCAGCGCGAGCGTGCCGTCCGCCACCCGGTACGCGCCCCACAGCACCATGCCCGCGACCGCCGTGTTGGCGACCAGGCGCGAGCCGACGACATAGCGGGCCATCTCCAGGATCGCGTCGCCGTTGCGCCGCTCGTGGCGGTGGTTCAGCTCCCCGAAGCGCGCGTCGTTGGCCCGCTCGCGGCGGAACGCCCGCACCGGGCGGATGCCGTTCATCGTCTCGGCGAACTGCACGATCACCGACGAGATCGCGGTGGACCGCGCGCTGAACGCGACCGCCGCACGCCGCTGGTAGAGCCGTACGAGCAGGTACAGCGGCACGAAGGACGCGACGGCCACGGCGCCCATGCCCAGGTCCAGCCAGAGCAGCAGCAGCGCGATGGAGACGAAGGACACGAGGACGCCGACCAGCTCCTGCAGCCCCTCGCTGAGCAGTTCCCGCAGCGCCTCGACATCGGTCGTGGCCCGCGAGATCAGCCGGCCCGAGGTGTACCGCTCGTGGAAGTCGACGCTCAGCGCCTGCGCGTGCCGGAAGATCCGGCCGCGCAGGTCCAGCAGCACGTCCTGGTTGACGCGCGCGGAGGCCCGGATGAACGCGTACTGGAGCAGCCCGGCGCCCACCGAGCACGCCGCGTACCCGGCGCCGACCGCGACCAGCGGCCCGTACACCTCGCGCCGCAGCGCCGGTACGGCGGTGTCGATGGCGTACGCGACGAGCAGCGGCCCCGCCTGCACGGCCGCCTGCTGCACCAGCAGGAGCAGCGCCGCGAGCACGACCCGCCCGCGCAGCGGCCGCAGCAGCGACCGCAGCAGCGCGCCCGTCGCCCCGCGCGCGGCGGGCAGCGCGTCCCGGTCGAACGGATCGCCGCCGCCGGGTTTCGTCCCCGTCCCCGTCTCCGTCACCGCGCACCGCCCCTCGTCGTCTCCACACCCGACATCAGCCACGCGTACTCCGAGCTCGTCCGCAGCAGCTCCTGGTGCGTGCCCACCGCCGCGACGCGGCCCTCCGACAGCAGGGCCACGCGGTCGGCGAGCAGCACCGTGGAGGGGCGGTGCGCCACCACCAGGGCCGTCGTGTCGCGCAGGACCTCGCGCAGGGCCGCCTCGACCAGGCCCTCGGTGTGCACGTCCAGCGCGGACAGCGGGTCGTCCAGGACCAGGAAGCGCGGGCGGCCCACCACCGCCCGGGCCAAGGCCAGGCGCTGACGCTGGCCGCCCGACAGGCTCAGGCCCTGCTCGCCGACCTGTGTCGCGGTGCCGTGCGGCAGCGCGCCCACGAAGTCCGCCTGGGCCACCTCCAGCGCCCGCCGCAGCTCGGCCTCGCCCGCCCCCGCCGGGCCCGCGCCCATCAGGACGTTCTCGCCGACGCTCGCCGAGAAGAGCGTCGGCTCCTCGAAGGCGACCGACACCAGCTCGCGCAGCCGCTCCCGGGGCAGGGCCGCCACCTCGACCCCGTCGAGCAGGATGCGGCCGCCCGTCACCTCGTGCAGCCTCGGCACCAGCGCCGTCAGGGTGGTCTTGCCGGAGCCGGTGGCGCCGACCAGCGCCATCGTCTCGCCGGGCCGCACCCACAGGTCGACACCGGCCAGCACCGGCGGCGCGTCGGGCGGCGCGTCCGGATAGCGGAAGGAGACGTTCTCGAACCGCAGGCCCCCGGACGAGGGGGAAGCCGACGCGGCACCACCACCGTCCTCCTCCTGCTCGTCCATCACCTCGAAGTACCGGTCCGACGCCGTCGCCGCCTCCTGGCTCATCGCCAGCAGGAAGCCGATCGACTCCACCGGCCAGCGCAGCGCCAGCGCCGTCGACAGGAACGCCACCAGCGTGCCCGCCGACAGCTCCCCGTCCGCCACCCGCACGCTGCCCAGCACCAGCGCCGCGCCGATCGCCAGCTCCGGTACGACGGTGATCACGCCCCATATGGCGGCCAGCAGCCGCGCCTTGACCAGCTCCGTACCGCGCAGCCGCCGCGCCAGCGCGCGGAACGCCCGCGCCTGGCTGCGGTGCCGGCCGAAGCCCTTGATCACCCGGATGCCGAGCACGCTCTCCTCGACGACCGTCGTCAGATCGCCCACCTGGTCCTGCGCCCGCCGCGCGACGACCGAGTACCGCGTCTCGAACAGCGCGCACACCACGATCAACGGCACCACCGGCATCAGCAGCACCAGCCCCAGCACCAGGTCCTGCGCCAGCAGCACCGCGCAGCCCACCAGCACCGTCACACCGTTGACGAAGAGGAACGTCAGCGGGAACGCCAGGAACATCCGCAGCAGCGACAGGTCCGTCGTCGCCCGCGACAGCAGCTGCCCCGACGCCCACCGGTCGTGGAACGCCACCGGCAGCCGCTGCACATGCCGGTACAGGTCGGCGCGCATCGCCGCCTCCACCCCCGCCAGCGGCCGCGCCACCAGCCACCGCCGCAGCCCGAACAGCGCCGCCTCCGCGACTCCGAGCCCCAGCACCACGAGGGCCCCCAGCCACACCCCGCCCGGATCGCGCTCCGTCACCGGACCGTCCACGATCCACTTCAGTACGAGGGGGATGACCAGGCTCAGACAGGACGCCACCACGGCGACGAGGGCGGCGACGGACAGCCGCGCCCGTACCGGCCGGACGTACGGCCACAGGCGCAGCAACGAGCGCACGCTCGAACGGTTGGTCACATGGTCAGCCATCAGCACCGAGCCTACGGTTGACCACTGACATCGCTCGCCCGATTTTCGGCCGACCGGTGCCGGACCGGTCCTACTCCGTCCTAATCCCGGACGCGCAGCAGCAGCACCGACCTCGGCGGCACCGTCAGGAGACCGCCCCCCTCGTGCACCGTCCCCGGCTCCTCCGCCTGCTCCTCCCGCGAGGTGTCCACCACCAGCTCGTACGACGCGGCCCACGGCGGTCCCGGCAGCCGGAAGTCCAGCGGGTCGGCGGCCGCGTGGAGGATCGCCAGGAAGCTGTCGTCGGTGACCGGCTCCCCGCGCGCGTCCCGGCCCGGGATGTCCCGGCCCGACAGGTACAGCCCGATCGTCGCCGTCCGCGCGTACCAGTCCCCCTCCGTCATCTCCTCGCCCCGCGAGGTGAACCACGCCAGGTCCCGCAGCCCGTCCGCCGCCTGCGGCCGGCCCGAGAAGAACGCCCGGCGCCGCAGCACCGGATGGGCGTGGCGCAGCTGAAGCAGCCGGGACGTCAGCTCCAGCAGGCCGCGCGGCCCCGGCTGCTCCGGCAGCGACCAGTCGACCCAGCCGAGCTCGTTGTCCTGGCAGTACGCGTTGTTGTTGCCGCCCTGCGTGCGGCCCATCTCGTCGCCCGCGACCAGCATCGGCACGCCCGTCGACAGCAGCAGCGTGGTGAGCAGGTTCCGCAGCTGCCGCCGCCGCAGCGCGTTGACCCCCTCGTCGTCGGTCTCGCCCTCCGCTCCGCAGTTCCACGACCGGTTGTCGTTCGTGCCGTCCCGGTTGCCCTCGCCGTTCGCCTCGTTGTGCTTCTGCTCGTACGACACGAGGTCGCGCAGCGTGAAGCCGTCGTGCGCGGTGACGAAGTTGATCGAGGCGTACGGGCGCCGCCCGCCCCACGCGTACAGGTCACTGGACCCGGACAGCCGGTACCCGAGGTCCCGCACGTCCGGCAGGGCACCGCGCCAGAAGTCCCGCACGGCGTCCCGGTAGCGGTCGTTCCACTCCGCCCACAGCGGCGGGAAGGCCCCCACCTGGTAGCCGCCGTTGCCCACGTCCCACGGCTCGGCGATCAGTTTCACCCGGCGCAGGACCGGGTCCTGGGCGATGACCGCGAGGAACGGCGACAGCATGTCGACGTCGTGCATGGAGCGGGCCAGCGCCGCCGCCAGGTCGAAGCGGAAGCCGTCCACGCCCATCTCGGTGACCCAGTAGCGCAGCGAGTCGGTGATCAGGCGCAGCACGTGGGGCTGCACCACATGGAGGGTGTTGCCGCAGCCCGTGTAGTCGGCGTACCGGCGGGGGTCGGCGGCCAGCCGGTAGTAGCCGCGGTTGTCGATGCCGCGCAGCGACAGCATCGGGCCCAGCTCGCTCGCCTCCGCGGTGTGGTTGTAGACCACGTCGAGGATGACCTCGATGCCCGCCGCGTGCAGCGCCTTCACCATCCGCTTGAACTCGCCCACCTGCTGCCCGGCCGTGCCGGACGCGCTGTACGCGGCGTGCGGCGCGAAGTAGCCGATGGAGTTGTAGCCCCAGTAGTTCCGCAGCCCCCGCCGCAGCAGATGGTCCTCGTGCGCGAACTGGTGCACCGGCAGCAGCTCCACCGCCGTCACCCCGAGCCGTACGAGATGCTCGATCGCGGCCGGATGGGCGAGCCCCGCGTAGGTGCCGCGCAGCTCCTCCGGGATGCCCGGATGGCGCTGGGTGAAGCCCTTCACGTGCAGCTCGTAGATGACCGAGTCCGCCCATGGCGTCTTCGGCCGACGGTCGTCCGCCCAGTCGTCGTCATCGTGCACGACCACGCCCTTGGGCACGTACGGCGCCGAGTCGCGGTCGTCGCGCACGGTGTCGGCGACGTGCTGGTCCGGCCAGTCGCGGACGTGCCCGTAGACCTCCGCCGGAAGGGTGAAGTCTCCATCGACCGCACGCGCGTACGGGTCCAGCAGCAGCTTCGCCGGATTCCAGCGGGCACCCGTCCACGGGTCCCAGCGGCCGTGCACCCGGTAGCCGTACCGCTGCCCGGGCCGTACGCCCGGCACGAAGCCGTGCCAGATCTGATGGGTCAGCTCGGTCAGCGCGGACCGCCGCTCCGTGCCGTCCTCGTCGAACAGGCACAGCTCCACCGCCTCCGCGCCGCCCGCCCACAGGGCGAAGTTCGTCCCGGCGACGCCGTCCGGCCCCACCCGGAACCGCGCGCCCAGCGGCGTCGGCGCCCCCGGCCACACCGGTGGCCCCGGGGCCGTCCGGTGGCGCCCGTTCAGCTCGCGTACCACCCGCGGCGCACCGGGCGCGCTCCGCGCACGCCGCACCGCCTCCTGCTCCGCTGCGCTCGACACCTGCGGCCTCCCGCGGCTCCCGTTTGCCCATGCGGGAGACGAGCCGCGGCGTCCCGGCCGCGGCTTGCCCGCACATGGTCCTCCACCTGTTCTGCCCGCAAGGCCCTGCTCCCAACATGACCCGCACTGACGTTTCCCTTGGAGGGGCGCACTCGTTGGGCGCATCGTGAAACACGTACTGAGACGGGCAGGGCTCGGCACGGCCGCGGCCGTGACATGGGCGGGACTGGTGGCAGGGCTGGTGGCGGGCCTGGCGGCCTGCACCGGAGGGGCCTCGCTGGACCTCGGCGTCGGGGACAAGGCCCGGGCGCCCGGTGACACCATCCGGGTGATCCCCGAGGACGGCGCCAAGGGCATCGCTCCCGACAGCCGGCTGGAGGTGCGCGTGCCCAGCGGGCGGCTGGAGCGCGTCCGGGTGATGAAGGTCGAGGACGACCGGCCGGCCGAGGTGCCCGGGTCCCTCTCCGAGGACGGGCTGCGCTGGCGCCCCGCGCCCGGTACGCGCCTGGCGCTGGCGGCCAAGTACAGCGTGGACGCCGTCGCGCTGGACGGTCACGGCCGCCGCTCGGCGCGGCACTCCACCTTCACCACCCTCGTCCCCGAGCACCGTTTCATCGGCTACTTCAAGCCCGAGAACCGCTCCGTCGTCGGCACCGGAATGATCATCTCCTTCGGCTTCAACCGCCCCATCGAGAACCGCGCCGCCGTCGAACGGGCCATCCGGGTCACCGCCCACCCGCCGGTCGAGGTGGCCGGCCACTGGTTCGGCAAGGACCGGCTGGACTTCCGGCCGCGCGCGTACTGGAAGCCGGGCACCCGGGTCACCGTCGAGCTGCGGCTGCGCGACGTCGAGGCGGCACCGGGCGTGTACGGCATCCAGCACAAGACGGTGGGCTTCACCATCGGCCGCTCCCAGGTGTCCCGGGTGGACGCCGAGGAGCACACCATGGAGGTGCGGCGCGACGGCAGGCTCGTCACGACGCTGCCCATCACGGCCGGGGCGCCCAAGACGACCACGTACAACGGCAAGATGGTGGTCAGCGAGCTCTTCGACGTGACGCGGATGAACGGCGCCACGGTCGGCTTCACGGACAAGAAGACCGGCAAGGGCGAGTACGACATCAAGGACGTGCCGCACGCGATGCGGCTGACCGACTCGGGGACCTTCCTGCACGGCAACTACTGGGCCCCGGCGACGACCTTCGGCGCGGCGAACGTCAGCCACGGCTGCGTGGGGCTGCGCGATGTGAAGGGCGGCAGCCCGGACACCCCGGCGGGCTGGTTCTTCGACCGGACCCTGATCGGCGACGTGGTGGAAGTCGTCAACTCCCAAGACCGTACGGTCGCTCCCCACAACGGCCTGGGCGGCTGGAACATGGACTGGAAGCGCTGGAAGGCGGGCTCCGCGCTGTCCTGAGTGCTTCCTTCACCCCCGCCCACCCGCGCGCGCCCCGCATGGCACGTGTTCGTCCTGGACAAGTTGGGACTGAACGGTGACATTCGAGGGCGCTGCGTGGTGCCTGCAATGTGATTATCTAACGCGGTGCGCGCGGTTGAAGCGCGCGGGGGTGCGGGCCGTGGCGGTGCCAGGCCGGTGCGAGGGGAGAACACCACAGTGAACGGGCAGCCGATATCGGGGGCATCGGCCGGAGCGGGCGGCACGCGCAGCGCGGGCACGGGCAAGCGCAGGGGCACGGCCCTGCTCATGGGGGCGTTGCTGCTGCTGGCGACGGCGTGCGGGGGCGGGGGCTCCGACAGCGGCGGCGGCAAGGGCGGGGACAAGAAGCAGGACGCGGCCGCGGTGGGGAACGCGGCCTCGCAGGCGGTCGTCACCGTCACGCCCAAGGACGGCGCCGCGTCGGTCGCCACCAATGGGGCCCTGAAGGTCACCGCCGAGAAGGGCAAGCTGACCACGGTCACGGTCGCCGACTCCAAGGGCAACCAGGTCGAGGGCAAGATCGCCGCCGACGGCACGAGCTGGGAGCCGGTCCGGCACCTCGCCTCCGGCACCAAGTACAAGGTGCACGCGATAGCCAAGGACGCCGAGGGCCGTGAGTCCGCCAAGGACACCACGTTCACCACGCTTGTCCCGAAGAACACCTTCATCGGCCACTACACGCCGGAGGACGGCTCGACCGTCGGCGTGGGCATGCCGGTCTCCATCAACTTCACCCGCGGCATCACCAACCCGGAGGCCGTCGAGAAGGCCATCAAGGTGACCGCCGTGCCGTCCGTGCCGATCGAGGGCCACTGGTTCGGCAACGACCGCCTCGACTTCCGCCCCGAGAACTACTGGGCGGCGGGCACCAAGGTGACCGTGAAGCTGGACCTGGACGGCGTCGAGGGCCGCCCGGGCGTGTACGGCAAGCAGTCCAAGACGGTGTCCTTCACCATCGGCCGCAGCCAGGTCTCCACGGTCGACGCGAGCGAGAAGACCATGAAGGTCGTCCGCGACGGCAAGCTCATCAAGACCATCCCGATCACCGCGGGCGCGCCGTCGACGACGACGTACAACGGCCAGATGGTCATCAGCGAGAAGTACAAGGTGACCCGGATGAACGGCGCCACCGTGGGCTTCGGCGGCGAGTACGACATCAAGGACGTGCCGCACGCCATGCGCCTGTCGACGTCCGGCACCTTCGTCCACGGCAACTACTGGGCGTCGGCGGGCACCTTCGGCTCGGCCAACGTCAGCCACGGCTGCGTGGGCCTGCGCGACGCACGCGGCGCGGGCGACCCGAACACCCCGGCGGCCTGGTTCTACGACAACTCGCTCATCGGCGACGTGGTCATCGTGAAGAACTCGAAGGACAAGCAGATCAAGCCGGACAACGGCCTCAACGGCTGGAACATGTCCTGGTCGGAGTGGATCAAGTAAGTCACGCGCTCGTCAGGGCCCGGTGCCGCGGAAGTGACCGACGGCACCGGGCCCGTTGTCGTTAACGGACGCTAACCTGCGTCGTATGACAGTCACTCTCGAAGTCTCCGAAGGCGTCGGCACCCTCCGCCTGGACCGCCCGCCGATGAACGCGCTGGACATCGCCACGCAGGACCGGCTGCGCGAGCTCGCGGAGGAGGCCGCCCGCCGCGACGACGTCCGCGCCGTGGTGCTGTACGGCGGCGAGAAGGTGTTCGCGGCCGGCGCGGACATCAAGGAGATGCAGGCGATGGACCACGCGGCCATGGTGCTGCGCTCCAAGGCCCTCCAGGACTCCTTCACCGCCGTCGCCCGCATCCCCAAGCCCGTCGTCGCCGCCGTCACCGGGTACGCGCTCGGTGGCGGCTGCGAGCTCGCCCTCTGCGCCGACTTCCGGATCGCCGGCGAGAACGCGAAGCTGGGCCAGCCCGAGATCCTGCTCGGCCTCATCCCCGGCGCGGGCGGTACGCAGCGCCTGGCCCGGCTCGTCGGCCCCTCGAAGGCGAAGGACCTGATTTTCACGGGCCGTCACGTGAAGGCGGACGAGGCGCTGGCCATCGGGCTCGTGGACCGCGTCGTCCCGGCGGCCGAGGTGTACGAGCAGGCGCACGCCTGGGCCGCGAAGCTCGCCCAGGGGCCGGCGCTGGCGCTGCGCGCCGCCAAGGAGTCCGTCGACGCGGGCCTGGAGACGGACATCGACACGGGCCTGACCATTGAACGGAACTGGTTCGCCGGGCTCTTCGCGACCGAGGACCGGGAGCGCGGTATGCGTAGCTTCGTGGAGGAGGGTCCCGGTAAGGCCAAGTTCCTCTGAGCGCGGCCCCGTTGGTGACCCCGGTTTTCGCGTGTCAGCCGTGCGGGTGGTTTGACGGAGCGGTGAACGGGCCCGGGGTTATGCCGCCGGCCCGCTCGGCCGGGCGAGTGTGATCTGCGTCACCGCAGGTCACGCCCCACATGCGGGCTTTTCATGCCATTGGCATATGCCAAACATGCCCCTCGGCGCCGTCGTCGGTGGAGGACCGATTCCTCGGGAACGGCCCCGCGCCGGCGGCCGGGCGGCCATGATGGGGGGCATGGCGGGGCTGGAAGGTGTGGAGCAACCACGGCAGCGCGGCGGCGCCACCGCCGCGCGGTGGGTGCCGGTCGCGGACGACGAAGAGGCGCTCAAGGCGCTGGAGTTGTTGGGCAATCCGACGGAGGACGAGGTGCGGCTGCCGTCCCTGCCGGAGTCGGCGGCCACGGCCCGCCGGCTCACGCAGTGCGTCGTCCTGCGGCAGTGGGCCCTCGGCCCGCAGATCGCCGAGCACGCGATCCTGCTCGTCTCCGAGCTCGTCGGCAACGCCGTACGGCACACGGGGGCCCGCGTCTTCGGCCTGCGGATGCTGCGGCGGCGCGGCTGGATCCGGATCGAGGTCCGCGACCCCTCGCGCGGCCTGCCCTGTCTGATGCCGGTCCGCGAGATGGACACCAGCGGACGCGGGCTCTTCCTCGTCGACAAGCTCTCCGACCGGTGGGGCGTCGACCTGCTGCCGCGCGGCAAGACCACCTGGTTCGAGATGCGCGTCTCGGACCGGTGACCTGCCGGGCCGCCGTGACCGTGCACGAAGAAAGCCCCCTCGCGCCGTGGTGCGGCGCCGCGGGGGCTTTCTCGTGCGGCGCCGTGAACGGGGAGTGGGGTGTGTCCACGGCGCGTGTGCGACCTCGCCCGGGTCAATGGGGGTCGTGTGCACCGACTATGGCAGACGGGGGGCCTTGCCGCCAAACGACCCTACCGGCTCAATAGTGTGCAAATCGGGCTATGCGGAGACGGAAACGCAGGTGAGTTAGGCCACCCACCTTGCAAACCATGAATAAATATGGGTCAGGCTGTTTGATTCCTCGGCTTCTCGCCCCCATTCAAATTTTCCCCCTCGTTATGGTTCGCCCCGTTCGCGCCATACATGTCGCGTGACGACCCTCTCGCAGCGATCGAAGAGCCTTCTCGCGGCCGGCGCGCTCGCCGCGCTCGCGGCCCTCGCCGGTTGTTCCGGCGCCGGCGCCGACCGCACCGAGGCGCGGTCCACGAAGGCCGCCGCGCCCGCCGCCGTACCGAAGGCCAAGGCGAAGGCCCCGGGGGGACTGCCCGGCATGCCGCCGCTCCTCGATCCCCGGGACGTCTACGCGGCCGACCGCCCGAACCGGCTCTCGCCGGTGGTCAAGGGCTTCCCCTCGCGCGTGTACGTGCCCAACACGAACTCGGGCACGGTCTCGGTCATCGACCCGAAGACGTACAAGGTCATCGAGACCATCAAGGTCGGCGTCCAGCCGCAGCACGTCGTACCGTCCTGGGACCTCAAGACGCTCTGGGTCAACAACAACCGCGGTCACACCCTCACCCCCATCGACCCGCGCACCGGCGCCGCCGGCAAGCCGGTCGAGGTCCACGACCCGTACAACCTCTACTTCACGCCGAACGGCAAGTACGCCGTCGTCATGGCCTCCCTCGACCGCGAGCTCGTCTTCCGCGACCCGCACACCATGGAGCGCGTCCACACCGAGCCCGTCTCCTGCTACGGCGTCAACCACGCCGACTTCTCGGCCGACGGCCGCTACTTCGTCGTCTCGTGCGAGTTCTCCGGCGAACTGCTCAAGGTCGACACCGAGAAGATGAAGGTGATCGGCCAGCAGCGGCTGCCCTTCCGGGGCGCCATGCCGCAGGACGTGAAGCTCTCCCCGGACGGCAAGACCTTCTACATCGCCGACATGATGGCCCACGGCATGTGGGTGCTGAACGGCGACACCTTCGCCCCGCCGAAGCTGCTGCCCACCGGCAAGGGCTGCCACGGCCTGTACGTCTCCCGGGACTCGAAGGAGATGTACGTCTCCAACCGCGGCGAGGGCTCCGTCTCCGTCTACGACTTCGCGCGCGGCGCGCTCACCAAGAAGTGGCACCTGCCGGACGGCGGCTCACCCGACATGGGCGGCGTCTCCGCCGATGGCAAGGTGCTGTGGCTGTCGGGGCGGTACGACTCGGAGGTGTACGCGATCGACACGACGACCGGCAAGCAGCTCGCGCGCATCCCGGTCGGCAGCGGCCCGCACGGCCTGGCGGTCTACCCGCAGCCCGGCCGCTACTCGCTCGGCCACACCGGCGTCTTCCGCTGAGCCGTCACGAGGTGTCCTACCCGGCGATGAACAGCGCCTCCGACCCCACCGGGCGGTAACCCGCCGCCTGGAAGGCCCGCACGCTGCGGGCGTTGCCCGGCGCCTGCTGGGCCCACACCACCGCGTCCGGCACCAGGTGGCGGGCCGCGACGGCGAGGGCCGTGCCCAGTCCGCCGCCGCGCGCCTCCTCGTCGACCTCGACCGCCGCCTCCCAGCGGCCGGCGACGCCGCGCCCGAGGATCACCACGCCGCCGTCGGCCGCCCAGACGCGTACGTCGTCGCGGAACTTGAGGGCGCGCGCGACGCGGGGGTGGCCGGGGTCGGCGATCTCGCGCAGGGGGCGCTCCGGGGCGCCGGGCAGGGCGGGGGCGGCCGTCAGCAGGTCGACGGTGTTCATGTGGCGGCCCGTACGGGCCAGGACCGCCGCGAGGAACACCGGGTTCATGGTGGCGGCCAGGGGGTCGCTCGCGGTGGCCGCGAGGGTGGAGCGTATCCAGTCCGGGTCCTCGTCCGTGAAGACCACCGAGTGCGCGGTGAAGGAGAGCACCCCGGCGTCCCGGGTGTTCGGCTGCGGGACCACCGTCACCGAGCCGTCGGCCGGCGGGAACACGCCGCGTGCCGCTGCCGCCAGGATCTCCGCCACCGTATCGCTCATGCGTTCCATGGTGCCGGATGGCCCCCGGACCGGGTGCACCTGCCGTCCCGATAATCTGACCGGCGTCAGTTATGCACCAAGAAGGGGTGGACCTGTGGCGGACATCGAGTCGGCGCGCAAGGCATTCGAGCGGTTCGACGTGAACGGGGACGGGCTGATCTCGGCCGCCGAGTACAAGAGCGTCATGGCGCAGCTCGGCGACTTCAACGTCACCGAGACCGTCGCCCAGGCCGTCATCAACAACCAGGACGGCGACGGCGACGGCCTGCTGACCTTCGACGAGTTCTGGGCGCACCTCAACAAGGCGTGACCGTCCACGCACCCGACGGCGCCGTCCGGCGATCCGGGCGGCGCCGTACGCGTACGGCGCTCCTCGCCGGCGCCGGCGCGCTCGCCGCGCTCGCGGTCGCCCTCTACGGCGCCGGCATCGCCGCGCGCGGCACCGGCGAGCTGCGCATCCCGGCCCCCGGGGCCACCACCCTGCTGCGCGTCGCCGTCTTCGCCGCCCTCGCCCTGCACCTGGGGGAACTCGCCGGTGCCCGGCTCGCGGGGGAGGGGCTCCGGCCCCGGCCGTGGGCGGTGTGGGCGGCGCTCGGCGGGGCCGCCGCCTCGGCCGGGCAGATCGTGGTGCTGGCCGACGTGAGCGGCCTCGACCTCACCGCCGCGTACGGCACGCGCGAGGGCGGACTGCTGCTGCTCATGGCGAACGGCTTCGCCCTCGCGGCCGCCTGCGCCGCGCTCGCCCGGCCCGGCTGGGCGCTCGCGCCGCTCGCGCTGGTGACCGGCGCCGAGGCGCTGCGCGCGCACCCGGAGCCGTACACGCCCGAGCTCGGCACGGCCCTCACCGTCGTCCACCTGACCGCCGGGTCCCTGTCGGTCGGCGGCCTGCTGTACGTGCTGCGCGTCGCGCACCTGCGCGGCGGCGGCGTGCGGGGCGCACGCGAGGCCCTGGCGCGGTACGCGCGCCTCGCCGGCTGGCTCTACGCGGCGCTCGCCGTCACCGGCACGTGCTCGACGCTGCGGCGCCTGCCCGCCGACGTCGTGCTCTCCAGCGCGTACGGCAGGGTGCTGATCGCCAAGCTCGTCCTGGTCGCGGTGGCGAGCGCCCTGGCCCTGACCGCCCGCCGCCGCATGCACCGCCGCCGGGCACGGCACGGTGGGGACGCGACGGCCCCCGCCCGCGCCGAGCTGGCGGTGCTGGCCGCCGTCGTGGTCGTGTCGGCGCTGCTGACGGTGGTGCCCGACCCGCACTGGATCAGCACCCGGCTCACCCTTCAGTGAGCCACGTGCTCCCCGTGCGGCTCAGCACTCGATGATGTTCACCGCGAGGCCGCCGCGCGCGGTCTCCTTGTACTTGACCGACATGTCGGCGCCCGTCTCCTTCATGGTCTTGATGACCTTGTCGAGGGAGACCTTGTGGCTGCCGTCGCCGCGCATCGCCATCCGCGCCGCCGTGACGGCCTTCACGGCCGCCATGCCGTTGCGCTCGATGCACGGGATCTGGACCAGGCCGCCGACCGGGTCGCAGGTCAGGCCCAGGTTGTGCTCCATGCCGATCTCGGCGGCGTTCTCCACCTGCTCCGGGCTGCCGCCCAGCACCTCGGCGAGCGCCCCGGCCGCCATCGAGCAGGCCGAGCCGACCTCGCCCTGGCAGCCGACCTCGGCGCCGGAGATGGAGGCGTTCTCCTTGAAGAGCATGCCGATCGCGCCCGCGGCCAGCAGGAAGCGCACCACGCCGTCCTCGTCGGCTCCCGGCACGAAGTTCATGTAGTAGTGCAGGACCGCCGGGATGATGCCGGCGGCGCCGTTCGTGGGGGCGGTGACGACGCGGCCGCCCGCGGCGTTCTCCTCGTTCACCGCCATCGCGTACAGCGTGATCCACTCCATGGAGAGCGCCTGCGCGTCACCCTCGGAGCGCAGCTTGCGCGCGGTGTTCGCGGCGCGGCGGCGCACCTTCAGGCCGCCCGGCAGGATGCCCTCGCGGGACATGCCGCGGTCCACGCACGCCTGCATGACCCGCCAGATCTCCAGCAGGCCCTCGCGGATCTCGTCCTCGGTACGCCAGGCCTTCTCGTTCTCCAGCATCAGCGCGGAGATCGACAGGCCGGTCTCGCGGGTCAGGCGGAGCAGCTCGTCACCGGTGCGGAAGGGGTACTTCAGCACGGTGTCGTCGGGAACGATCGGGTTCTCGCCCGCCACCGCGTCCTCGTCGACGACGAAGCCGCCGCCCACCGAGTAGTACGTCTTCTCCAGCAGCGTCGCGCCCTCGGCGTCGTACGCCCACAGGGTCATGCCGTTGGCGTGGTACGGCAGCGCCTTGCGGCGGTGCAGGATCAGGTCGGCGTCGAAGTCGAAGGCGATCTCGTGGACGCCGAGCAGGCTGATGCGCCCCCCGCTCTTGATCCGCTCCACCTGCTCGTCGGCGGTCTCGACGTCGACCGTGCGCGGCGAGTTGCCCTCCAGGCCCAGCAGGACCGCCTTGGGGGTGCCGTGCCCGTGGCCGGTGGCGCCCAGCGAGCCGTACAGCTCGGCGCGTATCGAGGCGGTGTGGGCGAGCAGGCCCTCGTTCTTCAGCCGGCGGGCGAACATCCGGGCGGCGCGCATGGGGCCGACCGTGTGGGAGCTGGACGGGCCGATGCCGATCGAGAACAGGTCGAAGACCGAGATGGCCACGGGGGACTCCTTGGTGGGAAGACGACGCTGTCTGCCGGGGTGGTGCAGGGACAACGCAGGGGTGGGACGGTGAGCGGGGGCAAGAGACGGGGCACCGCACTCACTGTTCAGTGTGCGCGGTGCCCCGCAGTTCAGTCTGTTGCGTACGTTACGTAACGCGTGAAGAGTTTACAGACCGGGGTAAAGCGGGTGCTTCTCGGCGAGGGCGATGACCCGGGCCTTGAGCGCCGCCGCGTCGTAGTCCGGCTTCAGCGTCTCGGCGATGATGTCGGCGACCTCGCGGAAGTCCTCGGCCTGGAAGCCGCGGGTGGCCAGGGCCGGGGTGCCGATCCGCAGGCCCGAGGTGACCATCGGGGGCCGCGGGTCGTTCGGGATGGCGTTGCGGTTGACCGTGATGCCGACCTCGTGAAGCCGGTCCTCGGCCTGCTGGCCGTCCAGCTCGCTGTTGCGCAGGTCGACCAGGACCAGGTGCACGTCCGTACCACCGGTCAGGACGGAGACGCCGTGCTCGGTGACGTCCGGCTGGACCAGGCGCTCGGCCAGGATGCGGGCGCCGTCCAGGGTGCGCTGCTGGCGCTCCTTGAACTCCTCGCTCGCGGCGACCTTGAACGCCACGGCCTTGGCGGCGATCACGTGCTCCAGCGGACCGCCCTGCTGGCCCGGGAAGACCGCGGAGTTGATCTTCTTGGCGAGCTCGGCCGTCGACAGGATCACGCCACCGCGCGGGCCGCCCAGCGTCTTGTGCGTCGTCGTCGTGACCACGTGGGCGTGCGGCACCGGCGAGGGGTGCAGACCGGCCGCGACCAGGCCCGCGAAGTGCGCCATGTCGACCATCAGGTACGCGCCGACCTGGTCGGCGACGCGGCGGAAGGCGGCGAAGTCCAGCTGGCGCGGGTAGGCCGACCAGCCGGCCACGATCAGCTTCGGCTTGTGCTCCTTGGCGAGGCGCTCGACCTCGGCCATGTCGACCTGGCCGGTCGCGTCGTCGACGTGGTACGCGACCACGTTGTAGAGCTTGCCGGAGAAGTTGATCTTCATGCCGTGGGTCAGGTGCCCACCGTGCGCGAGGTTCAGACCCATGATCGTGTCGCCCGGCTTGAGCAGCGCGAACATCGCCGCGGCGTTCGCCTGGGCGCCGGAGTGCGGCTGCACATTGGCGTGCTCGGCGCCGAAGAGCGCCTTGATGCGGTCGATGGCGATCTGCTCGACCACGTCGACGTGCTCACAGCCGCCGTAGTAGCGGCGGCCGGGGTAGCCCTCGGCGTACTTGTTGGTGAGGACCGAGCCCTGGGCCTCCATGACCGCGACCGGAGCGAAGTTCTCCGAGGCGATCATTTCCAGGGTGGACTGCTGGCGGTGGAGCTCGGCGTCGACGGCGGCGGCGACGTCCGGGTCCAGCTCGTGGAGAGGGGTGTTGAGAAGCGACATCGGGAAGGGGTCCTTACTCGCCGGAGAACTCGGTGTACTCGTCGGCGGAGAGCAGGTCCTTCGGCTCCTCCGCGACGCGTACCTTGAAGAGCCAGCCGCCCTCGAACGGTGCGGTGTTCACCAGCGAGGGGTCGTCCACGACGTCCTGGTTCGCCTCGACGACCTCGCCGGTGACCGGGGAGTACAGGTCGCTGACGGACTTGGTCGACTCCAGCTCACCGCAGGTCTCGCCCGCGGTCACGGTGTCGCCGACCGCCGGGAGCTGGACGTACACCACGTCGCCGAGCGCGTTCGCCGCGTGCTCCGTGATGCCGACCGTCGACACGCCGTCCTCGGCGGCCGACAGCCACTCGTGCTCCTTGCTGTAGCGCAGCTGCTGGGGGTTGCTCATGACTGGAATTCTCCTGTACGCGGGGGAGTGCTGGTGAACGGGGGACTGGTCCGGAAGGCGCCCGAGATCACTTCTGGCGCTCGGGTCACTTCTGGCGCTTGTAGAAGGGGAGCGCCACGACCTCGTACGGCTCATGGGTACCGCGGATGTCGACACCGACCCCCGCCGTCCCCGGCGCGGCGTGCGCGGCGTCCACGTACGCCATGGCGATCGGCTTGCCCAGCGTCGGCGACGGCGCGCCCGAGGTGACCTCGCCGACGACCTTGCCCTCGGCGACCACCTGCATCCCGGCGCGCGGGACCCGGCGCCCCTCGGCGACCAGGCCGACGAGCTTGCGGGGCGGGGCGATCTGCGCCCGCTCGGCGGCCGCCTCCAGTGCCTCCCGGCCCACGAAGTCGCCCTCCTTCTCGAACTTGACCACCCGGCCGAGACCCGCGTCGAAGGGGGTGAGGGCCGTCGTGAGCTCGTGCCCGTACAGCGGCATGCCCGCCTCCAGGCGCAGCGTGTCGCGGCAGGACAGGCCGCAGGGGATCAGGCCGGCCGGGGCGCCGGCCTCCGTCAGCGCCTGCCACAGCTTCTCCGCGTGCTGCGGCTCCACGAACAGCTCGAAGCCGTCCTCGCCCGTGTAGCCGGTGCGGGCGATCAGCGCGGGCACTCCCGCGACGGTGCCCGGCAGGCCCGCGTAGTACTTCAGCCCGTCCAGGTCCGCGTCGGTGAGCGACTTCAGGATGCCCGGGGACTCCGGGCCCTGGATCGCGATCAGGGCGTACGCGTCCCGGTCGTCGCGTACGACGGCGTCGAAGCCGGCGGCCCGCTCGGTGAGGGCGTCCAGCACGACCTGGGCGTTCGAGGCGTTGGCGACGACCATGTACTCCTGCTCCTGGAGCCGGTACACGATCAGGTCGTCGAGGATCCCGCCGTCCTCCTGGCAGATCATGGTGTAGCGGGCGCGGCCCACGCCGACGCCGCCGATGTTGCCGACGAGCGCGTAGTCGAGGAGGGCGGCGGCCTGCGGGCCCGTCACGGTGATCTCGCCCATGTGGGACAGGTCGAAGAGACCGGCCTTCGCGCGGACGGCGTTGTGCTCGTCGCGCTCGCTGCCGTACCGCAGCGGCATGTCCCAGCCGGCGAAGTCGGTCATGGTCGCGCCGAGCGCCCGATGCACGGCATCGAGGGCGGTGAGGCGTGGGGCAGTGCTCATGGATGTGGCTCCCAGGGCATGGCTCGAAGACGGTCCTCCCCATCTGTCATCGGAACCTGAGAGGTTCACCGTGACCGTACGGGGACGGCCCTCGGCTTGCACCTTGGGTGGAGCCGCCGCGGCGGCCCGCTTTTCAGATCTGCCTCATCCGCGCGGTACGGGGCCTGAGAGATTCAAGGGAGGAACTTGCTCCTTCGGCGCCCGGGCGGGACCCGGGACTCTCCCGCGCGGATTCAAGCGGCCGGTATGCGGTTGTACGCACCTGCGTGCGGTGGCGCGCACATCATTGCACGCGTGGTCTCCTCGGCAAATCGCTTGTGCCTTATTACCCATTCTTTACACTTCTTGGGCAAGGGTCGGGGAAGGCCGAGCCCGAGCAGGGGGAGTACGCGATGACGTTGCAGCGGACAGGTCCGAGCGCGGCCACCGGTGCGGTGAGCGGTGCCATGACCGGCGCGGTCGCCGTGCCCGCGCCCAGCCGCGCGCCCGCGCCCGTGCTGCGCGACCTGCGTGACCGCGCCGGGCGCTGCCCGCGCGAGCTGGGCTTCGCCGCCGGCGACCTCGTGGTCGTCTCCGGCCTGCCCGGCAGCGGCAAGTCCACCCTGATCGCCCGCGCCGCCGACGGGCGCGGCATCGACTCCCAGGACGCCCGCGAGCGGTGGGAGCGCCGGATGCCGCCCTTCCTGCCGTACGCGGTCTACCGCCCCCTCGTCCGCATCGCCCACTACGCCGGGCTCCGGCGCGCCATGCGCTCGGGCGCGAGCGTCGTCGTCCACGACTGCGGCACCCAGGCCTGGGTCCGGCGCTGGCTGGCCCGCGAGGCCCGGCGGCGCGGGCGCGCCCTGCACCTGATACTGCTGGACGTCACCCCCCAGGCGGCCCGCGCGGGCCAGCGCGAGCGGGGGCGGGGCGTCTCCGGATACGCCTTCGCGCGGCACCGCAGGGCGGTGGGGCGGCTGGTGCGGGACGCCGAGCAGGGCGTGCTGCCGGGCGGCTGCGCGTCCGCCGTGCTGCTCGACCGGCCGGCGGCGACGGCGCTGACCCGTATCACGTTCGGCTGAACGGGGCGGTTAGGGTGCCCTGAAAGACGCGCCGCACGGGTGGGAAGGACGAGGGGACACCAGTGGACACCGCATGGCCGGTCAATGAGCTCGAAGAGGTGCTCGCCGCCTCCCTCGGCAACCCCGCGGCCGGCGCCCGGCTCGTCGAGGTCCTGGGCCGCAGCCCCCTGTGGATCCCCCTCCCCAAGGGCGGCGGCCCCGACAGTCCGGACCTCGACCTGCCCACGCTGGAGCTGGACGGCCAGGCGTACGTCCCCGTCTTCAGCTCCGAGCAGCAGTTCCTGCGGTGCGTCGGCCCCCACATGGCGTACACCGTCGCGCCCGCCGTCGAGTTCGCCCGCGGCCTGCCCCCGCAGCTCGGGATCGCCGTCAACCCCGGCGGCGCCGTGGGCGCGCCCCTGCCGCCGCCCGCCGTCGCCGAACTGTGCCGCGTCGGCCGCACCCCGCTGGACGGGCCCGCGAGCGGCGCCCGGGTGCGGCTGTTCGAGCCCGACTGGCAGGAGGACCCGGTCGACTTCCTCTCCGCCGCGGCCGCCGAGTTCGAGGCCACCGGCACCGTCCTCACCGCCCGCCGGGCCCTCGCCTCCATCGAGGGCGGCGCCCCGACGCTCTTCGTCGGCGTCCAGCTCTCCTCCTGGGAGGGCGCCGACCGTAACGTACCGATGGACGCCCTCGGCCGGGCGCTCGGCCGCGTCCAGGTGCCGTGGCCGGTCAACCTGGTCCTGCTCGACATCGCGCAGGACCCGGTGGGCGACTGGATGCTGGAGAAGGTACGGCCCTTCTACCAGCGGCCCTAAGCTAATGCGGTGGACCGAAGAGGGGGACCCAGGGTGAGCGCGCAGAGCACCGCGGCGGCCGGGCCGATCGAGCAGCTGCTGAGCAACGTCACGCCCGGACGCTACGACGCGTACGAGGCGCTGCTCACGGCCCTCGCCGACGCTCCGGTCTGGATGCTGCTCTGGCACGGCCAGGCCGGCTCGCCCGACGCCCAGTACGGCAACATGGAGGTCGACGGCCTCGGCTACGCGCCCTGCGTCACCTCCGCCCAGGAGCTCGCCGTCTCCGGCTGGAACCGCGCCCACGAGGTGATCACCGGCCGCGACATCGCCCGCGCGCTCTACCCCGACCGCTGGGGCATCTGGCTCAACCCGCACGCCCCCGGCGGCGGCGTCGGCATCCCCTGGCCCGACCTGCGCCGCATCGCCACGGGCCTCGACCGGATGCCCGCGGGGCCGCTGAAGCTCTCCGAACCCGGCATCCAGATCCCGCAGTTCTACGCCCTGCTGACGCAGAACGCCCACCGCACCCCGGCGGTCCGCTCCCTGCGCCGCGTCTGGGTCCAGCCCGCGCTCGGCTCGCCGTACCTCGCCATCGGACTCGATCTGTACGACACGAGCCAGGCCTCCGTCGACGCGGTCCGCGCGATGATGCGCGAGTCGATCGTGGCGGTGCCGGAGGGGCTGCCCGTCTCGACGGTCGCCATGTCCGACGAGTACGACCCCATCACCCTGTGGCTGCGGGCCAACGCGCGCCCCTTCTACGACCGCGAGGCGCACGCGACGGCCCCGATGGTCCCCGGCGGCGGCTACGGCTACCCCCAGCCGGGCGCCTGACCGCTACGCGCTTCGCTGCGCGGGGGCTTGCCGCCCGGTGGGTGGCTTTCCGCTTCGTGGTGCTTCCTGTCCGATGGGTGGGTGGGTGCGGCTCCGTGGGCGGCGTGGTGGCTCGTGTCCGGTGGGCGCGGGTCGGGGGCCGGGGGTTCCGGTGGGGGTGGTCGGACTCTCGTTCACCGCGCTTCGCGCGCGTTCAGTCGTTTTACGTCCGACCACCCCCCACGCTCCACCCCCGACCCCCTCACGTAGCCGGTCCATCCCACCGTGAACTCCACCCGTGGCGCGGGGCGGGTGCGGCCCCCGTGCCGCACGCCGGCCACGCCCCGCCGCGCACCGCTCGCCCGCGGCACCTGCGGGCTCACGACGTGGACACCCACCGCGCGGCGCACCGCTGCGGCGCGGCCTGCTGAACCGCCCCACATGTCACGGGTGTTACGTCTCCCCCCACGCTTGTCCCGTAACTGACCGGTTTGGCGAGTGTCCGGGTCTCAGGTAGGTATCACCGCTATGCGGACTGTTCTCCGCCGCCGTACGCCTGGGTAGTGTTCGGCCGGTCAAGACCACCATCTCTCCCGTCACGGCGGAACCCCTGGGGGGACCCATGCGAATATTCAAGTCCCGGTCCGTCCGGGCGATCACGGCGGCGCTGGCCGTCGGGATGATCGCCACGGGCTGTGCCAGTGAGCGCGGCAAGGGCGACGACAAGGCCGGTGACAAGGACACCTTCGTGTTCGCCGGCGCCGGTGACCCGTCCTCCCTCGACCCCGCCCTGGCGAGCGACGGTGAGACCTTCCGGGTGACCCGGCAGGCGTTCGAGGCGCTGCTGGAGCACGAATCGGGCGGCAGCAAGCTCGTCGGCGGCCTGGCCGAGAAGTGGTCGAGCGACCCGACCGGCACGGTGTGGACGTTCAACCTCCGCAAGGGCGTGAAGTTCCACGACGGCGAGGCGTTCAACGCCGCGGCCGTCTGCGCGAACTACGACCACTGGTTCAACTGGAAGGGCACGTACCAGTCCGGCGCGGTCTCGTACTACTGGCAGAGCATCTTCGGCGGCTTCGCCAAGAACGAGGACAAGGAAGCCCCGAAGGCCAACTACAAGTCCTGCGCCGCGAAGGACGAGAACACCGCCGTCATCACGGTCAACGAGCCCTCCGCCACCCTCCCTGGCGGCTTCTCCCTCCAGGCCCTGGCCATCCACTCGCCGAAGGCCCTCAAGGAGTACGAGAAGCAGGAGGCCACCGCCAAGGGCGAGGCCATCACGTACCCCAAGTACAGCCAGGAGGCCGGCACGGTCGCCGGCACCGGCCCGTACAAGATCGTGAAGTGGAACAAGGGCAACAAGGAAGTCACCCTTCAGCGCTTCGACGACTACTGGGGTGAGAAGGCCAAGATCAAGAACCTGGTCTTCCGCACCATCGACACCGAGGACGGCCGCCGCCAGGCCCTCCAGGCCGGCGACATCGACGGCTACGACCTGGTCGCCCCCGCCGATGTGAAGACCCTGGAGAACGCGGGCTTCCAGGTCCCCACCCGTGACGTCTTCAACATCTTCTACGTCGGCTTCTCCCAGGAGAAGAACCCGGCGCTGCAGAAGCCCGAGGTCCGCCAGGCCCTCGCGCACGCCATCGACCGCGACAACATCGTCAAGACGCAGCTCCCCGAGGGCGGCAAGACGGCCACGCAGTTCATGCCGGAGACGATCGCCGGCCACTCGGACAAGGTGAAGAAGTACCCCTTCGACACCAACAAGGCCAAGCAGCTCCTCGCGGCCGCGGGCGAGTCCGGTCTGAGCGTCGAGTTCTGCTACCCGACCGAGGTCACCCGCCCGTACATGCCCGCTCCGCAGGACATCTTCGAGCTGATGAAGTCCGACCTGGAGAAGGCCGGCATCAAGGTCACCCCCAAGCCGCTGAAGTGGGCCCCCGACTACCTGGACGCCACCGAGGCCGGTGCCTGTGCCCTGCACATGTTCGGCTGGACCGGTGACTACAACGACGGCTACAACTTCATCGGCACCTGGTTCGCCAAGTACGACAAGCAGTGGGGCTTCAAGGACGCCACCGTCTTCGACGCGGTGACCGCCGGCTCGAAGGAGGCGGACCCGGTCAAGCGCGTCGAGGCGTACAAGAAGGCCAACGAGGTGATCATGGAGTACCTGCCGGGTCTCCCCGTCTCCTCCTCGCCGCCCGCCATCGCGTTCGGCAAGAACGTCAACCCGCCGAAGGTCTCCCCGCTGACGCAGGAGAACTTCGCCGAGGCTTCCTTCAAGTAATCGCACCTCACGCGGGGTCCGCCCGGCCACAGCAGTCCGTGGCCGGGCGGACCCGCATCTGACGCACGTTAAGAAAGGGGCATGCGGGGTGCTGCGACTCGTCGTACGAAGACTGCTACAGCTCATACCCACCCTGCTCGGCCTGTCGGTTCTGCTCTTCCTGTGGCTGAACCGGCTGCCCGGCGGACCCGCCTCAGCGATCCTGGGCGAGCGGGCGACCGAAGCCGAAGTGGCGCGCATCAACCGGGCACTGGGCCTCGACCAGCCGGTCTGGGTGCAGTACGGGCGCTTCCTCAAGCGGCTCTTCGAGCTGGACCTCGGAACCTCCACCCAGACCGGCCAGCCGGTGTGGGACGAGTTCGCCCTGCGCTTCCCGGCCACGGTCGAACTCAGCGTGGCGGCGATGCTCATCGCCATCGTCATCGGCATCCCGCTCGGCTACTTCGCGGCCCGGCGGCGCGGCAGCTGGCTGGACGTCACGGCGGTGTCCGGCTCGCTGGTCGGCATCTGCATCCCGGTGTTCTTCCTCGCCCTGCTCCTCAAGGGCGTCTTCGCCGTCGACCTGGGTCTCTTCCCCAGCTACGGCCGCCTGTCCACCGGCCTCGACGCCACCGAGGTCACCGGCTTCGCCGTGCTCGACGGCCTGCTGACCGGCGAGTTCGACGCGACCCTGGACGCCCTCCACCACCTGGTGCTGCCGGCGATCGCGCTCGCCTCCATCCCGCTGGCGGTCATCGTCCGCATGACCCGCGCCAGCGTCCTGGAGGTCCTCGGCGAGGACTACGTCCGCACGGCGGAGTCCAAGGGCCTGGAGAAGCGCGTCGTACGCGGCCGGCACGTGCTGCGCAACGCGCTGCTGCCGGTGGTCACCGCGATCGGTCTGCTGACCGGATCGCTGCTGTCGGGCGCGGTCCTCACCGAGTCCGTCTTCTCCTTCGGCGGTATCGGCTCCTTCATCCGCACCGCGATCGACGACCGCGACTACCCCGTGCTCGTCGGTTTCATCATGTTCATCGCCATGGTGTACGTCCTCATCAACCTGCTGGTCGACCTGGCGTACAGCCTCATTGACCCGAGAGTGCGGGTGCACTGACGTGAGCACCAAGACTGACAAGATCGAGCGCCTCGCGCAGCTCACCGTACGCAACGAGGCCACCGTCGGCGGCAGCCTGTGGCGTGAGGCCTTCCGCCGCCTGAAGTCCAGCAAGATGGCGATCGTCGGCGCCGTCATCATCGCGCTCTTCGTGGTCGTCGCCGTGATCGGGCCGTGGATCGCCCCGTACGGCCCCACGGCGCAGACCTGGCGCGGCGAGGTCTTCCCGAACCAGGGCAAGTTCGTCGGACCGCGCGGCGACAACTGGTTCGGCCTCGACCACCTCGGCCGCGACCAGCTGTCGCGCTTCCTCGTCGGCGCCCGCCAGACCCTGCTCGTGGGCGTCGTCTCGATGCTCATCGGCCTGATCGTGGGCGCGGTCATCGGCCTGCTCTCCGGCGCCGCCGCGACGCTCGGCGGTCAGGCCGGACGCCGGATCGACACCTTCGTCATGCGCGTCACCGACATCATGCTGTCGCTGCCGTCGCTGCTGCTCGCCGTCTCCATCGCCGCCGTGATGGGCCAGTCCCTCACCACCGTGATGATCGCCGTCGGTGTGGTGCAGGTGCCGATCTTCGCCCGGCTGCTGCGCGGCTCGATGCTCGCGCAGGGCGGTTCGGACTACGTGCTCGCGGCGCGGGCGCTGGGCGTGCGCAAGCGGCGCATCGTCGTCACCCAGATCCTGCCGAACTCCCTGAGCCCCGTGATCGTCCAGGCGACCCTCAGCCTCGCCACCGCGATCATCGAGGCGGCGGCCCTCTCCTACCTGGGCCTCGGCAACCCGGACCCGGCCGTCCCCGAGTGGGGCGTGATGCTTTCCCAGGCGCAGCGGTTCTTCGACAACGCGCCCCTGATGTCGGTCTTCCCGGCCGTCGGGATCATCATCACCGCCCTCGGCTTCACGCTGCTCGGCGAGGCCATGCGCGAAGCCCTCGACCCGAAGCTGCGAGGCTGAACTGCCATGCCACTGCTCTCTGTTGACGAACTCACCGTCACCTTCGGCGGGCGCGGCCGTACGCCCTCGACGGCCGTGGACGGCGTCTCCTTCGACGTCGACCAGGGCCAGGTCGTCGGCCTGGTCGGCGAGTCGGGCTGCGGCAAGTCCGTGACCTCGCTCGCGCTGATGGGCCTGCTGCCGCGCAAGGGCGTCACGGTCGCCGGCCGCGCCGAGTTCGACGGGGCCGACCTGCTGACCATGAGCCCCAAGCAGCTGCGCGACATGCGCGGCAGCCGGCTCGCGATGATCTTCCAGGACCCGCTGTCGTCGCTGAACCCGGTGGTACCCATCGGGGTCCAGGTCACCGAGATCCTGGAGCGCCACCGGGGCCTGAAGGGCGAGCCCGCCCGCAAGGAGGCCGCGTCCCTGCTCGACCGGGTCGGCATCCCGGACCCGAGCCGGCGCCTCAAGGAGTACCCGCACCAGCTGTCCGGCGGCATGCGCCAGCGCGCGATCATCGCCATGGCGGTGGCGTGCGCCCCCCGCCTGCTCATCGCCGACGAGCCGACCACCGCCCTGGACGTCACCATCCAGGCGCAGATCCTGGAGCTGCTCAAGGAGCTGGTGGACCAGGAGGGCACCGCCCTGCTGATGATCACCCACGACCTGGGCGTCGTCGCCGGACTGTGCGACCAGGTCAACGTCCTGTACGCGGGCAAGGTGGTGGAGTCCGCGGGCCGCCGCGAGCTGTTCGCGCACCCCACCCACCCGTACGCGCACGGCCTGCTCGGCTCCATCCCGCGCCTGGACGCCCCGCGCGGCGAGCCGCTCAACCCCATCCGCGGCTCCATCAACGACAAGATCGCCTGGGTCGACGGCTGCGCCTTCGCGCCCCGCTGCGACCACTACACGATGGAGTGCCTCACCGGCACCCCCGAACTGACCGAACCACGAGCGGCCGGACACCAGGTGCGCTGCGTCAACCCGGTCCTGCCCCCGGTCCTGCCCACGGCGGAGGTCTCGGCATGAGCCTGCTCGAACTCAAGGACCTGAAGGTCCACTTCCCCATCCGCAAGGGCATGATCTTCGACCGTACGGTCGGCCATGTGTACGCGGTCGACGGCGTCTCCCTCTCCGTCGACTCCGGTCAGACGTACGGGCTCGTCGGCGAGTCCGGCTGCGGCAAGACGACGCTGGGGCGCGCGGTGCTGCGCCTGGTCGACGTCACGGACGGCGAGGCCGTCTTCGACGGTACGGACCTGGCGAAGCTGCCGGACGAGGAGATGCGCCGCTTCCGGCGGCGGCTCCAGATGGTGTTCCAGGACCCGCTGGGCAGCCTCAACCCGCGCCAGAACATCGAGTCGATCCTCTCCGAGGGGATGGCCGCGCACGGGATCGGAGCCAACCAGGAGGAGCGCCGCGAGAAGATCAAGGCGATCCTCGCGCGGGTCGGACTCCCGGACAACGCCCTGTCCCGCTACCCGCACGAGTTCTCCGGCGGCCAGCGCCAGCGCATCGGCATCGCCCGCGCGCTGGTCCTCGAACCGGACCTGATCATCTGCGACGAGCCGGTCTCCGCGCTCGACGTGTCGATCCAGGCGCAGGTCGTCAACCTCCTGGAGGAGCTCCAGGAGCAGCTGGGCCTGACGTACCTGGTCATCGCGCACGACCTGGCCGTGGTCCGCCACATCTCGGACGTCATCGGCGTGATGTACCTGGGCTCCCTGGTGGAGGAGGCGCCGAGCGACGCGCTGTACGCCGAGCCCAAGCACCCGTACACCAAGGCCCTGATGTCGGCGGTGCCGGTGCCGGACCCGGAGGTCGAGGACCGCCGCGAGCGGATCCTGCTCCACGGCGACCTCCCGTCGCCCGCGAACCCGCCCACCGGGTGCCGCTTCCACACGCGCTGCCCGTGGAAGCAGGACACGCTGTGCGCGACGGACCGGCCGGAGCTGCGGGACGTGGGCGGGGGCCACAAGGTGGCCTGCCACTTCGCGGCCGAGATCGAGGCGGGCACGGTCGAGCGGACCCGCGCGACGGGCATCGAGGCGGTCACGGAGACGGCGGCGGTGGCCGCCGAGCCGGAGCCGGAAGCTGACCCGAAGGCGGCGGACCAGGTCGTATGACGGCCGGGAGCACCGGACGATGTAGAACTGTCCGGTGCTCCAGGAACTGTTCACGCCCTCCGTCCAACACGCGCTCGAGCTCGTCGGGATCTTCGTCTTCGCGATCTCGGGCGCGCTGCTCGCCGTACGCAAGAACTTCGACGTGTTCGGGATCGCCGTCCTCGCGGAGGTCACCGCGCTGGGCGGAGGGCTGTTCCGGGACCTGGTCATCGGCGCCGTACCGCCCGCCGCCTTCACCGATCTCGGCTACTTCGTGATGCCGCTGGTCGCCACGGTCCTGGTCTTCTTCCTGCACCCGCAGGTCGAGCGCACCCAGACCGCCGTGAACGTCTTCGACGCCGCCGGCCTCGGCCTCTTCTGCGTGTCGGGCACGACGAAGGCGTACGAGCACGGCCTGGGTCTGACCTTCTCCGCCGTGCTCGGCCTGGCCACCGGCGTCGGGGGCGGCGTGCTGCGCGACGTGCTCGCCAACGAGGTGCCCTCGCTGCTGCGCTGGGACCGGGACCTGTACGCCGTGCCCGCGATCGTCGGCGCCACCATGGTCGCGCTCTGCATCCGCTTCGAGATGCTGAACCCCTTCACCAGCGGCCTCGCGGCCCTCACCACGTTCGTCCTGCGCCTGCTCGCCCTGCGCTTCCACTGGCGTGCGCCCCGGGCCTGGAACCGCCGCTCGGCGCGCTCCGAGGACGAACTCCCGCAGAAAGCTACCGCTTAGTAGTTACTTGTTGTACGGTTCCGTGCCATGGACAGCGAGTTCGAGTTCGAGTTCGACCGCGACACCGCGGTGACCCTGCGCGAGCCGGGCGTCTACGACGCCGAGCTCTCCGCCGGCTGGACGATCATCCACGCCGTCAACGGCGGCTACCTCCTCGCCCTGCTCGGCCGCGCCCTCGGGGACGCCCTGCCGCACCCCGACCCGTTCACGATCTCGGCGCACTACCTCACGCCGTCGGTGCCCGGACCCGCCGTGATCCGCACCCAGACCGTCCGCACCGGCCGCACCCTCTCCACCGGCCAGGCGTCCCTCTTCCAGTACGCGGACGACGGCTCCGAGGTCGAGCGCATCCGGGTCCTCGCCTCCTACGGCGACCTCGACGCCCTCCCCGACGACGTCCGCACCACCGCCAAGCCGCCCGCCATCCCGCCGCGCGAGCACTGCTTCGGCCCCTCCGACGGCCCGGCCCCGCAGATCCCGGGCTCCTCCGCGATCACCGAGCGCCTCGACATCAAGCTCGACCCCGCGACCCTCGGCTGGGCCCTCGGCGCCCCGTCCGGCAAGGGCGAGATGCGCGGCTGGTTCGGCCTCGCCGACGGCCGCGACCCGGACCCGCTGTCCCTCCTGCTCACCGTCGACGCGCTGCCGCCGACCTCCTTCGAGCTGGGCCTCAAGGGCTGGACCCCGACCGTGGAACTCACCACCCACATACGCTGCCGCCCCGCCCCCGGACCGCTGCGGGTCGCCATCACCACGCGCAACCTCGCCGGCGGGTTCCTGGAGGAGGACGCCGAGGTCTGGGACAGCGCCGACCGCCTGGTCGCCCAGTCCCGCCAACTCGCCCGCGCGCCCCGGTCATAGCCGGCGTCCGGCCGGGTGCTCGCGGGCGAGGACGCCACCCGGCCCCCGCCTCGTAGAATCGAGGCACCATGGCCTACCTCGACCACGCCGCGACGACTCCGATGCTCCCGGAGGCGATCGAGGCGATGACCGCCCAGCTCCCCGTCACCGGCAACGCGTCCTCGCTGCACTCCGCCGGGCGCCGGGCCCGCCGTACCGTCGAGGAGGCCCGCGAGACCCTCGCCGAGGCGCTGGGGGCACGCCCCAGCGAGGTCGTCCTCACCTCCGGCGGCACCGAGGCCGACAACCTCGCCGTCAAGGGCCTCTTCTGGGCCCGCAGGGCCGCCGACCCGCGCCGCACGCGGGTGCTGGCCAGCCCCGTCGAGCACCACGCCGTCCTGGACGCCGTGCACTGGCTCGGCGAGCAGGAGGGCGCCACGGTCGAGTACCTGCGCGTCGACGCGTACGGGCGCGTCCACCCGGACGCGCTGCGCGAGGCCATCGAGCGGGACCCGGACAGCGTCGCGCTCGCCACCGTGATGTGGGCCAACAACGAGATCGGCACCGTCATGCCGGTCGCCGAACTGGCCGCCGTCGCGCGGGAGTTCGGCATCCCCCTGCACTCCGACGCCGTGCAGGCCTTCGGCCAGGTCCCGGTCGGCTTCGCCGACTCCGGCCTCGCCGCCATGACGGTCTCCGGTCACAAGATCGGCGGACCGTACGGCATCGGCGCCCTGCTGCTGGGCCGCGAGTACACCCCTGTCCCGGTGCTGCACGGCGGCGGCCAGGAGCGCCACGTCCGCTCCGGCACCCTCGACGTCCCGGCCGTCGCCGCCTTCGCCGTCGCCGGGCGCCTCGCCGCCGAGCGCCGGGACGCGTACGCCCGCGAGGTCGGCGCCCTGCGCGACGCGCTCGTCGACGCCGTCCGCACGGCCGTCCCGGACGCCGTCCTCGGCGGCGACCCCGACCCGGCGGGCCGCCTGGCCGCCAACGCGCACTTCGCCTTCCCCGGCTGCGAGGGCGACTCGCTGCTGCTGCTCCTGGACGCCCAGGGCATCGAGTGCTCCACCGGCTCCGCCTGCACGGCCGGCATCGCCCAGCCCAGCCACGTCCTCCTCGCCACCGGCACCGACCCCGACCTGGCGCGCGGCACCCTGCGTTTCACGCTCGGCCACACCTCCACGTACGCGGACGTCGAGGCGGTCGCGAAGGCCATCGGCCCGGCGGTGGAGCGGGCCCGGACGGCCGGCCTCAGCTAGCGGCGGACCCGGAGCCGGATCCCGCGGCCGCCGCGGCGCGCACCAGCTTCATGTACCGGTCCCAGTCCCAGTGCGGACCGGGGTCGGTGTGGTCCGTGCCCTCCACCTCGACATGGCCGATGACGTGCTCCCGGTCGGCGGGTATGCCGTACCGCGCGCATATCCCCGCCGTCAGCCGCGCCGACGCTTCGTACATCGCCGCCGTGAAGTCCTGCGGGCGGTCCACGAACCCCTCGTGCTCGATGCCGATGCTGCGCTCGTTCATCTCCCGGTTTCCGGCGTGGAAGGCCACGTCGAGCTCGCGGATCATCTGGGCGATGTGCCCGTCCTTGCGGACGACGTAGTGGGTCGCGGCGCCGTGCCCCGGGTTCTTGAAGACCCGCAGGGCGGTCGGATAGCTGCCCTGGACGACATGGATGACGACCCGGTCGATCGTGTAGTCGTCGGGGCGGTCCGCACGCCGCCAGTTCGCCCGCGCCGCCGCCGTCCACTCCGCGCCCTGGTGGTCCAGCTCGCCCTCGACGCGCTTCTTCTCCATGCCGGGCAGCCGCCACCAGGCACGCTTCAGCTCGTCACGGGCCAGCACCGCCGTGCCCGCCACGGCCGCGCCGCCGCCGATCAGCACCGCGCGCCGGCCGACCCGCCGCTTCCCCGCCCTGTCCGTACGCCCCATGTGATCGTCAACGCACGCGCGTACGTATTCGGTTCCCGGACGCTTCCCTGGGCCCCGTACCCTGGTAGCGCTATGACTCAGACTCCGCAGCGGACCCCCCAGCGCCCCCTCCGTGTCCTCGCCGCCATGTCGGGGGGGGGGGGGGACCCCGGCGCCGCCCCCCCGGCCCCCGCCGCCGGCCCCGCCCG
>NZ_JBEXNO010000014.1:0-151141 GCF_040611175.1 Streptomyces sp. NPDC003036 | reverse complement strand
GGGGGGCCTGCGCCGCCGGTCGGACCTGGGCAATTGAGCGCGATGCTGACAAAACCCGTCCCACCCACTGCTACCACGGTTTTGGGGTGACCGCTCCCCCGCGGACACCCCTCACCCGTTCTCCTAGGAGACACCCCCTAGGCGCCCACCCGTACGGCGCCCCGGCTCAGCCGCGCTGCCGGGACGGCCGGCGCAGCAGGCCCGACCACCGGTCGGCCACCCGGCGGCGGCCCGCCGACCACCGGTCCGCGACCGCCGCCCAGCGCTCCGAGACCGCCCACAGCACCCGGACGGCCGAGCGCGGCACCAGCGTCGCGCGCAGGCGGGCCACCGGACCGAGCGCGGCCCGCAGCCCGGTCCGCACCCGCGCGGCGTCCTCGGCGAGCCCGGTCGCGGGGCGCGGCCACGGCGCGTAGAGCACCTGCTCCACCGCGCTCGCCATCCGGTGCACCGCCTCCGCCGGTCCGCCCTCCAGCCGGCCCAGCCGCACGATGCGCTCGGCCGTGCTGCGGGGCGTGCGTGACTCGTCCGGGACGACGCCGTGGTCCCAGGCCGTGTCGACGACCTCACGCCAGGCCGCCAGCGTCCGGGCCCCCGCGTCCTCGGCGGCACGGCCGGCCCGCCCGCCCGACGACAGGCGGCGCGCCCGGACCCGTATCCGCCACAGCATCGGCAGCAGCGGTATCAGCACCACCGCCACCACCCCCAGCGCGACCAGCAGGACCGTCCCGACCGGCGTGCCGGGATCGGCGGGCGGCAGCTCGCCCGTCGCCGCTGCCCCGCCGCACTCGTCCAGGCGCTGCATCTGCGGCGTGCAGCTCGGGTCCGTGGAGGGCGTCGGCGACGGCGCGGCGGAGGCGCTCGCCTCCGGCTGCACCGGGGTGGGTGTCGCACCCGACGGCGTCTGCGGCCGGGTGTACTCGGGCGCCGTGCCCCGCGTCGGCGTCGGCTCGAACCGCAGCCAGCCCACACCGTCGAAGTACAGCTCCGGCCAGGCGTGCGCGTCGCGTATGCCGACGGACATGACACCGCCGCCCTGCTGCGCCCCCGGCGTGAAGCCGACCGCCACCCGCGCCGGTATCCCCAGCGTCCGGGCCATCGCCGCCATCGAGAAGGAGAAGTGGACGCAGAAGCCCTCCTTGTCCCTCAGGAACCGGGAGACCGCGTCGACGCCCGTGCCCGACTCCACCTCGGTGTCGTAGGTGAACCCGCCTTCCACGGCGAACCAGTCCTGGAGCTTCACGGCCCGCTCGTAGTCGTTCTCCGCGCCCTCGGTCACCTCCAGCGCGGTCGTCCGCACGTCCTCGGGCAGTGAGTCCGGCACGCTCGTGTACTCGCGGGCCACCGACTCCGGAGGCGCCGGCGCGTTCGCCAGCTGGCTCGGCGTCGGCTTCAGGACGAGGCTCGTCACGGAGTACTGCGTGCCGCGCGTGGTCTGCCCGTCGTCCCCGACGAGCATCCGTCCCTCCGGCTCGTACCGCCAGCGGCCCTCGATGCCGACGACCGTCGCCGGGTAGGGCAGCGGCAGCCACTTCTGCTCGTAGGAGTCGGCGGCCGAGATGTTGGTGGTCACCGAGGACGACTCGACGTCATAGCCGAGCCCCTGCGGCCGCGGCAGCTGCTCCGGTACGTCCCCGACCTTGCGCTCCGACGACTTCCAGGAGGTGCCGTCGAACCGGTCGAGCGCCACCATGCGCAGGTACATGTCCGAGGGGTCCGGGGCGTTGGTGCGGTAGCGCAGCACCTCCCGGTCCTCCGGCTGGTTCAGGTCGTTCTGCAGCGACACCAGCGGGTTGACCGCGGAGATGGTGCCCCCGCCGCCCCCGCTCCCGCCGGTGCCCGCGTCGGCCAGCAGCCCGCCGCTCAGCGACGGCAGCGCGGCCGGCACCACCAGCGCGATGCCGAGCGCCACGACGCCGATCCGCCGCCCCGTACGCACCGGAGCGGTACCGCCTGCCGACGCCGGGAACCCGGACCCGGCACGCCCCGCCGGCTTCGCCGGCGCGCCGCCGAAGACCCGGCCCCACTGGGAGATCCGGTCCCGGCCCTCCGCCAGCAGGAGCACCAGATAGCCGGTGGCGGCCAGCAGGAACCACGGCCAGGTGGAGCCGCCGTCGGACAGCCCGGCGGCCACCGAGTACAGCGCGAGCAGCGGCAGCCCCGCCGGGGCGGCGCTGCGGAAGGTCACGGCCAGCGCGTCCACCGCCAGCCCGATCAGCAGCACCCCGCCGATCAGCATCAGCCGGATGCCGTCGGTCGCGGGCGCGGGTATCGCGTACTGCCCGACGTCCTCGGCACCGGCCTGCAGCAGCGCGGCGAGCCGCTGGACCGCCTCCGGCCCCGGCAGCACGCCGGCCACCGCCTGCTCGCGGGCGAAGACCACCGTCAGCGCCACCATGGCCAGCACGGCCTGGGCCGCCAGGGCCGGCGGCCTGGCCGGCGTGAACCGCCGCACCAGCGCGCCCGCCCCGCTCAGGACCGCCAGCAGCAGCGCCGCCTGCACGAACCAGCCGACCTCGATCACCAGCGGCAGCAGCGCGCCCGACGCCATCAGCGTGGCGGCGTACGCGCACAGCGCCAGCTTCGCGCGACCGCTCATGACCAACCCCCCGAAGACCCTGTCGTGCCGCCGCCCGGCGCGCCCGACTCCATCCGCGTATGCCCGGCGTACCGCCACAGCTCGGCGAGCGACGCGCCCGGCGCCACGGCCAGCGCGGTCCACCCCGCCTCACGCAGGCGGCGCACGCTGTCCTCCGCAGGCCCGGGCACCGCGCCGCCGGACAGCCAGGCACCGCTGTCGAGGACGAAGGCCACCGCCGCGCCGCTGCGCTGCCGCATCCGGGCGGCCACCGCCGCCTCCTCCTCGTCGAGGTCGCCGACGAAGGCGACCAGCAGCCCTTCGCTGCCGAGGCGCAGCACGTCGTACGCGCGCGAGAGGCCCAGCCCGTCGGAGTGGTCGACGACCGCGAGCGTGTCCATCAGCAGCCCGGCGGCGTCCGCCGAGTCCTGCGTGGCGCCGACGAAACCGTCCGAGCCCTCGCCCAGCAGCGCGCCTCCGGTGTCCGTCAGCAGCCGCACCTCGAAGCCCCGCTCCAGCATGTGCACCAGTACGGAGGCCGCGCCCGCGACCGCCCACTCGAACGCCGAGTCGGGCCCGCCGCCCTGGTACGCCACCGCACGGGTGTCGAGCAGCACCGTGCACCGGGCCCGGTGCGGCTGCTCCTCGCGCCGCACCATCAGCTCGCCGTAGCGCGCGGTGGAGCGCCAGTGCACCCGCCGCAGGTCGTCGCCGTAGCGGTACTCGCGCGGGATCACGTCGTCGTCGCCGGCCACCGCCAGCGCGCGCTGCCGCCCGTCGCCGTACCCCGGCGCGTCACCGGCGAGCCGCACCGGCGGCAGCGGCTCCGTGCGCGGTACGACCGTGAGCGTGTCGTAGGCGCTGAACGAACGGGTCAGCTCGCACATGCCGAACGGGTCGTTCAGCCGCAGCTGCAACGGCCCCAGCGGATAGCGGCCGCGCAGGTCGGACCGGACCCGGTACGACACCTCGCGGCGCCCGCCCGCCTCGACCCGGTCCAGCACGAACCGGGGCCGCGGCCCGAGCACGTACGGCACGTGGTCCTGGAGCATCAGCAGCCCGGTGGGCAGCCGCGAGACGTTGTCCATGCGCAGGTGCACCCGCGCCTCCGCCCCGGCGGGCACCCGCTGCGGGCCCAGCCGCCGTCCGGCCACCACCCGGTAGCGGGTGCGGTAGAGCACGACCACGCACACCAGCGGCAGCACGGCGAGCAGCAGCCCGACCCGCAGCAGGTCGCCCTGGCCCAGTACGTAGGCGCAGATCACCGCCGCGACACCGGCGGCGAGGAACGACCGGCCGCGCGTGGTCAGGCCATCGAGGGCGGCGCGTACCCCGCCGCCCCTGCTCTCCCCGCCCCTGCCGTCGCCGCCCGTGCCCGCGCCGTCCGCGGCGGCGGGCCCGGAGGCCGCCATCAAAGCCGCCGTACGCCGGGCTGCTGCCGGCCGTAGAGCGGAGCCGGGCCGACACCCGGAACCGGCCCCGGAGCCGGCGGGGCGGGCTGCTGGGCGGCCGTCGGCACCGGGACGCGCTGGAGTATCTCCAGCACCACCTGCTCGGAGGTGCGCCGGTTCAGCTGTGCCTGCGCGGTCGGCAGCAGCCGGTGCGCCAGGACCGCGACGGCCAGCGCCTGGACGTCGTCCGGCAGGGCGTAGTCCCGGCCCTGGAGCGCGGCCGACGCCTTGGCCGCGCGCAGCAGGTGCAGCGTGGCGCGCGGCGAGGCGCCGAGCCGGAGGTCCGGGTGATTGCGGGTCGCGGAGACGAGGTCCACGGCGTACCGCCGGACCGCCTCGGCGACATGGACCGACCGGACCGCGTCGACGAGCTTCACGATGTCGTGGGCGTGCGCCACCGGCTGGAGGTCGTCGAGTGGCGACACGGCACCGTGGACGTCGAGCATCGCCAGCTCGGCCTCGGGGCTCGGGTAGCCCATCGAGACGCGGGCCATGAACCGGTCGCGCTGCGCCTCGGGCAGCGGATAGGTGCCCTCCATCTCCACCGGGTTCTGCGTGGCCACCACCATGAAGGGGCTGGGCAGTTCGTAGGTCTGCCCGTCGATGGTGACCTGGCGCTCCTCCATCGACTCCAGCAGCGCGGACTGGGTCTTGGGCGAGGCGCGGTTGATCTCGTCGCCGATCACGATCTGCGCGAAGATCGCCCCCGGCTTGAACTCGAAGTCACGGCGCTGCTGGTCGTAGATCGACACACCGGTGATGTCCGACGGCAGCAGGTCGGGCGTGAACTGGATACGCCGGACCGAACAGTCGATGGACCGCGCCAGCGCCTTGGCCAGCATGGTCTTGCCGACGCCGGGCACGTCCTCGATGAGGAGGTGTCCCTCGGCGAGCAGCACGGTCAGCGAAAGCCGTACGACCTCAGGCTTGCCCTCGATCACAGCCTCGACCGACCTGCGGACACGCTCCGCTGTGGCGGTCAGATCTGTGAGGCTCGCTCGATCGTCATAACGATCGTCATAGGTCGTCACCCGGCCCTCCTCGGCCCGTTCCATGGGCCGTGCGCGGCTGACGGCCCGGCCCACCCTTGAAACACGGACACCGTCTCCGAACCATTCAGCGAAGGTGTCACCCACGCATTGTTGTTGGCGTTGCCCGTGGCTGTCACTCGACCGCCGTCGGCCTGTGGATAACCACGGTCGATATGTCGGAGGTTGCGGGGCTTTCGGGTGGTGCCAGGCCACGAAAATTCGCAGAGATTCCCAGAGGTCCGCGGAGACCGGCAGGGGTTCGCAGAGGTTCGCCCACAGGCCGGCTCAGGAAGCGGCGTCGATCTCGCGCAGCAGACCCGTGTGCACGTCGAACACGAAACCGCGCACGTCATCGGTGTGGAGCGGGAACGGCGACGTGCGCACCCGCTGCGTCGACTGCCGCACGTCCTGGTCGACATCGCGGAACGACTCGACGGCCCACGTCGGCCGCTGGCCGACCTCGTTCTCCGGCTCCTGTCGGAACTTCTCGGTCAGGGTCTCCAGGCCGCAGCCCGTGTGGTGCACCAGCATCACGCTGCGGGTGCCGAGCGCGCGCTGGCTGATGGTGAGCGAGCGGATCACGTCATCGGTGACCACGCCGCCCGCGTTGCGGATGGTGTGGCAGTCGCCCGGCTCCAGGCCGAGCGCGGCGTGCAGGTCGAGGCGGGCGTCCATGCAGGCGACCACGGCCACCTGGAGCACGGGCCGCGCGTCCATCCTGGGGTCTTCGAAGTCGGCGGCGTAGCGCTCGTTCGCTTCGACGAGACGGCCGATGACCGTGCCGGCGGTGCGCGCATCGCTGGTCGAGGAATGCGCAGAAGTCGACATGTCACCGACGTTAACCGTCACAGCGGACGGACCCCGGTGGTGAGAAGCGACAAGAGCGTCAACGCGCCTTGGTGTGAGGTACCCCACAGGAGTGAGGGGATTGGGCCCGTACGGGTGAGCTGTCCGTGAATGGCCCCCTTGCGTGGACGGGCCGTGCGACGCGCTGCCCGGTTGATTGACCGGGCGGGGGAGTGGACTAAAGTGACGCGAAGTTCACGGAGACATTGAGCGAATCCAGAGAATTCCGCAGTTTCTCCCCCGCGTGTGCGGCGGTACGTACGGCTCGGCCTCCTCCCGCTCACCGGGTCGGCCGACGCCCGACCCGGCGCCGGCCCGGCAGCGCGTACGGCCGCGCCGGATCTGAGAGGGCGCATGAGCGAGCGCAGCGAGAGCCGACACGTCCCGGTGATGCTCCGGCGGTGCCTGGACATGCTGGCCCCCGCCCTGGGGAAGCCGGGAGCCGTCGTCGTCGACTGCACCCTCGGCCTCGGCGGGCACAGCGAGGCGCTGCTCACCCGCTTCCCCGAGGCGCGGCTGATCGGCCTGGACCGGGACACCGAGGCGCTGCGGCTCTCCGGCGAGCGGCTCGCGCCGTTCGGCGACCGGGCCACCCTGGTCCACGCCGTCTACGACGAGCTGCCCGAGGTCCTCGAACGCCTCTCCGTCCCGCGCGTCCAGGGCATCCTGTTCGACCTCGGCGTCTCCTCCATGCAGCTCGACGAGGCCGACCGCGGCTTCGCGTACGCCCAGGACGCCCCGCTCGACATGCGCATGGACCAGACGACCGGCATCAGCGCGGCCGAGGTCCTCAACACCTATCCGCCCGGCGAACTGGTGCGCATCCTGCGCCAGTACGGCGAGGAGAAGCAGGCCAAGCGGATCGTGGCGGCGGTCGTACGGGAGCGCGAGAAGGAACCGTTCACCCACAGCGCCCGGCTGGTGGAGCTCATCCGCGACGCCCTGCCGCAGGCCGCCAAGCGCACCGGCGGCAACCCCGCCAAGCGCACCTTCCAGGCCCTGCGCATCGAGGTCAACGGCGAACTGTCCGTCCTGGAGCGGGCCATCCCCGCCGCCGTGAAGGCCCTCGCGGTCGGCGGCAGGATCGCCGTCCTGTCGTACCACTCGCTGGAGGACCGGCTGGTCAAGCAGGTCTTCGCGGCGGGCGCCGCCACCACCGCACCGCCCGGCCTGCCCGTCGTACCGGAGCAGTACCAGCCGCGCCTGAAGCTGCTCACCCGCGGCGCGGAGCTGCCCACCGAGGAAGAGGTCGCCGAGAACCGCCGCGCCGCCCCGGCCAGGTTCCGGGCGGCGGAACGGATCAGGGAGGACACGTGACGAAGGCGGGACCCCTGAAGGGGCGGGCCGCACGGCTCGCGCGGCTCATGCCGTCCGGGCCCAGTACCGCCGCCCGCACCCCCTTCGTCCTGCTGGTCGTGCTGCTCCTCGGCGGCGGGCTGATCACCCTGCTGCTGCTCAACTCCTCCCTCAACGAGGGCTCCTTCCGCTTGAGCGAACTCAAGAAGAAGACCACCGAACTCACCGACGAGGAACAGGAACTCCAGCGGGACGTGGACGACCGGTCCGCCCCCGACGCCCTGGAGCGGAGAGCCCGCGAGCTGGGCATGGTGCCCGGCGGCAGCCCCGTCTTCCTCGACCCCGACGGCACCGTCCGCGGCGTGCCCGGCCCGGCGCCCGCGCCCGCGCAGCAGTCCGCGTACCCGAACACCCCCGGCAGGTGACGAGTGCCCCCGACGCAGCCCCCGACGCCCCCGCGCCGGCGCGTGCCGGCTCCCGCGCGGCCCGGCCAGGGCCGCCCGCGCCCCTCATCGAGGGGGCCCGCCCGGCCGCAGCCCCGGCCCCAGCCGCGTACCGTCAGGCTCGCCAACCCCCGGCCCCGGCTGCGGCTGGTGAGCCTCGGCCTGACGCTGGTGATGCTGGCGTTCGTCGTACGGCTCCTGCAGGTCCAGGCGGTCGACGCCGACGCGTACGCCGCCAAGGCGGAGAAGAACCGCTACCTCAGCCACAAGCTCACCGCCGAGCGCGGTGAGATCACCGACCGCTCCGGCGTTGCACTGGCCGCCAGCGTCGACGCGTACGACATCACCGCCGACCCCAAGATGTTCACGCCCGAGGAGAGCAAGGCCCCCGACGCGCCCGAGCAGGCCGCCGCCCTCCTCGCGCCCATCCTCGGCAAGGACCCCGCCGAGCTGGTCAAGAAGCTCAAGACGCCCAAGTCCCGCTACGCGCTGCTGGCCCGCCGCCAGACGCCGCAGGTGTGGAAGCAGATCAAGGACCTGAAGAACGTCTTCGCCGAGAAGGCCCGCGCCGAGAAGGCCAAGGGCGGCCCCGGCGTCAGCGTCCTCGCGGGCATCTTCAACGAACCCAGCAGCACCCGCGTGTACCCCAACGGCACCCTCGCCGCCGGGATACTGGGCTACGTCAGGTCCGACGGCCGCGGCGGCGGAGGCCTGGAGTCCATGCTCGAGAAGGAGCTGGCCGGCAAGGACGGCGAGATCACCTACGCCCAGTCCGGCGGCCGCCGGGTGCCCACCGCCGGCGCACGCGAGACCCCGGCCGTCCCCGGCTCCGACATCGAGCTGACCATCGACCGCGACATCCAGTGGGCCGCCCAGCAGGCCATCACCCAGCAGGTGGAGGCCTCCCGCGCGGACCGCGGCTACGTGATCGTGCAGGACGTCCGCACCGGCGAGGTCCTCGCCATGGCCAACGCGCCCGGCTTCGACCCCAACGACCTCTCCCAGGCCGACGCCGCCGCCATGGGCAACGCCGCCCTCCAGGACGCGTACGAACCCGGCTCCACCAGCAAGGTCATGTCGATGGCCGCCGTCCTGGAGGAGGGCGCCGCCACGCCCTCCACCCATGTCGTCGTGCCCAACCGGCTGCACCGCGGCGACCGGCTCTTCAAGGACGACATCGACCACCCCACCTGGTACCTGACCCTCAACGGTGTCCTCGCCAAGTCCAGCAACATCGGCACCATCCTCGCCACCGGCCAGCTCGGCGACACCCAGGCCGAGGCGAACCGCGTCCTCCACTCGTACCTGCGCAAGTTCGGGATCGGCCGCCCCACCGGCCTCGGCTACCCCGGCGAGACCGCCGGCATCCTCGCCAAGCCGGAGGACTGGTCGACCTCGCAGCAGTACACGATCCCCTTCGGGCAGGGCCTGTCCATCAACGCCATGCAGGCGGCCTCCGTCTACTCGACCATCGCCAACGGCGGGGTACGCGTCCAGCCCACCCTGGTGCGCGGCACCAAGGGACCGGACGGCCGGTTCACCCCGGCGCCCGCCCCCGAGGAGACCCGGGTCGTCAGCGAGAAGACCGCCAAGACGCTGGCCGCGATGCTGGAGTCGGTCGTCGGCGACGAGGAGGGCACCGGCACCAAGGCGGCCATCCCCGGCTACCGCGTCGCCGGCAAGACCGGCACCGCCAACCGCGTCGACCCCCAACTCGGCCGGTACAAGGGCTACACCGCCTCCTTCGCCGGCTTCGCGCCCGCCGACAAACCGCGCGTCACGGTCTACTGCGCCATCCAGAACCCCACCAGGGGCAGCTACTTCGGCGGCCAGATCTGCGGCCCCATCTACAAGAAGGTCATGGAATTCGCCCTCAAGACCCTGCAAGTCCCCCCGACCGGCGAGGCGGCCCCCCGCCTCCCGGTCACCTTCAAACCCGGCGAGTGAGCCGACGGGAGCACCCAGTGACATCCATTACCCCCGATCCCGGGAACCGTTTCGGCAGCCCCGGCGCCGCGGCGGCCTCTTTTGGCCCGATCACGGGTACGCCCGGTACGCTCACCGCCGTGCCACACGCTGATCAGTCCCGAACCACCCAGAAGGACGCCCCCGCGAAACACCCGGGAGCGCCCCGTCCGGCCCAGGTCCGCCCCACACCCCTGGGCGAGCTCGCCGCTCGGCTGGACATCCCCACGCCGGGCAGCGCGGAGGTGACCGGGATCACCCACGACTCACGGGCCGTACGCCCCGGGGACGTGTACGCCGCGCTGCCGGGCGCCCGCCTCCACGGCGCCGACTTCGCGGGCCAGGCCGCCGACCTCGGCGCCGTCGCCGTCCTCACCGACCCGTCGGGCGCCGACCGCGCCGCCGCCACCGGACTGCCGGTCCTGGTCACCGAGGACCCGCGCGGCCGCATGGGCGAGCTCGCCGCCGAGATCTACGGGCGGCCGGGCGAGGACCTGCTCCAGATCGGCATCACGGGCACCTCCGGCAAGACCACCACCGCCTACCTCGTCGAGGGCGGCCTCAAGGCGGCCGGGCACCGCACCGGACTGATCGGCACCGTCGAGATGCGCATCGGCGACGAGCGCCTCAAGTCCGAGCGCACCACCCCGGAAGCCACCGACCTCCAGGCGCTGTTCGCGGTGATGCGCGAACGCGGCACCCAGTCGGTCGCCATGGAGGTCTCCAGCCACGCCCTCGTGCTCGGCCGGGTCGACGGCTGCGTCTTCGACGTCGCCGTCTTCAACAACCTCAGCCCGGAGCACATGGAGTTCCACTCCGACATGGAGGACTACTTCCAGGCCAAGGCGCAGCTCTTCACGCCGCGCCGCAGCCGGCTGGGAGTGGTCAACCTCGACGACGAGTACGGCAGGAGGCTGACCAAGGAGGCATCCGTCCCCGTCGTCACCTTCTCCGCCGAGGGCCACCCGGACGCCGACTGGCGCGCCGAGGGCGTCGAAATCGGCCCCCTGGGCAGCACGTTCACGATCCTCGGCCCGAACGGCGAGCGCGTGGCCGCCAAGGCCCCGCTGCCCGGCCCGTTCAACGTCGCCAACACCCTCGCCGCCGTCGCCACCCTGGCCGTCGCCGGGGTCGACCCGCAGACCGCCGCCGACGGCGTCGCCGCCGTCCCCGGCGTCCCCGGGCGCCTGGAGCGCGTCGACGCGGGCCAGCCGTACCTCGCGGTCGTCGACTACGCCCACAAGACGGACGCCGTCGAATCGGTCCTGCGCGCCCTGCGCAAGGTCACCGAGGGCAAGCTGCACGTCGTCCTCGGCTGCGGCGGCGACCGGGACACCACCAAACGCGGCCCGATGGGAGCCGCCGCGGCGCGCCTCGCCGACACCGCCGTACTGACCTCCGACAACCCCCGTTCCGAGGACCCGCTCGCGATCCTCGCCGCGATGCTCGCCGGCGCCGCCGAGGTGCCGATCCACGAGCGCGGCGAGGTCGTGGTGTTCGAGGACCGGGCGGCCGCGATCGCCGCCGCCGTGGCGCGCGCGAAGCCCGGCGACACCGTGCTGGTCGCGGGCAAGGGCCACGAGCAGGGCCAGGACGTCGCAGGGGTGGTACGCCCCTTCGACGACCGCCAGGTCCTGCGCGAAGCAATCCATAACAGTCAGGGATGAAGTAGTGATCGCCCTCTCCCTCGCCGAGATCGCCGAAATCGTCGGCGGGCAGACGCACGACATACCGGATCCGGCCATTCAGGTCACCGGACCCGTCGTCCGCGACTCCCGCGAGATCGAACCCGGCAGCCTCTTCGTCGCCTTCGTCGGCGAACGCGTCGACGGCCACGACTACGCGCACCAGGCCCTTGAGGCGGGCGCGGTGGCCGTCCTGGCGACCCGCCCCGTCGGGGTGCCCGCCATCGTCGTGGACGACGTCCAAAGGGCCCTCGGCGCGCTCGCCCGCGCGGTCGTCCGGCGCCTGGGCACGCCGGTCGTCGCGCTGACCGGCTCGGCCGGCAAGACCAGCACCAAGGACCTCATCGCCCAGGTCCTCCAGCGCAAGGGGCCCACCGTCTGGACGCCGGGCTCCCTCAACAACGAGATCGGCCTGCCGCTCACCGCGCTGCGCGCCACCCGGGACACCGAGCACCTCGTCCTGGAGATGGGAGCGCGCGGAATCGGCCACATCCGGTACCTGACCGAACTGACCCCGCCGACCATAGGGCTCGTCCTGAACGTGGGCAGCGCCCACATCGGCGAGTTCGGTGGCCGCGAGCAGATCGCGCAGGCCAAGGGCGAGCTCGTGGAGGCCCTGCCCCCGGCCGACGAGGGCGGCGTCGCCGTGCTGAACGCCGACGACCCGCTCGTACGGGCCATGGAAAGCCGCACCCGCGCGCGCGTGACGTTCTTCGGCGAGGCCGAGAACGCCCACGTACGTGCCGAGAATGTCCGGCTCATGGAGAACGGACGGCCCTCTTTCAAGCTTCACACACCCACCGGGTGCAGCGACGTGACCTTGCGCCTGTACGGTGAGCACCACGTGTCGAACGCGCTCGCCGCGGCCGCCGTCGCCCATGAGCTGGGCATGTCCGTCGACGAGATCGCCACCGCGCTCTCCGAGGCGGACTCCCTCTCCCGCTGGCGCATGGAGGTCACCGAGCGTCCGGACGGTGTGACGATCGTCAACGACGCCTACAACGCGAACCCCGAGTCCATGCGAGCCGCCCTGCGCGCGCTCGCGGCCATGGGCAAGGCCGCAGAGGCCAAGGGGGGCCGTACGTGGGCGGTGCTCGGCCAGATGGCCGAGCTCGGCGACGAGTCGCTCGCCGAGCACGACGCGGTCGGACGGCTCGCCGTCCGGCTCAATGTCGGCAAGCTCGTCGCGGTCGGGGGCAGGGAAGCGTCCTGGCTGCAACTGGGCGCATATAACGAGGGTTCGTGGGGTGAGGAGTCGGTGCACGTGTCCGACGCGCAGGCGGCGATCGACCTGTTGCGCAGTGAGCTGCGCCCGGGTGACGTCGTGCTGGTGAAGGCTTCCAGGTCGGTCGGGCTCGAGCGGGTCGCCCTGGCACTGCTCGAGAACACTGCCGAGGGCGAGGTCGCCGGCCGATGAGGCAGATCCTCTTCGCGGGAGCCATCGGGCTCTTCCTGACCCTGATCGGTACGCCGCTGCTGATCAAGCTCCTGGCCCGCAAGGGATACGGGCAGTTCATCCGGGACGACGGCCCGCGCACGCACGGCAGCAAGAAGGGCACGCCCACCATGGGCGGCATCTCCTTCATCCTGGCCACGCTCATCGCGTACGCCCTGGCCAAGGTCATCACCGGCGAGGACCCGACGTACTCGGGCCTGCTGGTGCTGTTCCTGATGGCCGGTATGGGCCTGGTGGGCTTCCTCGACGACTACATCAAGATCGTCAAGCAGCGCTCGCTCGGCCTGCGGGCCAAGGCGAAGATGGCCGGCCAGCTGATCGTCGGCATCGCCTTCGCCGTGCTGGCCCTGCAGTTCGCGGACGCCCGCGGCCAGACCCCGGCCTCCACCAGGCTGTCGTTCATCACCGACTTCGGCTGGTCCATCGGCCCGGTGCTGTTCGTCGTGTGGGCGCTCTTCATGATCCTGGCCATGTCGAACGGCGTGAACCTCACCGACGGTCTGGACGGCCTCGCCACCGGCGCCTCGGTGATGGTCTTCGGCGCGTACACCTTCATCGGGCTCTGGCAGTTCCAGGAGTCCTGCGCCAACGCCATGACCCTGACCAACCCGAACGCCTGCTTCGAGGTGCGCGACCCGCTCGACCTCGCCGTCGTCGCCTCCGCCCTCATGGGCGCCTGCTTCGGCTTCCTGTGGTGGAACACCTCGCCCGCGAAGATCTTCATGGGCGACACCGGCTCGCTCGCCCTCGGCGGCGCGCTGGCGGGCCTGGCCATCTGCTCCCGCACGGAGCTGCTGCTGGCCCTCCTGGGCGGCCTCTTCGTGCTGATCACCCTCTCCGTGGTCATCCAGGTCGGCTCCTTCCGGATGACCGGCAAGCGCGTCTTCCGGATGGCCCCCCTCCAGCACCACTTCGAACTCAAGGGGTGGTCCGAGGTCCTGGTCGTGGTCCGGTTCTGGATCATCCAGGGCATGTGCGTCATCGTGGGTCTGGGGCTCTTCTACGCGGGATGGGCAGCCGACAAGTGAGTACCACCTGGCAGGGCAAGAACGTCACCGTCGCCGGCATGGGCGTGAGCGGCATCCCCGCCGCCCGCGTCCTGCACGGCCTCGGCGCCCGCGTCACCGTCGTCAACGACGGCGACGACGAGCGCTCCCGTACGCAGGCGGCCGAGCTGGAGGCGGAAGGGATCACCGTCCGCCTCGGCGACGGGGCGACCCTGCCGGAGGGCACCGAGCTCGTCGTCACCACGCCCGGCTGGGCGCCCGGCAAGCCGCTGTTCGCCGCGGCCGCCGAGGCGGGCGTCCCGGTCTGGGGCGACGTCGAGCTGGCATGGCGCCTGCGCGGCCCGGACGCCGCGCCCTGGCTCGCGGTGACCGGCACCAACGGCAAGACCACGACCGTGCGGATGCTCGCCTCCATCCTGGAGGCGGCCGGCCTGCGGACCGCCGCCGTCGGCAACATCGGCGTCTCGCTCCTCGACGCCGTCCTCGGCGAGGAGGAGTACGACGTCCTCGCCGTCGAGCTGTCCAGCTACCAGCTGCACTGGGCGCCCTCCCTGCGCGCCCACTCCGCCGCCGTGCTCAACCTGGCGCCGGACCACCTCGACTGGCACGGCTCCATGGAGGCGTACGCCGCCGACAAGGGCCGCATCTACGAGGGCAACCAGGTCGCCTGCGTCTACAACGTCCAGGACCCCGTCACCGAGCACCTGGTCCGCGAGGCGGACGTCGAGGAGGGCTGCCGCGCGATCGGCTTCACCCTCGCCACGCCCGGCCCCTCCCAGCTCGGCGTCGTCGACGACCTCCTGGTGGACCGCGCCTTCGTCGAGAACCGGCAGAAGCAGGCCCAGGAGCTCGCCCAGATCTCCGACGTCAACCCCCCGGCGCCGCACAACATCGCCAACGCCCTCGCCGCCGCCGCCCTCGCCCGCGCCTTCGGCGTCGAGCCGAAGGCCGTACGCGACGGGCTGCGCGCCTTCCGCCCCGACCCGCACCGCATCGAGCTGGTCGAGGAGGTCGGGGGCGTGGCGTACGTCGACGACTCCAAGGCCACCAACACGCACGCCGCCGAGGCGTCGCTGGCCGCGTACGACCCCATCGTCTGGATCGCCGGCGGCCTCGCCAAGGGCGCCACCTTCGACGAGCTGGTCGAGAAGTCGGCGAAGCGGCTGCGGGGCGTGGTGCTCATCGGCGCCGACCGCGCCCTGATCCGCGAAGCCCTGGCGCGACACGCCCCCGAGGTACCGGTCGTCGAGCTCGACCGGACCGACACTGGGGCGATGTCCGCGGCGGTGGAGGAAGCGGCCCGGCTGGCCGAGCCCGGGGATACGGTTCTGCTGGCCCCCGCCTGCGCCTCCATGGACATGTTCGTCAACTACAACAAGCGGGGCGAGGCGTTCGCGGACGCGGTCCGGGCCCTCGCCGCCGGGCGCGCCTGACCAGCGAGCGGGTCCGGCGCTGCCGGGCACGACTGGAGCGACTGGAGGGGACGGCGACCATGCGGGCCCAGCACACCGCCGCGTACGCACCGCACCACCCGCCGCACGCGCCGGGCCGTGCGGGGCTCGCGGGACTCCCGGGGCTCGCCCTGCGCGCCCGGACCGCGGGTCTGCGCCGGCCCCCCACCGTCCGCAAAGGGGGCCGGCTCCGCCGCGTCCCCGCTCCCCGCCCGCCGCGCGGCGGCGGGGTGCGGGCGCTCTACGAGCGGGCGCGGCGGGCCTGGGACCGGCCGCTGACCGCGTACTACGTGATCCTCGGCGCCAGCCTGCTGATCACCGTCCTCGGGCTCGTGATGGTCTACTCCGCGTCGCAGATCAAGGCGCTGGAGCTGTCGCTGTCCGACACGTACTTCTTCCGCAAGCAGTTCCTGGCGGCGGCGATCGGCACCGGGCTGCTGCTGTTCGCCTCCCGCGTGCCCGCCAATCTGCACCGGGCGCTGGCCTACCCGCTGCTCGTCGGCACGGTCTTCCTGATGGTGCTCGTCCAGATCCCCGGGATAGGGCACGCGGTCAACGGCAACCAGAACTGGATCTACCTGGGCGGGCCCTTCCAGCTCCAGCCCAGCGAGTTCGGCAAGCTGGCGCTGATCCTGTGGGGCGCGGACCTGCTCGCCCGCAAGCAGGACAGGCGGCTGCTGACCCAGTGGAAGCACATGCTGGTGCCGCTCGTCCCGGTCGCCTTCCTGCTCCTCGGGCTGATCATGCTCGGCGGGGACATGGGCACCGCGATCATCCTCACCGCCATCCTCTTCGGCCTGCTGTGGCTCGCCGGCGCCCCCACCCGGATGTTCGTCGGCGTGCTGACCGTGGCCGCCGCGATCGGCGTGATGCTCATCAGGACCAGCAGCAACCGCATGGCGCGCCTCGCCTGCATCGGCGCAACCGACCCCGGCCCCGGGGACGCGTGCTGGCAGGCCGTGCACGGCATCTATGCTCTGGCGTCGGGCGGCTGGTTCGGTTCCGGGCTCGGTGCCAGTGTGGAAAAATGGGGCCAACTCCCCGAACCGCACACCGACTTCATCTTCGCCATCACTGGGGAGGAACTGGGGCTGGCGGGGACGCTGTCGGTGCTCGCCCTGTTCGCGGCTCTAGGCTATGCGGGTATCCGCGTGGCCGGACGCACGGAGGACCCCTTCGTGAGGTATGCCGCGGGAGGCGTGACCACCTGGATCACGGCCCAGGCCGTGGTCAACATCGGTGCGGTGCTCGGCCTGCTGCCGATCGCCGGTGTCCCCCTCCCGCTGTTCTCCTACGGGGGCTCCGCCCTGCTGCCGACCATGTTCGCCGTCGGACTGCTGATCGCCTTCGCGCGCCAGGAGCCCGCGGCGAAAGCGGCCCTGGCCATGCGCCAGCCCGTGTGGGGCAAAGGGGCCGGGGTGAGTTGGAAGTCGATGCGACGGCGCGTCAAGAAGCGTCCGTCCGGAGAGCGGTGAATTTCGGTGCATGTCGTACTCGCCGGTGGGGGGACCGCCGGCCACATCGAGCCCGCGCTCGCCCTCGCGGACGCCCTGCGCAGGCAGGACCCGACCGTGGGGATCACGGCCCTGGGAACGGAGCGGGGCCTGGAGACCCGGCTCGTCCCGGAGCGGGGCTACGAGCTGGCGCTCATCCCCGCCGTACCGCTGCCGCGCAAGCCCACGCCGGAGCTGATCACCGTCCCCGGGCGGCTGCGCGGCACGATCAAGGCCGCCGAGCAGATCCTGGAGCGGACCAAGGCCGACTGCGTCGTCGGCTTCGGCGGCTACGTGGCCCTGCCCGGCTACCTGGCGGCCAAGCGGCTCGGCGTGCCGATCGTCGTCCACGAGGCCAACGCGCGGCCCGGCCTCGCCAACAAGATCGGCTCGCGGTACGCGGCCGGGGTCGGCGTCGCCACCCCCGACAGCAAGCTCCGCAATGCCCGGTACATCGGCATCCCGCTGCGGCACACCATCGCCACGCTGGACCGCGCCCGGGTCCGCCCGGAGGCGCGCGCCGCCTTCGGCCTGGACCCGAACCTGCCGACGCTGCTGGTCTCCGGCGGCTCGCAGGGCGCCCGCCGCCTCAACGAGGTCGTCCAGCAGGTCGCCCCGGTGCTCCAGCGCTCCGGCATCCAGATCCTGCACGCGGTGGGCCCGAAGAACGAAGTGCCGCACGTCGACAACATGCCCGGGATGCCGCCGTACGTCCCGGTACCGTACGTGGACCGGATGGACCTCGCGTACGCCGCGGCCGACATGATGCTGTGCCGCGCGGGCGCGATGACGGTCGCCGAGCTGTCCGCCGTCGGCCTCCCCGCCGCGTACGTACCGCTGCCGATCGGCAACGGCGAACAGCGGCTCAATGCCCAGCCGGTGGTCAAGGCGGGCGGCGGCCTGCTGGTCGACGACGCCGAGCTGACGCCCGCCTGGGTCCAGGGCAACGTCCTGCCGGTGCTCTCCGACCCGCACCGGCTGTACGAGATGTCCCGCGCCGCCGGCGAGTTCGGCCGCCGGGACGCCGACCAGCTGCTGGTCGGCATGGTCTACGAGGCGATCGCCGCACACCGGAAGGCGTAGCGGCGCGCGGAAGGCAGGGAGCATGGCCGGACCGACGACGACAGCCCAGCGCGGAGCCCGGGGGCCCCGGGGCGCCTCGTCGGCCCGGTCCCCCCGTCCGGGGCCGGGGAGCGGCCGTACGCGGCTGCCCTCGCCCCGCACCCTCCTGGTGATCATCACCGCCCTCGCGCTCGTCGCGGGCGGCGTGTGGGTGCTGTACGGCTCCAAGTGGCTGCGGGTCCGCGACGTCACGGTGTCCGGTACGCGGGTGCTGACGCCGGACCAGGTCCGTACGGCCGCGGCCGTACCGCTCGGGTCCGCCCTCGCCTCGGTCGACACGGAGGCGATCGAGCAGCGGCTGCGCGGGAAGCTGCCCCGGATCCACTCGGTGGACGTCTCCCGGTCGTGGCCGGACGGGATCGCCCTGGAGGTGACCGAACGCACGCCCGTGCTCCTGCTGGAGTCGGGCGTGAAGTTCGTCGAGGTGGACGCCGAGGGCGTGCGCTTCGCCACCGTGGAGCGGGCTCCGAAGGGCGTGCCCCTGCTCCGGATGACGGTGGATCAGTCGCCGAGCCTGCGCCGCTTCGACGCCGAGCGGCTCACCAGGGAGGCGGTCGGCGTGGCCGGGGACCTTCCGGAGCGGGTCGCGCGGCAGGTCCGGATCGTCGGCGTCCGCTCGTACGACTCCATCACCCTGGAGCTGACGGGGGGCCGGACGGTGGTGTGGGGGAGCGGCGAGGACGGCGAGGCGAAAGCGCGTGCGCTGCTCGCACTGATGAAGGCGGCGCCCAAAGCGGGGCACTTCGACGTCAGCGCCCCGACAGCCCCTGCGGCAGCGCGGAGTTGACGCACATATGCGCTGGCCAGCACCCTGGTTGGTCAGCGCTATGGGTGATCACATAGGGTGAAAAGAAAAACGGGAGGTTCGGCGTGTTCGTTGAACGTGCGCCACTTGTCGACTTAGTGTCCTGTTCGGAAGAGTCCAGCGAACAGAGACACTGGTAACCCTAAACTTCAACGTTAGGGTTTGGGTCGGCGTTTCGGACCGTCCCATCGGCATCCGTCGCCGCGTCGCGAGACCACCGCGAAGTGGCGACACGTAACTCGAGGCGAGAGGCCTTCGACGTGGCAGCACCGCAGAACTACCTCGCAGTCATCAAGGTCATCGGTGTCGGCGGCGGTGGTGTCAATGCCATCAACCGAATGATCGAGGTCGGTCTCAAAGGCGTCGAGTTCATCGCCATCAACACGGACGCGCAAGCACTGTTGATGAGCGACGCCGACGTCAAGCTCGACGTCGGCCGCGAACTCACCCGCGGCCTCGGGGCCGGAGCCAACCCTGACGTCGGCCGCAAGGCGGCAGAGGACCACCGCGAGGAGATCGAGGAGGTCCTCAAGGGGGCCGACATGGTCTTCGTCACCGCCGGCGAAGGCGGCGGCACCGGCACGGGCGGCGCGCCCGTCGTCGCCAACATCGCGCGCTCGCTGGGCGCCCTGACGATCGGTGTGGTCACCCGGCCGTTCACCTTCGAGGGCCGGCGCCGCGCCAACCAGGCGGAGGACGGCATCGCCGCGCTCCGCGAAGAGGTCGACACCCTCATCGTCATCCCGAACGACCGGCTGCTGTCCATCTCGGACCGCCAGGTCAGCGTGCTGGACGCGTTCAAGTCCGCCGACCAGGTGCTGCTCTCCGGTGTTCAGGGCATCACCGACCTCATCACCACCCCGGGCCTCATCAACCTCGACTTCGCCGACGTCAAGTCGGTCATGTCCGAGGCGGGTTCGGCGCTCATGGGCATCGGTTCGGCGCGCGGCGACGACCGCGCGGTGGCCGCCGCCGAGATGGCGATCTCCTCGCCGCTGCTGGAGGCGTCCATCGACGGCGCCCGCGGTGTGCTGCTCTCCATCTCCGGCGGGTCCGACCTGGGCCTCTTCGAGATCAACGAAGCGGCCCAGCTGGTCAGCGAGGCCGCCCACCCCGAGGCCAACATCATCTTCGGCGCGGTCATCGACGACGCCCTGGGCGACGAGGTGCGCGTCACCGTCATCGCCGCGGGCTTCGACGGGGGCCAGCCCCCGGCGCGGCGCGACAACATCCTCGGTGCCTCGTCCACCGCCAAGCGCGAGGAGCCGGCCCCGCCGCCGCGCGCGAACGAGTCCGCCCGGTCCATCGGCGGGCTCGGCAGCGTGCCGATGCGCGAGGAGCCGTCGGCCCCGCCGGTGGACCCGGCGCCCGTCGCGAGCGAGCCGCCGCTGTCGCCGACCGGCCCGACGTCCGTGCCGCCGGCCCGCCCGTACCCGGACACCTCGGCCGAAGAGCTGGACGTCCCGGACTTCCTGAAGTGACCCGGTGACGTGATAGGACAGCACGACATCGTGAACGGCGCGCATTTCGCCTTCACCGACAGGTGGGGCGGGGTGAGCGCCGTTCCGTACGAGGAGCTCAACCTCGGTGGCGCGGTGGGCGACGACCCCGCGGCCGTCCGGAGCAACCGGCGGCTCGCCGCCGAGGCGCTCGGGCTCGACCCCGAGCGGGTCGTCTGGATGAACCAGGTGCACGGCCGTGACATCGCCGTGGTCGACGGGCCGTGGACCGGCGGGGACGTCCCGGCGGTCGACGGCGTGGTCACGGCGCGGCGCGGGCTCGCGCTCGCCGTGCTCACCGCGGACTGCACCCCGGTCCTGCTCGCCGACCCGGTCGCGGGTGTGGTGGGCGCGGCCCACGCCGGACGGCCCGGGCTGGTCGCGGGGGTCGTGCCGGCCGCCGTGGAGGCCATGACCGCGCTCGGCGCCGAGCCGTCCCGTATCACCGCCCGTACCGGACCGGCCGTCTGCGGACGGTGCTACGAGGTTCCGGCGGACATGCGCGACGAGGTCGCAGCCGTCGTGCCCGAGGCGCACTCGGAGACGAGTTGGGGCACTCCGGCCGTCGACGTGAGCGCCGGGGTGCACGCGCAGCTCGACGCGCTGGGGGTGCGCGACCGGCGCGCGTCGGACGTCTGCACCCTCGAATCGCGCGACCACTACTCGTACCGCCGCGACCGCACCACCGGGCGGCTCGCCGGATATGTCTGGCTGGACTGATACCTGATGACGGACATGACGGACCTGACGGACCGAAAGACGCAGCTCGCCGAGAACCTGGTACGGGTGGAGGAACGTATCTCCGCCGCCTGCGCGGCTGCCGGCCGCGAGCGGGACGACGTGACCCTCATCGTCGTCACCAAGACCTACCCGGCGAGTGACGTGCGACTGCTGCACGAGCTCGGCGTACGGCACGTCGCGGAGAACCGCGACCAGGACGCCGCGCCGAAGGCCGCCGCCTGCGCGGATCTCGATCTGACCTGGCACTTCGTCGGTCAGCTCCAGACCAACAAAGTCCGTTCCGTGGCGAGTTATGCCCATGTGGTGCAGTCCGTGGACCGGCTGAAGCTCGTCGGCGCACTCTCGGGTGCGGCGGAGCGCGCCGGGCGCGAATTGGGGTGCCTCGTGCAGGTCGCGCTCGACGCCGAGGCGGGCGAGCGGGGGGCCCGGGGCGGCGTGGCGCCGGACGGCATCGAGGAGTTGGCCGAGGCGGTGGCGGCGGCGCCGGGGCTGCGGCTCGACGGGCTCATGACGGTGGCGCCGCTGGCCGGCCCGTACGCCGGGCGCGAACGCGCCGCATTCGATCGGCTGATGGAATTCTCATCCCGCCTGCGCGCCGCCCATCCGACTGCGAACATGGTGTCAGCAGGGATGAGTGCGGACCTCGAGCACGCCGTGGCGGCCGGAGCGACACATGTGCGCATCGGGACGGCGGTACTCGGAGACCGACCCCGGCTCGGGTAACGTCGCGAAGAAGTCGGACCACAGCAGAAAATATGGTCATTTCCGCCGAACAGCGGACAGGCCCAGTGGATCGCGGGCACGAGCTGACGTTGCCGATCCACCACAGAGCGGAGGACTCAGAGCATGGCCGGCGCGATGCGCAAGATGGCGGTCTACCTCGGCCTCGTGGAGGACGATGGGTACGACGGCCGGGGTTTCGACCCCGATGACGACTTCGAACCCGAGCTGGAGCCGGAGCCCGAGCGGGACCGGCGGCGCCACTCGCAGCCCCCGCTCCAGGTGGAGCGGGAAGAACCGGTACGCGTCGTTCCGCAAGCACCTGTGCAGAGGGAACCGGTTCCGCTTCCGGCAGAAAGCGGACGACCCGCCCGAATCGCCCCCGTGGCATCCATCACACCTGAACGTCCGAGCCTGGAGAAGAACGCACCGGTGATCATGCCCAAGGTCGTGTCCGAGCGGGAGCCGTACCGCATCACCACGCTGCACCCGCGGACCTACAACGAGGCCCGTACCATCGGGGAACACTTCCGCGAGGGCACGCCTGTGATCATGAACCTCACCGAGATGGATGACACGGATGCGAAGCGACTTGTCGACTTTGCCGCCGGTCTCGTCTTCGGTCTGCATGGCAGCATTGAGCGAGTGACGCAGAAGGTGTTCCTGTTGTCGCCTGCTAACGTCGATGTCACGGCGGAGGACAAGGCCCGCATCGCAGAGGGCGGATTCTTCAACCAGAGCTGAGAGCACGACACCGGGAACGGCCGGCCGGAAGGGTCGGTGGACATGGCCAGGGGAGAGGGAAGCGCGGGATGAGCGTCGCACTGCAGGTGATCTACATCGCTCTGATGTGCTTCCTTGTCCTGCTGTTCTTCCGACTGGTCATGTCGTACGTCTTCCAGTTCGCCCGTTCATGGCAACCCGGCAAGGCGATGGTGGTCGTTCTGGAGGCCACCTACACTGTCACCGATCCACCACTGAAGCTTCTGCAGCGGTTCATCCCACCGCTGCGTCTCGGGGGCGTGGCACTCGACCTGTCCTTCTTCGTTCTGATGATCATCGTCTACATCCTGCTCAACATCGTGGGTAGCTTCGCGATGAGGGTCTGAGGGTGTAGAGCGATAACGGTCCTGCCGACTGCCGACGACTACGTAGAGGTGAAGAAGAGATGCCGCTGACCCCCGAGGACGTGCGGAACAAGCAGTTCACGACCGTCCGCCTCCGAGAAGGCTATGACGAGGACGAGGTCGATGCCTTCCTCGACGAGGTCGAGGCCGAGCTGACCCGCCTGCTCCGCGAGAACGAGGACCTGCGCGCCAAGCTGGCCGCCGCCACGCGCGCGGCCGCGCAGAACCAGCAGCAGCAGGGCATGCGCAAGCCTCCGGAGCAGCAGGACCAGCGGCCCGTGGGTCCCGGCGCCCCCGTGCCCGCCGGGATATCGGGTCCGCCGGTCCAGCAGCAGCCCCCGCAGATGGGTCCGCCCCAGCTGCCCGGTGGTGCTCCTCAGCTGCCGGCCGGTCCCAGCCACGGTGGCCCGCAGGGCGGCCCGATGGGCGGTCCGATGCAGGGCGGCCCCATGGGCGGTCCGATGGGCGGCAACATGGGCGGCACCATGGGTGGCCCCATGGGCGGCCACGGCCCGCAGATGCAGCAGCCGGGCCAGGGCCCGGGCGGCGACAGCGCGGCCCGCGTGCTCTCCCTCGCCCAGCAGACCGCCGACCAGGCGATTGCGGAGGCCCGTTCCGAGGCCAACAAGATCGTCGGCGAGGCGCGCTCGCGCGCCGAGGGCCTGGAGCGCGACGCCCGCGCCAAGGCCGACGCGCTGGAGCGGGACGCGCAGGAGAAGCACCGCGTCGCGATGGGCTCGCTGGAGTCGGCCCGCGCCACGCTGGAGCGCAAGGTCGAGGACCTGCGCGGCTTCGAGCGCGAGTACCGCACCCGCCTGAAGTCGTACCTGGAGAGCCAGCTGCGTCAGCTGGAGACCCAGGCCGACGACTCGCTGGCCCCGCCGCGGACCCCGTCCGCCGCACCGTCGCTGCCGCCGTCCCCGTCGATGGCGTCCGCGGGTGCGAGCGCCCCGTCGTACGGCGGCAACCAGACGATGGGCGGCAACCCCGGCATGGGCGCTGGCCCGTCGTACGGCGGCCAGCAGCAGATGTCGCCGGCGATGACCCAGCCGATGGCGCCGGTGCGGCCGCAGGCGCCGCAGCCGATGCAGCAGGCGCCGTCGCCGATGCGCGGCTTCCTCATCGACGAGGACGACAACTGACGGGGGCGGTCGCGCGAATGAGCGCGTAGCCGTCGGCCGGCAGGCTGTAGGGCCGGGGCCCGGGACACATGTCCTGGGCCCCGGCCCTTTGGCATGGCACGCGTCGCGTGTCGGTGTACGGAAGAGGGGCCCGGCCACGTGGTGTGGCAAGGCCCCTCTGGTGTGCCCGCGGGTTACGCCTTGCGGAGGCGGAACGTCAGGGACAGGGACTCGTCCGTGAACGGGGCGCCGAAGGTGTCGTCGGCCTCTCCGGCGGCGTAGTCCGTGCACAGGACCTCGTCGGCGATCAGGGCCGCGTGGTCGTTCAGCGCCTCGGTGACCTCCGCGTCCGTGGACCGCCAGCGCAGGGCGATCCGGTCGGCGACGTCCAGGCCGCTGTTCTTGCGGGCCTCCTGGATCAGGCGGATCGCGTCACGGGCCAGGCCCGCACGGCGCAGCTCCGGCGTGATCTCCAGGTCCAGGGCGACCGTCGCGCCCGCGTCGGAGGCGACGGACCAGCCCTCACGCGGCGTCTCCGTGATGATCACCTCATCGGGCGTGAGGGTGATCGTCTCGCCGTTGACCTCCAGTGACGCCTCACCACCGCGCAGGGCCAGGGAGAGCGCCGCCGCGTCCGTCGCCGCGATCGCCTTGGCCACGTCCTGGACGCCCTTGCCGAAGCGCTTGCCCAGGGCGCGGAAGTTCGCCTTGGCGGTCGTGTCGACGAGGGAGCCGCCCACCTCGGAGAGGGAGGCGAGGGAGGAGACGTTCAGCTCCTCGGTGATCTGCACGTGGAGCTCCGGTGAGAGGGCCTCGAAGCCCGCCGCCGCCACCAGCGCCCGGGAGAGCGGCTGGCGGGTCTTCACGCCCGACTCCGCGCGGGTGGCGCGGCCCAGCTCCACCAGGCGGCGCACCAGCGTCATTTGGGACGACAGGGTCGGGTCGACGGCGGACAGGTCCGGCTCCGGCCAGGTGGCCAGGTGGACCGACTCCGGCGCGTCCGGCGTCACCGGCACCACCAGGTCCTGCCAGACCCGCTCGGTGATGAACGGGGTCAGCGGGGCCATCAGTCGCGTGACGGTCTCCACGACGTCGTGGAGCGTGCGCAGCGCCGCCTTGTCGCCCTGCCAGAAGCGGCGCCGCGAGCGGCGCACGTACCAGTTCGACAGGTCGTCGACGAAGGAGGACAGCAGCTTGCCGGCGCGCTGCGTGTCGTACGCCTCCAGCGCCTGCGTGACCTGGTCGACCAGCGCGTGCAGCTCGGACAGCAGCCAGCGGTCCAGCAGCGGCCGGTCCGCCGGGGCCGGGTCGGCGGCCGACGGCGCCCAGCCGGACGTACGGGCGTACAGCGCCTGGAAGGCGACCGTGTTCCAGTACGTCAGCAGCGTCTTGCGGACGACCTCCTGGATCGTGCCGTGGCCCACGCGCCGCGCGGCCCACGGGGAGCCGCCGGCCGCCATGAACCAGCGCACCGCGTCGGCGCCGTGCTGGTCCATGAGCGGGATCGGCTGGAGGATGTTGCCCAGGTGCTTGGACATCTTCCGGCCGTCCTCGGCGAGGATGTGGCCGAGGCAGACGACGTTCTCGTACGACGACTTGTCGAAGACCAGCGTGCCGACCGCCATCAGCGTGTAGAACCAGCCGCGGGTCTGGTCGATGGCCTCCGAGATGAACTGCGCCGGGTAGCGCTTCTCGAAGAGGTCCTTGTTCTTGTACGGGTAGCCGTACTGCGCGAACGGCATCGAGCCCGAGTCGTACCAGGCGTCGATGACCTCGGGGACGCGCGTGGCGGTGGCCCGGCAGGTCGGGCAGGGGAAGGTGACGTCGTCGATGTACGGCCGGTGCGGGTCCAGGGACGACTGGTCCGTGCCCGTCAGCTCGGTCAGCTCGGCGAGGGAGCCGACACACGTGAGGTGGTCGTCCTCGCAGCGCCAGATGGGCAGCGGGGTGCCCCAGTAGCGGTTGCGGGACAGGGCCCAGTCGATGTTGTTGTTCAGCCAGTCGCCGAAGCGGCCGTGCTTGACGGAGTCCGGGAACCAGTTGGTGTTCTCGTTCTCCTCCAGGAGCCGGTCCTTGACCGCGGTCGTACGGATGTACCAGGACGGCTGCGCGTAATAGAGCAGCGCCGTGTGGCAGCGCCAGCAGTGCGGGTAGCTGTGCTCGTACGCGATGTGCTTGAAGAGCAGGCCACGGGCCTGGAGGTCGGCCGTCAGGGCCTCGTCGGCCTTCTTGAAGAACTGGCCTCCGACGAGGTCGAGCTCCTCCTCGAAGGTGCCGTCGGGGCGGACGGGGTTCACCACGGGCAGGCCGTACGCGCGGCAGACCTTGAGGTCGTCCTCACCGAACGCGGGCGCCTGGTGGACCAGACCCGTACCGTCCTCGGTGGTGACGTAGTCGGCGTTGACGACGAAGTGGGCCTCGGCCGGGAACTCGATCAGCTCGAACGGGCGCCGGTAGCTCCAGCGCTCCATCTCGGCGCCGGTGAAGGTCTGCCCGGTGGCCTCCCAGCCCTCGCCGAGCGCCTTCTCGAGGAGCGGCTGTGCCACGACCAGCTTCTCCTCGCCGTTCGTGGCGACGACGTACGTGACCTCGGGGTGGGCGGCGACGGCGGTGTTGGACACCAGCGTCCACGGGGTCGTCGTCCACACCAGGAGGGCCGCCTCGCCCGCGAGGGGGCCGGAGGTCAGCGGGAAGCGGACGAAGACGGACGGGTCGACGACCGTCTCGTACCCCTGCGCCAGCTCGTGGTCGGACAGGCCGGTGCCGCAGCGGGGGCACCAGGGGGCGACGCGGTGGTCCTGGACCAGCAGGCCCTTGTTGAAGATCTCCTTCAGGGACCACCAGACGGACTGGACGTACTCCGGGTCCATGGTCCGGTACGCGTCGTCCAGGTCGACCCAGTAGCCCATCCGGGTCGTCAGCTCGGCGAACGCGTCCGTGTGGCGGGTCACCGACTCGCGGCACTTGGCGTTGAACTCGGCGATGCCGTACGCCTCGATGTCCTTCTTGCCGGAGAAGCCGAGCTCCTTCTCGACGGCGAGCTCGACCGGCAGGCCGTGGCAGTCCCAGCCGGCCTTGCGGGCGACGTGGTAGCCGCGCATGGTGCGGAAGCGGGGGAAGACGTCCTTGAAGACGCGGGCCTCGATGTGGTGGGCGCCGGGCATGCCGTTGGCGGTGGGCGGGCCCTCGTAGAAGACCCACTCCGGGCGGCCCTCGGACTGCTCGAGGCTCTTGGCGAAGACCTTGTGCTCGCGCCAGAAATCGAGCACGGCGTGCTCGAGGGCGGGCAGGTCGACCTGGGCGGGTACCTGGCGGTACTGCGACATCGGATCCTCCGGCGGACTGTTGCTCGTTCCGTCGGAGGGACGAGAGCGCGTGCGTGCTCCCGCGGTACCACCCTCCTTGGCCCCGGGCGCCCGGCTGGGCGTCCTGAGCCCCCTCATTCGGGTCGCGATGCCGGTTCTACTGGCCCGCGGTCTCCCGAGGGCGTTCTTCCGGCGGCTCCGGGGTGATGCTTCACATCGGGCTCGCCCCCGGGCTCTCACCGTCCCCGGGTCGCTCATGGCTGCGTGCGACGCTACTCGTCCCCATCCACGCCTTTCGCTCCGCCCAGTGTAAGGGCCCGCCGGGGGAGGGGCCGACCGGTTTTCGGCGGGCCTTTCGGCGGGTCCATGGGCGGGCCCTTCGGCGGCCCCGGACTGACCCGAATGCCACGTGCGCGTACACGGCTCGGTGCCGTGGACCGGTGGCCTGATTACGCCGCGGCGAGCTGGGCACAACGGATGCAGGTTGTCGTGCCGCGGGCACGGGGCGATCGGAAACCGGCGGCGTGCCCCGTTGCCGCGGGGCTGGAGTCGATTTATCGTCCCAGCACGATTCGCGAGCAAGATCACAATATGTGAAGGGGCCGCGAGATGGTGGCGAAGAAGACCGCCGCGAAGAAGACGGCCGCCAGGAAGACGACCGCGACGACGCCGGCGCGTGCCGCGGGCGAGTCCGGCAAGCCCGGGCGCGAGGCGAAGAAGGCCCTGGGCCCGGCCGCGGAGCCGGGGCCGCCCGCGAGGTCCGTGAAGACGGCGAAGACGGCGAAGTCGGCGAGTACGGCGAAGTCCGCGAAGTCTGCGAAGAAGGCGCCTGCCAAGGAGGCACCCGCGAGGAAGGCGCCTGCCAAGGAGGCGGCGCCCAAGAAGGCGGTGGCGAAGAAGGCGCCTGTCAGGAAGATCACCCACGGCGACGCGCTCGCCGAGGCCGTCGGGGCGAAGCCCGCCAAGAAGGCGGTGGCGAAGAAGTCGGCAGCCAAGGACCCGGCCGTCGAAGAGGCGCCTGCCCAGGAGGCGACCGCCAAGAAGACGGCCGCGAAGAAGACGGCCGCCAAGAAGGCGCCGGCCGGGACGGCGGGCGGGAAGAAGCGGGCGGCCAAGGCGACCGCCGAGCAGGAACCGGCCAACAAGGCACCCGCCAAGAAGGCGTCTGCCAAGGAGGCACCCGCCAAGAAGGCGTCTGCCAAGGAGGCACCCGCCAAGAAGGCACCCGCCCAGCGCGCGCCTGCCAAGAAGGCCGCCGCCAAGAAGGCCGCCGTCGAGAAGGGGGCCGCCAGGAAGGCGCCCGCGACCGACGCCGCGACCAGGGCCGCTGCCGTGGAGACGGAAGCCGCCACCGCAGGCGCTGTCGCGGACGTCGGGGCGGACACGGCTTCCGTGGGTAGGAAGGGTGCCAAGGGCGAGGCGCCGGCCGGGACGGCGGGTGGGAAGAAGCGGGCGGCCAAGGCGGCCGCCGGGAAGGCCGCACCCGCGGCCGAGGGGGCGGCGCAGGCCGCGGAGAAGACGGGAGCCAGGACGGTGGCAGCGAAGAAGATCGCGGACGTGACCACGGCGAAGGCCGCGAAGCCGGTGCCGCCGGCTCGGGGTGTCGCCGAGGCGGCGCCCGAGGAGTTGGCCGTACGGCCCGGTGAGGAGCCCTGGAGCCCCGAGGAGGTCGCGGAGGCGCGGGCCGAGCTGGAAGGCGAGGTGGCGCGGCTCCAGGCCGAGATCGCGGCCTCCGAGGAGGCGCTGTCCGGGCTGATGCGGGACTCCGGGGACGGCGCCGGGCACGACGAAGCCGACACCGGCACCAAGAACATCACGCGCGAGCACGAGATGGCCCTCGCCGCGAACGCGCGCGCCACCCTGGAGCAGACCGAGCACGCCCTCCAGCGTCTCGACGCGGGCACGTACGGCCTGTGCGAGGTGTGCGGCAAGCCCATCGGCAAGGCGCGCATGCAGGCCTTCCCGCGGGCCACCCTGTGCGTGGAGGACAAGCAGAAGCAGGAACGGCGAGGCTGAGCCCTCAGGCGTGTGCCGTACCCTCGTGGTCAGTCAGGCACCTAGGTTGAGGGACTCACGTGGCAGAGGCGGAGCGCATCATCGGTACGCCGGATGTTGACGACGAGGCTGCGGCGCCCGCCGAGCAGCCCAAGGGCAGGCGCAGGATCGTCGCGCTGTTCGCCGTGGCCCTGGTGGCCTATGTGCTGGACCTCGCCACGAAGATGCTCGTGGTGGCCAAGCTGGAGCACCACGAGCCGATCGAGGTGATCGGCGAGCTGCTGACGTTCCGGGCGGTACGCAACCCGGGCGCCGCTTTCGGGATGGGCGAGGCCTTCACCGTGATCTTCACGGTCATCGCGGCGACGGTGATCGTGGTGATCATCCGCCTGGCGCGCAAGCTGTACAGCCTGCCGTGGGCCATCGCGCTCGGCCTGCTGCTCGGCGGCGCGCTGGGCAACCTCACCGACCGGATCTTCCGCTCGCCGGGCGTCTTCCGGGGCGCGGTGGTGGACTTCATCGCCCCCGCGCACTTCGCCGTCTTCAATCTCGCGGACTCGGCGATCGTGTGCGGAGGGATCCTGATCGTCATCCTGTCGTTCCGGGGCCTGGACCCCGACGGGACCGTCCACAAGGACTGACAAGGCATACTCGACGGGTGAGCACGATTCCCGAGATCCGTACGCTGCCCGTTCCCGATGGCCTTGAGGGCGAGCGCGTCGACGCCGCCATCGCCCGTATGTTCGGGTTTTCCCGCACCAAGGCGGCCGAGCTGGCCGCTGCCGGGAAGGTGCTCGTCGACGGCGCCGTCGTCGGCAAGTCCGAGCGGGTGAGCGGCGGTGCGTGGCTCGAGGTCGAGATGCCGGCCGCCCCCGCCCCCGTACAGATCGTCGCGGAGCCCGTCGAGGGCATGGAGATCGTCCACGACGACGACGACATCGTCGTCATCGTGAAGCCGGTCGGCGTGGCCGCGCACCCGAGCCCCGGCTGGACCGGCACCACCGTGATCGGCGGCCTCGCGGCGGCCGGGTACCGCATCTCCACGTCCGGCGCGGCCGAGCGCCAGGGCATCGTGCACCGCCTCGACGTCGGCACCTCCGGGCTCATGGTCGTGGCCAAGTCGGAGCGGGCGTACACCCTCCTGAAGGCGCAGTTCCGGGACCGCACGGTCGACAAGCGCTACCACGCGCTCGTTCAGGGCCACCCGGACCCGCTGAGCGGCACCATCGACGCGCCCATCGGGCGCCACCCGAACCACGACTACAAGTGGGCCGTCACCGCCGAGGGCAAGCCCTCCGTGACGCACTACGACCTGATCGAGGCGTACCGCGCGGCGTCCCTCCTGGACATCAAGCTGGAGACGGGCCGCACCCACCAGATCCGCGTCCACATGTCGGCCCACCGCCACCCCTGCGTCGGCGACCTGACGTACGGCGCCGACCCGACGCTCGCCAAGCGCCTGAACCTGACCCGGCAGTGGCTGCACGCCGTCCGGCTCGGCTTCGAGCACCCGGCGGACGGCCGCTGGGTCGAGTTCGAGAGCACCTACCCGGCGGACCTCCAGCACGCCCTCGACACGATCGCCGCGGAGAGCGCGTGAGCCCCTTCCTCGTCAGGGAGGCCGTGACCGACGAGGACCGCGAGGCGGGCTTCGCCGTGCGCCGCGAGGTCTTCGTCGTCGAGCAGGGCGTCCCGGAGGAGATCGAGTACGACGCGTACGACGCGACCGCCGTGCACGTGCTGGCCGTCCGCCGCGCCGACGGAGCCGCCCTGGGAACCGGGCGGCTGCTGTACGGGCCGGACGCGGCCGGCAAGACGGGCGGCGCCGAGGGCGTCGGCTCGCTGGGCCGGCTGGCGGTGGCGAAGAGGGCGCGCGGCCTCGGCGTGGGCGTGGCGCTGGTGCGGGCCATCGAGGAGGCGGCACGCGCGCGCGGCCTGGCCGCCGTGGACCTGCACGCCCAGACGCACGCCCTCCGCTTCTACGAGCGGCTCGGTTACGCGGCGTACGGCGCCGAGTTCCACGACGCGGGCATACCGCACCTGGCGATGCGTCGGACGCTCTGACCGACGGCGCTCGTGGCAGGCTGGCAGGGTTGATGATCGTCTGATCCGGCCCGACCCGGTGGAGGGCGCACCGTGGACCAGTTGGCTCTGCTGCTCGTGCTGCTGCTCGGGGCGGTGGTGACCGTCCCCCTCGGGGAGCGGCTGCGGCTGCCCGCGCCGGTGCTGATGACGCTCGCGGGGATGGTCCTCGCCCTCCTCCCCTTCGTACCGAACGTCGACATCCCGCCCGACTACATCCTCCCCCTCGTGCTGCCGCCCCTGCTGTACGCGGCCGTCCAGCGCACCTCCTGGAGCCAGTTCGCCGCCAACAAGCGGCCCATTTTCCTGCTCGCCGTGGCGCTGGTCTTCGTGACCACGGCGGCCGTGGCGGCCGTCGCCAGCGCCGTCGTACCGGGGCTGCCGCTCGCCGCGGCCGTGGTGCTCGGCGCGCTCGTGGCGCCCCCGGACCCGGTCGCCGCGACCGCCGTCGCCGGCTCCCTGGGCCTGCCGCGCCGGCTGGTGTCGATCCTGGAGGGCGAGGGGCTGTTCAACGACGTCACCGCGATCGTGCTGTACCACGTGGCGATCGGGGCGGCGGTCGGCGGCACGTTCTCCTGGCCGCGCGCCGCGGGACAGCTGGTGCTCTCCGCGGTGGTCGCCGTCGCCGTCGGGCTCGCGCTGGGGTGGCTGTCGAACCGGCTGATGGGCATGCTCGGCGAGCCGACCCTGCAGACCGGCCTCACGCTGCTGGTGCCGTTCGTGAGCTACGTCCTCGCCGAGGAGCTGCTCGGCTCCGGCGTACTCGCCGTCCTGGTCACCGCCCTCTACCTGGCCGAGAACGCCGTGGACCCGGACGACGTGATGGGCCGCCTGGCCGGGCGGACCTTCTGGGAGATCGTCGACGTCCTCGTCACGGGCATCGCCTTCGGACTGATCGGGCTGGAACTGCACAACGTCTTCGGTACGGCCGAGGACCGGCTGGGGGAGATGCTCGGCTGGGGCGGCGCGATCGCCGCCTGCGTCGTCGGCGTACGGCTGCTGTGGCTGCTGCCCGCCACCTGGCTGGCCAAGAGGCTGCACACGGGCCGGGACTACGACGAGGAGATCCCCATGACGTGGCGGGAGACCGTCGTCATGTGGTGGTCCGGCATGCGGGGCGTGGCCTCTGTCGCCCTCGCCCTCGCCGTCCCGCTGCGCGACGACACGGGGGCGTCCTTCGCCTGGCGCGACGAGATCATCTTCATCGCCTTCTGTGTGATCATCGCCACCCTCGTCTTCCAGGGGCTCACCCTGCCGTGGCTGGTCAGGAAGCTCGGTGTGCGGGCCGACACGGACGCCGAGCGGGCGCTGGAGCGCGAGCTGGCCATCCGGGCCGCCAAGGCCGCCAAACGGCGCCTGAAGGAGATCCAGGAGGTCGAGGAGCTCCCGGAGGAGCTCCAGGAGCGGTTGCAGCGGATGGCCTTCGACGTGGGCGCGCGGATCAGTCCGGACCTGGTGGACGAGGAGCGGCGGTCGGCGGCGGCGCGGCGGGCCGAGCGTTTCCGGCGGATGCAGCGCATCCAGCACGAGATGCTGTCGGCCGCCCGCCACGAGGTGCTGGCCGCGCGCAGCGAGCCGGGCGCGGATCCGGAGGTCGTGGACCGGGTGCTGCGGCAGCTGGACGTCCACAGCCTGCGCTGAGCCCCTGGAGCCCTTGAGGGTCCCTCCGGGGTCAGCCCCGGCCCGTGCGCGGCTCGGGTGGCTGCGGCTCACGCGGTGGCTGCCGCTTCTGCTGCTTCCGCTCTTCGTTCCGTACGACGTACGCGTCCACGTTGTTGCTGAGCACGTCCGCCGCCCGGGGCGGCTTGTCGTCCCGCCACTGGCCGTCGGGGGAGGGCGCGGGGGCGGCGGTCGCCGTGGTGACGCGCGGCAGGGCGTACGGGTGCTCCTTGACCAGCCAGGCGATCATTTGCTCGCGCACGGCGCAGCGCACCGTCCAGACGTCGTCCGCGTCCTTCGCCGTGACCACGGCGCGCACCTGCATCGTGGTGGGCGTGGTGTCCGTCACGGCCAGCGACCAGTCGCGGCCGTCCCAGGCGGGGCTGTCACGCAGGATGGCCTTGAGCTTGTCGCGCATCAGGCCGACGGGGGCGGAGTGGTCGAGCTGGAAGAAGACCGTGCCGGTCATCTGGGCGCCGCCGCGCGACCAGTTCTCGAAGGGCTTGCTGGTGAAGTACGAGACGGGCATCGTGATCCGGCGCTCGTCCCAGGTGCGTACGGCCAGGAACGTCAGCGTGACCTCCTCCACCACGCCCCACTCACCGTCCACCACCACGGTGTCGCCTATCCGCACCATGTCGCCGAAGGCGATCTGGAACCCGGCGAAGAGGTTGCCGAGGGTGGACTGGGCGGCGACACCGGCGACGATGCCGATGATGCCGGCGGAGGCCAGCATCGACGTACCGATGGTCCGGAAGTCCGGGAAGGTCAGCAGCATCGCCGCGACCGCCACCACCCCGACCACCGCCGTGACGATCCGCATGATGAGCGTCACCTGGGTACGGACCCGGCGGACCCGGGCGGTGTCGCGCGTGGACGAGGCGTAACGGGCGTAACTCGACTCCACTATGGCGGCGGCGATACGCACCACCAGCCAGGCCCCCGCGCCGATCAGCACGAGCGAGAGCACCTGGCCCATGACCTCCTGGTGGCGGACGACGACCTGCCACTTGGTCTGCCGGTACGTGCCGCGCAGGAGCGCGGTCAGCAGGACGACCTGGACGGGTATCCGGCAGCGGCGCAGCAGGTCCCACAGCGGGGTCTCGGGGTGCTTGGCGTCGATGCGGCGCAACAGCAGGTCGACGAGCCAGCCGACGACCAGCGTGAGCACCACCGAGCCACCGACGACGGCCAACGGGCGCAGCGCGTTCTCCATGGATCCGGGACTCCGACCCTTTCCGGTGCTTGCTGGCAGGATGGCCGGATGGACATCATGCTCTTCCACTCGGCCTACGGTCCGCGCCCGGCCGTGCACGCCGCAGCCGACCGGCTGCGTGCCGCCGGGCACCACGTGCACGTGCCCGACCTGTACGAGGGCCAAACCGTCGGCACCGTCGAGGAGGGCATGGCGATCAAGGACCGGATCGGCCAGGAGACCCTGCTCAAGCGGGCGATCCTGGCCGCGGCGGCCTACTCGGAGCGGGGTCTGGTGTACGCCGGGTTCTCCCTGGGCGCGTCCATCGCGCAGACGCTGGCCCTCGGGGACGAGAAGGCGCGCGGGCTGCTGCTGTTGCAGGGCACGTCCGACCTCGCGGAGGCCGCGTCGGTGGACGCCCTGCCCGTACAGCTGCACATCGCCGACCCCGATCCCTTCGAGCCGGACGACTGGCTGAACGCCTGGTACCTGCGGATGCGGCGGGCCGGCGCGGACGTGGAGGTCTACCGCTACCCGGGGGCGGGGCACCTGTACATGGACCCGGATCTGCCGGACTACGACGAGGACGCCGCCGAGCGGACCTGGCAGATCGCTCTCGGCTTCCTGGAGAGCCTGTAGGGGCCCTTTCCCGGCCCTCTTCCCGCGTGTGCTGCCACGCACGTGGGGCACGGCGCCGCGGAAGTCGCGGCACCGCGCCCCACGTGGCGGGCCGGTGAGCCCGGTCAGACGGCTCGGTACGCCGTCCAGTGGTCCTTCATGCGCTGCACCTGGCCCGCGGTGAACTGGTACATGCAGGCGTCGTACGTGTAGTCCATGAAGTTGTGAATCGGGTCAACACCCGTCTTGCTGGCGCAGCTGTCCCGCCCGGTGGGGCACTCGTACGCCGGGCTCTTCTCGGCCGGGGTGTCGGAGACGTAGTCGCCGTTGCCGTTACAGCCGCCCTGGAAGGTGTGGTACAGCCCCATCCAGTGGCCCACCTCGTGGGTACCGGTGTCGCCCTCGTCGTAGTTGGTGGCCGCGCCGCCCGGCAGCGAGGCGTCGAGCACCACGACGCCGTCCATGGTCGGGTTGGACTTGTACGAGGACGGGAACGTGGCCCAGCCCAGCAGCCCGCCGCCGAGGTTGGCGGTGTAGAAGTTGAGCGCGTTCGCCCCGCCCTTGCGGAGCGCCGACTTCATGGCCTTCTCCTCGGCGGAGCCGGAGCTCAGGTTGTACCAGGCGGCGTTGTCCGTGTAGTCCGTGCCGGCCAGCGTGAACTGGAAGCCGGAGTCGGTGTTGCCGGTGCCCTGGCCGCCGAAGGCGGAGTTGAGGACGGCCATCTGCTGGTTGATGGCGGTCGTGCTGAGCTTGCCGGTCTCGCCGTTGTGGATGACGTGGAAGTACACCGGGATGGTGGTGGCGGTGGCGGTGAGGCCCGCGGCGCCGCTCGCCCGCACGGACTCGAGTCTCTTCTTCAGGTCCGCGTCCATGGCCTTGGCCTTGGCGTCGGTGACCTCGTTGGGCTCGTGGGCGTGGGAGGCGCCCGGCAGCTCGCGGGCGGTGGTGCTCACACCCGTGCCGTCCTCGCACTCCTCGGCGGCGGCCGACACCCGGTCCGTGGCGGGTGCCTTGGCGGCGACGGCGCCCGTCGGGGTGGAGAGCGGGAAGAGGGCCAGGGTTCCGGCCATCACCGCCGTACCGAGGGCACGACGGTGCAGACGCGGAGATATTCGGGCAAGAGCACGCATGGTGACTCCTCGCGGGGGGTTGTGGAGAGGGCTTTCCTCGCCACCGCGGGGAGATTACGGGTCCATGTCAGATCTTGATGAGCATCGAACAAGCCCAATCAATCGTTGAGTAAATGAAGACATCGGGGAGAAAAGCTTCGGTCCGTTCCGGGTGTTGAGACACGCACGTAACGAACGCGCCACCGAGAGCGGGTGGTGTGTCCGGATTCGATCTCCCGGAACACGCCACCCGCGACGGCTGTGTGATCTCCTGTTAACACGCGGCAGGTTGGCCGAAAATCGACCATCGGGGACCGCTCAGCGTACGGGGGTGTACACCCGCTCGACCTTCTGCGTTCCGCTCCGCGTCAGGTACGACCGCGTCCACGCCGCCGAAGCGTCCGGTTTCGTACGGTCCGAGAGCACGTAGTAGTCCATCTGCGCGCGTTCGGCGGTCACGTCCAGCACGCCGAAACCGTGGTGGTCCATGTCCACCCACTTCACATGGCGGTTGGCCGCCCGGATCGCCCCGGCGGCCACCACCGACACCGTCCCCGGCGCGACCCGCAGGATGTCGTCCAGGTTGTCCGACGTCACCGAGGTCACCACGAACTCCGTCGCAGCGGACCGCGACAGCGGGTACGTCGCCGCCGTCACCGGCACGTCGTTGGCCCACGCCATGTGGATGTCGCCGGTGAGGAAGACGGTGTTGCGGATCGACCGGTCCGTCAGGTGCGCGAGCAGCTCCTTGCGGTCGTCCGTGTACCCGTCCCACTGGTCCACGTTGATCGCGAGGCCGCCCTTCGGCAGGCCCAGCAATTCCGCGATCGGCTCCAGCAGATGCGCCGGGAGGGACCCGAAGGCGACCGGCGAGACCATGACGGAGGTGCCGACCAGCCGCCAGGCGGTGTCGGAGGCCGCCAGGCCCGACTTCAGCCAGTCCAGCTGGGCGCGGCCCGCGATCGTACGGTCCGGGTCGTCGACCTGCCCGCTGCCGTGCGAAGCCTGCTGCGAGCGGAACGAGCGCAGGTCGAGCAGGTGCAGATCGGCCAGCTTGCCGAACCGCAGCCGGCGGTAGACGGTGCCCTCCGTGGAGGCGCGGACGGGCATCCACTCGAAGTAGGCCTGCTTCGCGGCCGCCACGCGCGCCGCCCAGGCGCCCTCCGTCTCCGGCGTGTGGTTCTGGGCGCCGCCCGACCAGGTGTCGTTGGCGAACTCGTGGTCGTCCCATATCGCGATCAGCGGGTGCGCGGCGTGCAGCGCCTGGAGGTGGGCGTCGGTCTTGTACGTGGCGTGCCGCAGCCGGTAGTCCGCCAGCGTGACGATCTCGTGCCGGGGCTCGTGGGGCCGTACGACGTCCTCCAGGGCGGGGTAGCCGCCGGAGGCGTACTCGTAGATGTAGTCGCCGAGGTGGAGCACCGCGTCCAGGTCCGCGCGGTCCGCGAGATGGCGGTACGCGGCGAAGTGGCCCGACTCCCAGTTGGCGCAGGAGACCACGCCGAACCGGATGCCGGGTGCGGCGGCGTCGGCGGCCGGGGCGGTACGGGTGCGGCCGACGGGCGAGACCGCGGCACCGGTGGTGAAGCGGAAGTAATAGGCGGTCGCCTGGCGCAGGCCCCTTACGTCGACCTTCACGGTGTGGTCGGTGGCGGCGGTGGCCGTGACCGTGCCCCGGGCGACGACGCCCGCGAAGGCCCGGTCCTCGGCCACCTCCCATCTCACCTCCGTGTCGGGGCCTTTGCCGGAGCCCGGGAGGGCGTCCGGGGACGGCGTGACGCGCGTCCACAGCAGGACGCCGTCCGGCAGGGGGTCGCCGGAGGCCACACCGTGGTGGAAGACGGGGAACGCGGCGTCCGCGGCGGCGGACGTGGCCGGCGCCAGCACGGGGGCGGCGACGGCGGTGGCGGCGGCGGCCTTGACGACCGTGCGGCGGCTGGGAGCGGGAACGGATGCGGGGGCGAACGCGGGCGCGGACGCGGATGAGTGTCGACTGGTCACGGCCGATCAGATTACTGATCGGTAGAGCCAACGGGCGGGTGAACTCCTCGGAGTTCACCCGCCCGTTGGCCGAAAGACGTGCGGAGAAGGGCCTGGTGGATCAGCCCTTGAGGGCCTTGTCGATGGCGGTGGTGAACTCGGGCGCCGTCATCGGTGCCCCCTCGCCGTCCGCGTCCGTGACGGTGTTGCCGTCCATCTTCAGCGTCGGCGTGCCCCTGACCCCGCTCTTGTCGAAGGCCGCGGACATCTTCATCGCCCACGCGTCGAAGGTGCCGCTCTCCACGTCCTTCTTGAAGGCGGCGTTGTCCTTCAGCGCCGGCACCGTCTCCGCGATCTCCAGGAGGTAGGAGTCCTTGGCGAACTTGTCCTGCGACTCCTCCGGGTGGAACTTCACCGAGTAGAGCGCCGCCTTGTAGTCCAGGAAGGCCTCGGGGCTGACGTTCAGGGCGGCGCCGAGCGCCGACAGGGCGTTCTTGGAGCCCTCGCCCTGGTCGGAGTTGTCGATGAAGGTCGCGCCCACGTACCGGATCTTGTACTTGCCGGCCGCGACGTCCTTGTCGATCGTCTCGCCGACCTGCTGCTCGAAGACGGCACAGACCGGGCAGCGGGAGTCCTCGTACAGCTCCAGCGTCTTCTTGGCGGTGGCCTTGCCGATGACGACGGTGGTGCCGTCGTCGCCCGTGGTGTTCTTCGGCGCCGTGACGCTCTTGGCGTCCTTCACCGCCTCCCAGTGGGAGGGCTTGTTCGCCTGCACGACGGCGTAACCGATGCCGCCGGCCACCGCCAGGACGGCGACGGCCGAGACGGCGACGGTGACCTGCCGGCGGACCTTCTCCTTCTTCGCCTGACGCTCGCGCTCCAGGCGCAGCCGCTCGCGGGCCGCCGCCTTGTTGGCCTGGCTGTTGCGTGCACTCATGGTCGTACTTCTCCGTGTGGTGGGGTGGGTTCTCGGGGTGGACTGTTCCGCTCGGCGGTTCCGCTCAGGCGGCGAGGGCCGAGCGGAGCGGCGGTCCACGCCGTCCCACGCAGTGCACGAGAAGCCGGTGACGGGCCGGGAGCGGCGGGTGAGCCGGCCGCGGACCCCGCCGTACGCCCGGCCCGGGCGTGCCCGCCGCGGCGACCGCGACCAGCAGCGGCCGGAACGCGAACGCGGCCACCGCCCGCACCAGCCCGGCCAGCGCGCTCTCGCCGCGCCGCAGCCAGGCCGCGGCCACCAGGCCGACCGAGACGTGCGCGGCGAGCAGCAGCCACGGCAGCGCCGGGTCGGGGGAGTGCAGCAGGGCGGCCGCGCCGCCGGCCGGGGCGGCCACACCGGGCAGCGGGCTCCCCACGCCGCCGCCCCCGCACAGCACGTCGACGCCCACCGAGCGCAGGGCGCCCGCCACCGGCCCGCCGGACGGCCCGTAACAGGCGTGCTGACCGGAGGTGAAGACGGTGTCGGCGGCGAGCTCCAGCGGGACCAGCAGCCCCGCGATGCGCCAGAAGCCGCGCTCCGCCTCGCCCGCGAGCGCGTACGCGACGGCGAGGACCCCGGCGGCGACGACGGCGACCGTCGTCAAGGGCAGCGGGACCCCGGACAGCAGCACGTGGGAAGCCACGGACAGCGTCACGACCAGTGCCGTGAAGAGCGCCGCCCGCAGCCACCTGAGCCGGGTCCCGGATATGTCTTCCATCGCCGCACGAGTGTGCCACGCCGCCCGGTAAGCGGTCCCTAAAGGACCGGGAATCCCTAAAGCCCCGGGATGCGGCCGTTGCGGAACAGGTCGACGAAGATCTGGTGGTCGGCCCGCGCCCGGGCGCCGTAGTGGTGGGCGAAGTCCACCAGCAGCTCGCCGAAGCCCTCCTCGTCCGCCGCGATCGCCGCGTCGATCGCCCGCTCCGTGGAGAACGGCACCAGGGAGTGCCCGCTCTCGTCGTCCGCCGCCGCGTGCATGGTCGCCGTCGCCCGCCCCAGGTCCGCGACCGTCGCCGCGATCTCCTCCGGGTCGTCGATGTCCGACCAGTCCAGGTCCACGGCGTACGGCGAGACCTCCGCCACCAGCTGTCCGGCCCCGTCCAGCTCGGTCCAGCCCAGCCACGGGTCGGCGTGCGCCTGGAGCGCCCGCTGCGAGATGACCGTGCGGTGCCCCTCGTGGTGGAAGTACGCCCGCACAGCCGGGTCGGTCACATGGCGCGAGACGGCCGGGGTCTGGGCCTGCTTCATGTAGATCACGACATCGTTCTCCAGGGCGTCGCTGTTGCCCTCCAGAAGGATGTTGTACGAGGGGAGCCCGGCCGAACCTATGCCGATGCCGCGCCGCCCCACCACGTCCTTCACGCGGTACGAGTCCGGCCGGGCCAGGCTCGACTCGGGCAGCGTTTCCAGGTACCCGTCGAACGCCGCCAGCACCTTGTACCGGGTCGCCGCGTCCAGCTCGATCGACCCGGCGCCGGAGGAGAAGCGCCGCTCGAAGTCGCGGATCTCGGTCATCGACTCCAGCAGCCCGAACCGGGTCAGCGAGCGCGCGTCGCGCAGGGCGTCCAGCAGTGGGCCCTCGGCCGTGTCCAGCGTGAAGGGCGGCACGTCCTCGTGCCGGGCTCCGGCCGCCAGGGCGTGGATGCGCTCGCGGTAGGCGGCGGCGTAGATCCGCACCAGTTCGGTGATCTGCCGGTCGCTGAGCGCCTTGGTGTAGCCGATCAGCGCCAGGGAGGCGGACAGCCGCTTCAGGTCCCAGGTGAAGGGGCCGACGTACGCCTCGTCGAAGTCGTTGACGTTGAAGATCAGCCGGCCGTTGGCGTCCATGTACGTGCCGAAGTTCTCGGCGTGCAGATCGCCGTGGATCCACACCCGGCCCGTGCGCTCGTCCAGGTACGGGCCGCCCTGCTGCTCCTGCTCCAGGTCGGCGTAGAAGAGGCAGGCCGTGCCCCGGTAGAAGGCGAAGGCCGAGGCGGCCATCTTCCGGAACTTGACCCGGAAGGCCGCCGGGTCGGCGGCCAGGAGCTCGCCGAAGGCGGTGCCGAAGACGGAGAGGATCTGCTCACCGCGCTCCTCGGCGGTGGGCTGGGGGACCGACATCGCGGGGTGCCTCCTGGTGCGGACGTACGGGCGGGGCGCGCGGGCGCGCCCCTTGGCTTCGTACATGACAAAACGGACAGGTGTTCCGTCCGTCTCAACGCGCGACCGCACCCCCGAGTGCCCCTCCACTGTCACTGGGCCCACGTAGACTTCCGAGCTGTCCCCCATCCCCGACGCCCCGGAGGCCGCAGCCGTGTCGAAGCCGCCGTTCACGCACCTTCACGTGCACACCCAGTACTCCCTGCTGGACGGTGCCGCGCGGCTCAAGGACATGTTCAACGCCTGCAACGAGATGGGCATGACGCACATCGCCATGTCCGATCACGGCAACCTCCACGGGGCGTACGACTTCTTCCACTCGGCCCAGAAGGCGGGCGTCACGCCGATCATCGGCATCGAGGCGTACGTCGCCCCCGAGTCGCGGCGCAACAAGCGCAAGGTCCTGTGGGGCCAGCCGCACCAGAAGCGGGACGACGTCTCCGGTTCCGGTGGTTACACCCACAAGACGATCTGGGCGGCGAACAACACCGGCCTGCACAATCTGTTCCGGCTCTCCTCGGACGCGTACAAGGAGGGCTGGCTCCAGAAGTGGCCGCGTATGGACAAGGAGACCATCGCGCAGTGGTCCGAGGGCCTGATCGCCTCCACCGGATGCCCCTCCGGTGAGGTCCAGACCCGGCTGCGCCTCGGCCAGTTCGACGAGGCCCTGAAGGCCGCCTCCGAGTACCAGGACATCTTCGGCAAGGGCCGGTACTTCCTGGAGCTGATGGACCACGGCATCGAGATCGAGCGCCGCGTACGCGACGGCCTGCTGGAGATCGGCAAGAAGCTCGGCATCCCGCCGCTGGTCACCAACGACTCGCACTACACGTACGCCCACGAGGCCGGCGCCCACGACGCGCTGCTGTGCATCCAGACCGGCAAGAACCTCTCCGACCCGGACCGCTTCAAGTTCGACGGCACCGGCTACTACCTGAAGTCCACGGAGGAGATGTACGCCATCGACTCCTCGGACGCCTGGCAGGAGGGGTGCCGCAACACCCTCCTGGTCGCCGAGCAGGTCGACACCACCGGCATGTTCGAGAAGCGCGACCTCATGCCGAAGTTCGACATCCCCGAGGGCCACACCGAGGTGACGTGGTTCAAGGAGGAAGTCAAGCGCGGCATGCACCGCCGCTACCCCGACGGCATCCCCGAGGACCGCCAGCGCCAGGCGGACTACGAGATGGACGTCATCATCCAGATGGGCTTCCCGGGGTACTTCCTCGTCGTCGCCGACTTCATCATGTGGGCCAAGAACCAGGGCATCGCGGTCGGCCCCGGCCGAGGCTCCGCGGCCGGCTCGATCGTGGCGTACGCGCTCGGCATCACCGACCTCGACCCGATCCCGCACGGCCTGATCTTCGAGCGCTTCCTCAACCCCGAGCGCGTCTCCATGCCCGATGTCGACATCGACTTCGACGAGCGCCGGCGCGTCGAGGTGATCAGGTACGTGACCGAGAAGTACGGCGCCGACAAGGTCGCCATGATCGGCACGTACGGCACCATCAAGGCCAAGAACGCCATCAAGGACTCCGCGCGCGTCCTCGGCTACCCGTACGCCATGGGCGACCGCATCACCAAGGCCATGCCCGCCGACGTCCTCGGCAAGGGCATCCCGCTCTCCGGCATCACCGACCCCTCCCACCCCCGCTACTCGGAGGCGGGCGAGGTCCGGGCGATGTACGAGAACGAACCGGACGTGAAGAAGGTCATCGACACCGCGCGCGGCGTCGAGGGCCTGGTGCGGCAGATGGGCGTGCACGCCGCCGGCGTGATCATGTCCAGCGAGACCATCACCGACCACGTCCCCGTCTGGGTGAGGCACACCGACGGCGTCACCATCACGCAGTGGGACTACCCGAGCTGTGAGTCGCTCGGCCTGCTGAAGATGGACTTCCTGGGCCTGCGCAACCTCACGATCATGGACGACGCCGTCAAGATGGTGAAGGCCAACAAGGGGATCGACATCGATCTCCTGAGCCTCCCGCTCGACGACCCCACGACCTTCGAGCTGCTCCAGCGCGGCGACACCCTCGGCGTCTTCCAGTTCGACGGCGGCCCCATGCGGTCGCTGCTGCGGCTGATGAAGCCCGACAACTTCGAGGACATCTCCGCCGTCTCGGCCCTCTACCGGCCGGGCCCGATGGGCATGAACTCGCACACGAACTACGCCCTGCGCAAGAACGGCCAGCAGGAGATCACCCCGATCCACCCCGAGCTGGAGGAGCCGCTCAAGGAGGTCCTCGGCGTCACCTACGGCCTGATCGTCTACCAGGAGCAGGTGCAGAAGGCCGCCCAGATCATCGCCGGGTACTCACTCGGCGAGGCCGACATCCTCCGCCGCGTGATGGGCAAGAAGAAGCCCGAGGAGCTGGCGAAGAACTTCACCATCTTCCAGGCCGGCGCCAAGAAGAACGGCTACAGCGACGAGGCCATCCAGGCCCTGTGGGACGTGCTGGTCCCCTTCGCCGGCTACGCCTTCAACAAGGCGCACTCCGCCGCGTACGGACTCGTCTCGTACTGGACCGCGTACCTCAAGGCCAACCACCCCGCCGAGTACATGGCGGCGCTGCTCACCTCGGTCAAGGACGACAAGGACAAGTCCGCCGTCTATCTGAACGAGTGCCGCCGCATGGGCATCAAGGTGCTCCCGCCGAACGTCAACGAGTCGGAGGCGAACTTCGCCGCCCAGGGTGACGACGTCATCCTCTTCGGACTCTCCGCGGTGCGGAACGTCGGTACGAACGTCGTCGAGTCGATCATCAAGTGCCGCAAGTCGAAGGGGAAGTACAGCTCCTTCCCCGACTTCCTCGACAAGGTCGAGGTGGTCGTCTGCAACAAGCGCACCATCGAGTCGCTCATCAAGGCCGGCGCCTTCGACACCATGGGCCACACCCGCAAGAGCCTGGTGGCCCACCACGAGTCGATGATCGACAACGTGGTGGCGGTCAAGCGCAAGGAGGCCGAGGGGCAGTTCGACCTCTTCGGCGGCATGGGCGAGGAGGACAGCAGCGAGCCCGGCTTCGGCCTCGACGTGGAGTTCTCCGACATCGAGTGGGAGAAGTCCTACCTGCTCGCCCAGGAGCGCGAGATGCTCGGCCTGTACGTCTCCGACCACCCGCTCTTCGGCATCGAGCACGTCCTGTCCGACAAGGCCGACGCCGCGATCGCCCAGCTCACGGGCGGCGAGCACGCCGACGGCGCGGTCGTCACCATCGGCGGCATCATCTCCGGGCTGCAGCGCAAGATGACCAAGCAGGGCAACGCCTGGGCCATCGCCACCGTCGAGGACCTGGCCGGCTCCATCGAGTGCATGTTCTTCCCGGCGACGTACCAGCTGGTGTCCACGCAGCTGGTCGAGGACACCGTCGTCTTCGTCAAGGGCCGCCTGGACAAGCGCGAGGACGTGCCCCGGCTGGTCGCCATGGAGCTGATGGTCCCCGACCTCTCCTCGGCCGGCACCAACGCGCCCGTCGTCGTCACCATCCCCACGGTCAAGGTGACCCCGCCGATGATCAGCCGCCTCGGCGAGATCCTCTCCCACCACAAGGGCAACACCGAGGTGCGGATCAAGCTCCAGGGGCCGCGGAAGACCACCGTGCTCCGGCTCGACCGGCACCGCGTCCAGCCGGATCCGGCGCTCTTCGGTGACCTCAAGGTGCTGCTCGGCCCGTCCTGCCTGGCCGGCTGACCACGCCGTACACAGGCTGAAGGGGCGCGCCCGTCGTCACGGGCGCGCCCCTTCCGGCAGTTCACGCGCCGGCGCTAGTTGTGGCCGAACCGCTTCCGCCGGCCCTTGTGGGCGACGTCGGCCGGGGTGACGGGGGCCATGCGCGGCTCGGCCTCCACCGCCGTCGTACCGGCGCCCTGCGGTGCGCCGCGCTCGGCGGCGGCGGGCTGCTTCTGACTGCGGTCCTGCTTCCGGTTCTTGGCCATGGTGATGCCTCCGTGGGGTGTAGGGGCCAGGGCCGCGTTCAGACTCACACACGCGTAAAAACCGCGCATTTTGGATCATTGCGGACCGTAGTCGGGAGTCGCGCGGGGCGCGTAGGGTGATCCGCCACGCCGGTGATCCAGTTCCGGCCGTTAACCCTCCGGCAGTCGGGCAGACTCGAAGAACTCGAAGAACCCGACGTATCCGAAGACCCGACGTACCCGGAAACCCGCAGCACCCGCACGACCTGCCGCACCCGCACGACCCGAAGCACCCGAAGCACCCGCACACCCGAAGAGACCGAAGCAACTTCCGATCCCGAGGTTCCCGAAAGAGGGTGGAACACGTGGACCGCTGCGTCGTCCTGGTGGACGCCGGCTACCTACTGGGCGCCGCCGCCAGCCTCCTCGCCGGGGAACCGGCCCGCTCCCGGATCACCGTCGACCACGCCGCCCTCATCCAGGGACTGCGCGAACGCGCCGAGAGCGACACGGCCCAGCCCCTGCTGCGGATCTACTGGTTCGACGGCGCCCCCGACCGCGTCCCCCAGCCTGAACACCGCCGGCTGCGCGTCATGCCCCGGGTCACCGTCCGGCTCGGCGCCCTGACCCGCAGCGACGGGCGCTGGGCGCAGAAGGGCGTCGACGCCGCGATGCACGCCGAGCTCACCGAACTCGCCCGCAACCGCGCCTGCTCCGACGTGGTGCTGGTCACCGGCGACGGGGACCTGCTGCCCGGCCTGATGTCGGCGAAGGAGCACGGCGTCGCCGTCCACCTCTGGGCCGTCCAGGCCGCCGACGGCGACTACAACCAGTCCGAGGACCTCGTCGCCGAGGCCGACGAGCGGCGCGTCCTCGACCGCGCGTGGATCACCCGCGCCGTACGGGCCAAGGAGCTGGGCGGCGTGTGCGCCCCGCCGCCCGCACCGCGTCCCGAGATCGCCGCCATCCTCTCCGCGCCCCTGCCCGAGTCGGCCCTCGCCGCCGCCGAGGCCGCGGCCTCCGCGGCCGCCGCCGTGCGCAACGGGAACCCGACCCCGGCGGCGCCCGCCCCGGCCCCCGCGCCGAGCGCCGCCGCCAACGGCAACGGCTCCGCCGCCCCGTCCGGCTCCGGCAACGGCAGGGCGGTGCCGACCCCGAAGGACCTGGCCGGCCTGCGCGGACCGGCCCACCCCCAGACGCCCCCCCCCAGCCCGCAGCCGGCCAACGCCACCCTGCGCTGGTCCTCCGACCGCGGCTGGGTCGACCGCCCCGGCGGCCAGATCGGCGAGCCGCCCGAGACCGCGTCGCTGCCCACGCTCGCCCAGCTGACCAGCGCCGAGCAGCGCTGGGCCGACCGCGAGGAGGACATCACCACCGTCGGCGGCGACCCCTTCGAGGTCGGCCAGGTCTTCGCGCGGCGCTGGATGGAACGCCTCCCCGACCAGAGCCACGTCGAGAAACTGTCCAGCATGTACCCGCGCATCCCGCACCGCATCGACGGAGAACTGCTGCGGTACGCGGCGCGGTTCGGGCTGCTCGCCCACAAGGACGACCAGATCGACGAGCACGACCGGTACGCGATCAGGGCCGGCTTCTGGCGCGAGATCGACGTACGGGCGGCCGCCGAACACGCCCCCGTGGGGGAATAGGGCCGCCCGACCCTTTAGGCTCATCCCTCGTGAGTACGGTGTGCGTGGTGCGGGAGCTGGTCAAGACGTACCCCGCCGCGCGCGCCAGAAGAGGGACCCCCGCGACGCCCGAGGTGCGCGCCACCGACGGAATCACCATGGCGGTCCACAGCGGCGAGATCTTCGGCCTGCTCGGCCCGAACGGCGCCGGCAAGTCCACCCTCGTGCGCCAGCTGACCGGACTGATGCGGCCCGACTCCGGCACCGTCGAGGTGCTCGGCCACGACCTCGTACGCCACCCGGAGCGGGCGGCGCGTCTGATCGGCTACCTGGGGCAGGAGTCCACCGCGCTCGACGAGCTGACCGTCGCGCTCGCCGCCGAGACGACCGGGCGGCTGCGTGGCCTCGCGGCGCGGGACGCGCGCAAGGAGCGGGACGCCGTGCTCGACGAGCTGGGCCTGACGGAGCTTGCCGGGCGGCCCCTCAAGCGGCTCTCCGGCGGCCAGCGGCGGCTCGCCTGCTTCGCCACCGCGCTCGTCGGGCGACGGCCCCTGCTGATCCTCGACGAGCCGACCACCGGCATGGACCCGGTCGCGCGGCGCGCCGTGTGGGCCGCCGTCGACCGGCGCCGCGCCGAGCACGGCACCACCGTCGTCCTCGTCACCCACAACGTCATCGAGGCCGAGACCGTACTGGACCGGGTCGCCGTCCTGGAACGCGGCCGGGTCATCGCCTGCGACACCCCCGCCGGGCTCAAGGAGCGGGTGGCCGGTGACGTACGGGTGGAGCTGGTGTGGCGCGAACGGGCGCCGCTCGACGTGCCCGAGGTCGCCGCGCTGCGGGCGTCCGCGCAGGAGTCGGGGCGCCGGTGGGTGCTGCGGCTGGCGCCGGACGAGGCGCGGGCGGCGGTCGCGGCGGTGACGGGCGGCGCGGCGTTCTCGGCACTCGACGACTTCACACTCGCCACGCCGAGCCTGGAGGACGTGTACCTGGCGCTGGGCGGCGAGGCGAAGGGGCTGGTCAAGGCATGAAGCAGGAGCATCACGTGAGCATCGTGCCCGCACGGGCCGCCCTGTCGCCGGGATCCCCCGGCGCGGTCGGCCCGGCCCCGGTCGCCGACCCCGTACCGGGTGACGCCGTGCCGGCCGCCGCGCCCGCGCCGCTCGCGCCGCGGGCGCGGCTGCTGCCCGCGCTGGGCGCCGTCTACCGCGCGCAGCTGTCGCGGGCCCGGGTGGCCCGCATCCCCCTTCTCTTCGTGGCGACCTTCCAGTCCATCGGGATCATGGTCCTGATGCGCGGTGTCGTCGACGGCGGTGCCGAGGCGCGGGCCGTGGTCGCCGGGTCGTCGGTGCTCGTGGTGGCCTTCGTCGCGCTGAACCTGCTCGCCCAGTACTTCGGGCAGCTGCGGGCGAGCGGCGGGCTCGACCACTACGCCACGCTGCCGGTGCCGCCCGCCGCGGTGGTGCTGGGCGCGGCCGGGGCGTACGCCTCCTTCACCGTGCCCGGGACGGTGGTGACCGCGGTGGTCGGCTCCGTGCTGTTCCAGCTGCCCCTGACCCATCTGTGGATCCTGGCGGCGGTCGTGCCGCTCGCCGGGGCCGCGCTCGCCGGACTCGGCGCGGCGCTCGGGCTGCTCGCGCCGCGGCAGGAACTCGCCACGCTGCTGGGCCAGCTCGGGATGTCGGCGGCCCTGCTGCTGGGCGTGCTGCCGGCCGCCCGGCTGCCGGAGCCGATCGGATGGGCGCGGGACCTGCTGCCGTCCACGTACGGGGTGGAGGCGCTCGCCCGTACGTTCGACGCCCGTCCCGACTGGGCGGCGGTCGCGGTGGACCTGGCGGTCTGCGCGGTGGTCGGCGTGCTGTCGCTGACCGCCGCGACGTGGGCGTACCGGCGGGCGGCGGTCCGATGAGGCGGCCCCGGCGGGCGCCTGGCACGATGGCAGGGTGACCGCACCGTTGACGCCTCCTACGCCTCCTACGCCGCCTCACCAGCCGTCGCCGCAGGACCCCGCCTGGCCGCCGCCGTACCCCTCCGCCGCCACCAAGCGCGCCGAGCGGTCGCAGCGGGCGGACGGCGCGCCGGACATGGCCGCCGAAGTACGGCAGGGCGCCCTGGTGACGGCCTGCGTGATGCTCGCGGGCGTGGCGCTGGGGCTGCTGTGGCTGTGGCTGGCGCCGCGGATCGGGCTGGTCTCGGACGGCAAGGCGGTCTTCGTCAAGGACACGGAGGGCGAGGGCGCGGTCGGCGCCGACGGCACCTTCACGCTGCTCGGGCTGGTTTTCGGGGCCCTGAGCGCAGCGGCGGTGTTCTGGTTCACGCGCCGGCACGGCGGCATCGCGGTCGTCGTCGGTCTCGCCCTGGGGGGCCTGCTGGGCTCCCTGCTCGGCTGGGGCGTCGGTACGCTCCTGGGCCCCACGCACGACGTGGTGGCGCATGCCCGCGCGGTGGGCCCGGGCGTCACGTTCGACGCGCCGCTGGAGCTCAACGCGCACGGGGCGCTGCTGGCGTGGCCGGTCGCCGCCATGCTCGTCCACCTGGCCCTGGCGGCCCTCTTCATGCCCCGGGACCCGGAGCCCTACCCGTACCCGGACCCGTACCCCTCCTCGGGGTGGGACGGCGCCTACGGCCCCACACCCCCCAAGGACGCCGCGTCCTGACGCGGAGGCCCGCGCGGCCTGCCGCTACCCGCGGCCGATGGGTGCGAGGACCGCGTCCGTGAGGGCGGCGAGGTCCGAGGGCGCCAGCTCCACCTCCAGGCCGCGGCGGCCCGCCGATACGCAGATCGTGGCGTGCGCGGAGGCCGAGGCGTCCAGGACCGTACGCAGCCGCTTGCGCTGGCCGAGCGGGGAGATGCCGCCGCGGACGTAGCCCGTGGTGCGTTCGGCCGCCGCGGGGTCGGCCATCGCCGCGCGCTTGCCGCCCACCGCCGCCGCGAGGGCCTTGAGGTCGAGCTGCCCGGCCACGGGCACGACCGCGACCGTCAGCTCCCCGTCCACGTCGGCGACCAGCGTCTTGAAGACGCGCTCCGGCGACACGCCGAGCGCTTCGGCGGCCTCCTCGCCGTACGACGGGGACGCCGGGTCGTGGTCGTACGCGTGCAGCGTGAACGGCGTGCCCGCCGCGGTGAGCGCCACCGTCGCCGGGGTGCCTCCCGCCTGCTTCTTCGACTTCTTCGCCACCTGCGGTGCTCCTCGCGTCAGTCTCGCGTCAGTTGGGGCTCGTGGGAGTGCGGGTCAGGTCGACCGCCGGAAGCGACGGCAGGTGGCGCAGGACCGCCGTCTCCGCGCGCAGCAGGCGCAGCTCCTCCCGCAGCCGGGTCGCCGTGTCGGGCGCCTGGAGCAGCCGCTGCTTGGCGGGGGTGTCCAGCACCGCCGCCGCGGCGACCAGGTACGAGACGACCGACGGCTCGTCGGGCAGCTCCACACCTGTCGCCAGTGACCGCTCGCGCGCCCCGGCGAGCCGCTTCTGGTACGCGCGGAAGGCGCGCAGTACGCCCTCGGCGAGCGCGCCGGCGCCCTCGCCGCGCACCTCCTCCAGTTCCTCCAGCTCGGCCGTGAGGAACGGCCCGCTCGCGTCGACCGACAGCAGCTTCACGCGCTTCGTACCGGTCGCGAGCACTTCGAAGCTGCCGTCCGCCCGCTCCCGGATGGTCGCCGCGTCCGCGATGCAGCCGACCCGGTGGAACGCCTGGATCGGGTCCGCGCCGAAGCCGGCGGCGGGCCCCTTCTCCGGCAGCGCGGTCTGATCGGGCAGGCCGGGCGCGGTCGGCGCGACCTCGCGCCCGTCGCGGATGGCGACGACGGCGAAGCGGCGCGGTTCGTCCTCGTCGGTCTTCAGCAGCTCGCGCATCATGGCGCGATAACGCTCCTCGAAGACGTTGAGCGGCAGCACGAGGCCGGGGAACAGCACCGCGTTCAGCGGAAAGAGAGGCAGGCGAGCGGTGGTCACAGCGGCTAAGCGTAATGGCCGCCCGTACGGCCCCGACCGGCCCGTCCGCGCAGCGGGACCGCCGCGCGTCCCGCGCGCCCCACTTCGCGGCGCACACCGGCGCGCGCGTCGAGGAACCGGCCCAGCGGATCCTCCCCGGCCGAGGACCACGGAAACGACGTCGCGTGCGGCCCGATCAGCCGGAACTGCTCCAGAGCCGCCGCCCACCGGGCCCGCCCGACCAGCACGTACGCGAGGACGTTGCGCACCTCCGCCGGCCAAGGGTCGCCCGCCTCGTACCGCGCGGACAGCTCGATCGCCAGGTCCGCCGCCGCGTCGATCCGGTCCGCCTGTACGGAACCGGCGCCGCCGGCCGTCAGCTGCGTGAACGCCGCCCGCACCGGCAGCGCTCTTATCAGCGAGCCGGGCAGCGCGTCGGCCGCGGCCTGCTCGGCGAAGTGGAAGCACTCGCGGTGCGCGCCGCGCCGCTGGACCGACAGGTACGTGAGCGCGGCGACATGGCAGCCGTAGTGGTGCGCGGAGCGGCGCACGGCCTGCTCCCACAGCGACTCGAACGCCGTGTGCGTGGCGTGGGTGCCGCGCGCGTGGTCCAGCGCCAGTCGCCACGGCACCGGGTCGCGCGGCGCCGCCTCCGCCGCCGCGCCGATCAGCGGCCCGAGCTCCCGCAGCCGCTCGGCGCGCGCCGGGGAGGCCCACGCCCTGCGGATCTCGAGCTCGGCGTGGACCAGGAGCGCGTCCGGATCGTGCGGTGCGCGCGCCAGCCAGCCGGCCAGCCACTCGTCGCGGCTGCGCGCGAACGCGGCCAGCCGCACCACGTACCGGTCGCGGCTCTCCCACTCGGCCGCCTCGCGGGTGGCGGCCAGCAGCGCGGCGGCCGGCGTGTGGTCCCCCAGGGCGGCGGCGACCAGTGCCGGGCCGAGCCGCTCGTCCGGCGCGTCGAGCAGCACCGCGTGGTCCGGCGGCAGCCCGTCGGCGGTCTGCGGGCCGCGCCGTCCCGCGCGGGCGGTGCTGAGCAGGGCACGGAGCAATGACATGGTGCGGACCATTGAAAAACGCAGGTGGAGACCGCGCCAGGGGCCTGCTGTGAAGCTTTGGTAGGGGCGGAATGGTTGCACCGCCGAATGTCAAGAGACCGTAAAGAAAGCGGTGTCCCGGCGGCGAATCGGGACCCGCTGGTCGCACGCCGGTGCGGAGGCCGGAGAGCCGTTCAGCTCCGCCGCAGCAGCCGCGAGGCACCCGCCGCGACCGTCGTCGCGAGCACCCACCCCAGGAGGATCAGCACGGCCGACGCCCACTGCCATATGCCCTGCAGGCGCCAGTACCCATCCTGCCCGAGGTTGATCACCGGAAGCAGCAGGTCCAGCGCGTACAGCGCGGCGTTCCACTCCGGGTGCTCGTCCCTCTTGATGGCGGCGGGGTCGCACTGCGCGAAGGCCAGCGCCCCCGCCGCCCACAGCACCGCCATCCACAGCGCCGCCCGGCCCGGCCGGTACCCGTACGCCACCGTCCAGTCCTGGAGGTACCCCCACAGCTTCGCCGCCAGCGGCAGGGTCTCGCGCCGCCTGCGCTGCTTGGCCAGCAGCACCTCGCGGGCGTCCGCGTCCTCCCCGCTGTTGCGCAGCACCGCCGCGAGCCGTTCGTACGGTTCCGGCGCGTACTCGGGGGTCGCCGCCGCCACCCACTCCAGGCGCCGGGCGAGCGGGAAGTGTCCGTACGGCACGAGGTTCTCGTACACGAAACCGCCCATCGCCAGGCCGCCCGGCCCCGGCCAGCTGGTGGACAGGTCGATCAGCGTGACGACCTTCGCGCCGTTCAGCACGACCCGGCCCTCCTCCGGGCGCTCGGGGTTGAACCGCAGCTCCGGGGTGACGATCCGGCGCAGCGACAGCTCCTCCTTCCGCTCCGACGACAGCAGGAAACGCGCGTGGTGGAAGTCGACCGCGTCACCGAAACGCCCGTCGTCCAGCCGCACCCCGCCCCGGCACTCGAACGGCTGTATACGGGCGCCGCGCATCGGCGTGTTGAAGTTGGCCAGCCCGCCCGGGGGCGTCGTCCCCGCCACGTTCCCCGTGTCGCTCACCCAGGCGTACGTCATGTAGAGCGTGCGCTCCACGCTCAGCTGCGGTGCGTTCAGTGCCCGCCGGCCCTCCGCGCCGCGCAGCCTGCTGCCCCGCAGGTTCAGCGACACGCCGATCTTCGCGCCGCGCAGCGAGAGCTCGCCGTACGTCTCGATCAGCTCCGCCTGGAGGTCCTGGGCGACCGACATGCCGTCCGCGACGATCGCCCGCCCGCTCCGGTCCGGCCCGACATGGATCTGGTTGATCAGCAGGTCCGTGCCGATCTGGGCGTCCGTGAGCCGGATGCCGCGCTCCACCCGGCAGCGCGGCAGGTGCAGATCGCCCTCCGTGTGCAGCCGGGCCGCCTCCAGCCTCGGTATCGCGCACCCGACCATGCGCAGCGTGCCGAACCGGCACTCCGGCAGCACCACCTCGTTCTCGAACCGGCAGCCGTGCAGCTCCACGTACGGGGAGACCGTGCCGCCCGCCAGGTCCAGCGTCCCGGTGATCTGCACCCCGCGCAGCTTCAGCGCCGACACCCGCCCCGCCAGCGCCGGCGGCCCGTCCAGGAGCAGCAGCGCGACCACCCGGGCGCGTACGCTGCGCTCGGGCGGCCAGGCGCGCGGCGAGAACGGATCGTCCAGCACCGCGTTGCCCACGGACAGGTCGTAGGTCGCGCCGATCCGGAACGCCTGCCACATGCCCAGCTCGCTCGGGCTGAGGTCACCCGGTACGTCGTCGTCGTGCGGCTCGGTCACTGCCGCCCCCTCCGCTTCCCCTGTTCGTACGGTTGTTCTTCCCTCTGTGTGACGGACCGAACGCTAACGGTCAGCTGTGACGACAAGACGCCACTGCGGCGTGTATCAGCCAGTGATACGGACGTCCGGCCGTGCGACGCCGTCTGAGAGAATTGACCTGTGATCTCACGAATCGATCTGCGTGGCGACGCCCTCCCGACGGGCGGCGCCCTGCGCGACCTGCTGCCCCGTGCCGAGTTCGACGTGGAAGCCGCCCTGGAGAAGGTGCGGCCGATCTGCGAGGCCGTGCATCATCGCGGGGACGCGGCGCTGATCGACTACGCGGAGAAGTTCGACGGTGTGGTCCTCGACCAGGTCCGCGTCCCGGCCGCCGCGCTCACGCGCGCGCTGGAGGAGCTGGACCCGGCCGTCCGCGCCGGTCTGGAGGAGTCGATCCGCCGCGCCCGGATCGTCCACCGCGAGCAGCGCCGCAGCCCGCACACCACCCAGGTCGTGCCCGGCGGCACCGTGACCGAGAAGTGGGTTCCGGTCGAGCGCGTCGGGCTGTACGCGCCGGGCGGCCGCTCCGTCTATCCCTCGTCCGTGATCATGAACGCCGTACCGGCGCAGGAGGCGGGCGTCGAGTCCATCGCCCTCGCCTCCCCGCCGCAGCGGGAGCACGGCGGTCTGCCGCACCCGACGATCCTCGCCGCCTGCGCCCTCCTCGGCGTCGACGAGGTGTACGCCGTGGGCGGCGCCCAGGCCGTCGCCATGTTCGCCTACGGCACCGAGTCCTGCGCCCCCGCCAACATGGTCACCGGCCCCGGCAACATCTGGGTCGCCGCCGCCAAGCGGTACTTCACCGGCCGGATCGGCATCGACACCGAGGCCGGCCCGACCGAGATCGCCGTCCTCGCCGACGACACCGCCGACCCGGTGCACATCGCCTCCGACCTGATCAGCCAGGCCGAGCACGACCCGCTCGCCGCCGCCGTCCTCGTCACCGACTCCGTCGACCTCGCCGAGGCCGTCGAGAAGGAGCTGGAGCCGCAGGTCGCGGCCACCCGGCACGTCGAGGACCGGATCCTGCCCGCCCTGCGCGGCCGCCAGTCCGCGATCGTGCTGGTCGACGGCCTGGAGGAGGGCCTGCGCGTGGTCGACGCGTACGGCGCCGAGCACCTGGAGATCCAGACCGCCGACGCCGCCGCCGTCGCGGACCGCGTCCGCAACGCGGGTGCGATCTTCGTCGGCCCGTGGGCGCCGGTCTCGCTCGGCGACTACTGCGCGGGCTCCAACCACGTGCTGCCCACCGGCGGCTGCGCCTGCCACTCCTCGGGCCTGTCCGTCCAGTCCTTCCTGCGCGGCATCCACATCGTGGACTACACCCGCGACGCGCTCGCCGAGGTCGCCCACCACGTGGTGACCCTCGCCGAGGCGGAAGACCTGCCCGCGCACGGCGCGGCCATCAAGGCCCGGTTCGGATGGAAGGTGCCGCAGCAGTGACCGGCGAGAACATCGGCATCGACGACCTGCCCATCCGCGACGAGCTGCGCGGCAAGTCCCCGTACGGCGCGCCCCAGCTCGACGTGCCCGTACGCCTCAACACCAACGAGAACCCGTACCCGCTGCCCGAGCCGCTCGTCGAGCGCATCGCCGAGCGCGTCCGGGAGGCGGCCCGTACGCTCAACCGCTACCCCGACCGGGACGCCGTCGAGCTTCGTACGGCCCTCGCCGCCTATCTCACGCGTACCACCGGACACGAGGTCGGCCTCGCCAACGTCTGGGCCGCCAACGGCTCCAACGAGGTCATCCAGCAGCTGCTCCAGACCTTCGCCGGGCCCGGCCGCCTCGCGATCGGCTTCGAGCCCTCGTACTCCATGCACGGCCTGATCTCACGCGGGACCGGGACGGGCTGGATCTCCGGACCGCGCAAGGGCGACTTCACCATCGACGTGGACGCCGCCGAGGCCGCCATCGCCGCGCACCGCCCCGACGTCGTCTTCATCACCACGCCCAACAACCCCACGGGCACCGCCGTCGACGCCGAGACCGTGCTGGCGCTGTACGAGGCCGCGCAGGCCGCCAAGCCGTCGCTGGTGATCGTCGACGAGGCGTACGTGGAGTTCAGCCACCGCCCCTCGCTGCTGCCGCTCATCGAGGGCCGGCCCAACCTGGTGGTCTCCCGGACCATGTCCAAGGCGTTCGGCGCCGCCGGACTGCGCCTGGGCTACCTGGCCGCGCACCCGGCCGTGGTCGACGCCGTCCAGCTCGTACGCCTGCCGTACCACCTGTCGGCCGTCACCCAGGCCACGGCGCTCGCCGCCCTGGAGCACACCGATACGCTGCTGGGGTACGTCGAGCAGCTCAAGGCCGAGCGCGACCGGCTCGTCGCCGAGCTGCGCGCCATCGGGTACGAGGTCACCGAGTCCGACGCCAACTTCGTCCAGTTCGGACGGTTCACCGGCGAGGGCGGCGCCCATGCGGTCTGGCAGCGGATCCTCGACCGGGGCGTCCTGGTCCGTGACAACGGCGTACCGGGGTGGCTGCGGGTCACCGCCGGCACCCCCGAAGAGAACGACGCGTTCCTGGATGCGGTTCGCGCACTGAAGAAGGAGCAGAGTTCATGAGCCGCGTAGGACGGGTCGAGCGCACCACCAAGGAGACGTCCGTCGTCGTCGAGATAGACCTCGACGGGACCGGAAAGGTCGACGTGTCGACCGGCGTCGGCTTCTACGACCACATGCTCGACCAGCTCGGCCGCCACGGTCTGTTCGACCTCACCGTCAAGACCGACGGCGACCTCCACATCGACTCGCACCACACCATCGAGGACACCGCCCTCGCGCTCGGCGCCGCCTTCAAGCAGGCGCTCGGCGACAAGGTGGGCATCTACCGCTTCGGCAACTGCACGGTGCCCCTGGACGAGTCCCTCGCCCAGGTGACGGTCGACCTGTCCGGCCGCCCCTACCTGGTGCACACGGAGCCGGAGAACATGGCGCCGATGATCGGCTCGTACGACACGACCATGACCCGGCACATCCTGGAGTCGTTCGTCGCCCAGGCCCAGATCGCGCTGCACGTCCACGTGCCGTACGGCCGCAACGCCCACCACATCGTGGAGTGCCAGTTCAAGGCGCTCGCCCGCGCTCTGCGCTACGCCTCCGAGCGGGACCCGCGCGCCGCCGGGATCCTGCCCTCCACGAAGGGCGCGCTGTGACGGGTCTTTCGACCATCCTCATCGTCGTCGGCCTCTTCCTGGCCGGCGGCGTGTACTCCTTCGCCAAGCAGAAGATGCCCAAGGGGCTCATCGTCCTGCTGGCCATCGCCTCGGTGATGTGCCTGGTCGCCGGCGTCCTGCGGATTCAGGGGATCTGGGAATGACTGCACGCAACGTCGTGGTCTTCGACTACGGGTTCGGCAACGTCCGCTCCGCCGAGCGGGCCCTCGCCCGCGTCGGCGCCGACGTCGAGATCACCCGCGACTACGACAAGGCCATGAACGCCGACGGGCTGCTCGTCCCCGGCGTGGGCGCCTTCGCCGCCTGCATGGCGGGGCTCAAGGAGGCCCGCGGCGACTGGATCGTGGAGCGCCGGCTCTCCGGCGGCCGCCCCGTGATGGGCATCTGCGTCGGCATGCAGATCCTCTTCGCGCGGGGCATCGAGCACGGCGTGGAGACCGAGGGCCTCGACGAGTGGCCCGGCACGGTCGGCCCGCTCCAGGCCCCGATCGTGCCCCACATGGGCTGGAACACCGTCGACGCGCCCGAGGACAGCGAGCTCTTCGCCGGCCTCGACGCCGACGCCCGGTTCTACTTCGTGCACTCCTACGCCGTGCACGACTGGGACCTGGAGATCACGAACCCCGCGATGCGCGCGCCCCGGGTCACCTGGTCCACGCACGGCGAGCGGTTCGTGGCGGCCGTCGAGAACGGCGCGCTGTGGGCGACGCAGTTCCACCCCGAGAAGTCCGGCGACGCCGGCGCCCAGCTGCTGACCAACTGGCTCAGCACCTTCTGACCCACCCCGCCTTTTGACCCCTCCGAAGGATCTAGGACCCGCTGAGATGAGCAAGCTCGAACTCCTCCCCGCCGTCGACGTCCGGGACGGCCAGGCCGTACGGCTCGTCCATGGCGAGTCCGGCACGGAGACGTCGTACGGCTCTCCCCTGGAGGCGGCCCTGACCTGGCAGCGGGCGGGCGCCGAGTGGCTCCATCTCGTCGACCTCGACGCCGCGTTCGGCACCGGTGACAACCGGCAGCTGATCGCCGAGGTGGCCAAGGCCATGGACATCAAGGTGGAGCTCTCCGGCGGCATCCGCGACGACGCCTCGCTCGCCGCCGCGCTCGCCACCGGCTGCACCCGGGTCAACCTGGGCACCGCCGCCCTGGAGACCCCCGAGTGGGTCGCCAAGGTCATCGCCGAGCACGGCGACAAGATCGCGGTCGGCCTGGACGTCCGCGGCACGACGCTGCGCGGCCGCGGCTGGACCCGCGACGGCGGCGACCTGTACGAGACGCTGGCCCGTCTCGACTCCGAGGGCTGCTCCCGCTACGTGGTCACCGACATCGCCAAGGACGGCACCCTCCAGGGCCCCAACCTGGAGCTGCTGCGCAACGTCTGCGCCGCCACCGACAAGCCGGTCGTCGCCTCCGGCGGCGTCTCCTCGCTGGACGACCTGCGCGCCATCGCCGCGCTCGTCCCCGAGGGCGTCGAGGGCGCGATCGTCGGCAAGGCGCTGTACGCCAAGGCGTTCACCCTGGAGGAGGCCCTGGCGGCCGTCGCGGCGGTGGCCGAATGACCGATTCCGCACGCAGCGGCTCCGTACGCAAGGTCGTCACCGGCGCGCCCTGGGAGGAGCAGTTCGGCTACTCCCGCGCCGTGGAGCTGCCGAACGGCCTGGTCCTGGTCTCCGGCTGCACGTCCATCGTCGACGGCGAGATCGCCGCAGGCGGCCCGTACGAGCAGGCGGTCAACTCCTTCAACGTCGCCCTGAGCGCGCTGAAGCAGCTGGACCTGGGCGTGGCGGACGTCGTCCGGACACGCATGTACATCACCCACGCCCGCGATGTGGAGGAGGTGGGGCGCGCGCACAAGGAGCTGTTCGACGCCGTCCGCCCCGCCGCGTCGATGATCATCGTCCAAGGGTTCGTCGACCCGAGCCTGGTCGTCGAGGTCGAGGTCGAGGCGTACCGAGGAACAGAGCGAGGAGCGCAGCCCTCATGACCCTCGCGGTCCGAGTCATCCCCTGCCTGGACGTCGACAACGGCCGGGTCGTCAAGGGCGTCAACTTCCAGAACCTTCGCGACGCGGGCGACCCCGTCGAGATGGCCAAGCTGTACGACGCCGAGGGCGCCGACGAGCTGACCTTCCTCGACATCACCGCGTCGTCCGGCAACCGGGAGACCACCTACGACGTGGTGCGCCGCACCGCCGAGCAGGTCTTCATCCCGCTGACCGTCGGCGGCGGCGTCCGCAGCGCCGACGACGTCGACAAGCTGCTGCGCGCCGGTGCCGACAAGGTCGGCGTCAACACCGCGGCCATCGCCCGCCCGGAGCTGATCCAGGAGATCGCCGAGCGCTTCGGCCGCCAGGTGCTGGTCCTGTCCGTCGACGCCCGCCGCACCCCCCAGGGCACCTTCGAGGTCACCACGCACGGCGGCCGCCGCGGCACCGGCTTCGACGCCGTCGAGTGGGCCCACCGGGCCGCCGAGCTGGGCGCGGGCGAGATCCTGCTCAACTCGATGGACGCGGACGGCACCAAGGACGGCTACGACACCGAGATGATCGCCGCCGTGCGCAAGCACGTCACGGTCCCGGTGATCGCCTCCGGCGGCGCCGGCAAGCTCGCCGACTTCCCGCCCGCCATCGACGCGGGCGCGGACGCGGTGCTGGCGGCGTCGGTGTTCCACTTCGGCGACCTGCGGATCTCCCAGGTCAAGGACACCCTGCGCGAGGCCGGCCACCCGGTCCGCTGACGCGGCAACGGCGAGCGGCGCCCGGCGGACGGCTCAGGCCGTCCGCTGGGCCAGCTGTATGAGGTTGCCGACGGTGTCGTCCAGCACGGCCGTCACCACCGGGCCCTGCTCCGTGGGCGCCTGCGTGAACCGCACACCCAGGCCGCTCAGCCGCTCGTGCTCCGCCCGCAGGTCATCCACCGAGAGCACCAGACACGGCAGCCCGGCCTCGCGCAGCCCCTTCCGGTACTGCTCCGCGATCGGGCTGTCCCCGGGCTCCAGCAGCAGCTCCACGTCCTGGCCGGGCGCGGCGACCGTGATGAAGCGCGCCCCGCCCAGGTCCAGGTCCGTTCTCGTCTCGAAGCCGAGCACGCCGGTGTAGAAGGCGTGCGCCTTCTCCTCGTCGTCGACGTACACGCTGGTCATCGCGATCCTGATCATCGTCCGCCTCCGGGGTCCGCCGGGATGAGCTGCGTACGTCCGATGATGCCCGCCACCACTGACAATGGCCGGTCGCGCGCCGTCGCCGCAGGTCAGAGCCTTCAGAGGCCCAGCTGCTTGGCCCCGTGCAGCCGCTCCACGGCCTCCTTGTCGCCCTCGACCTCCACGCGCGCCGCGTCCTGCCGGCCGAACGCGAACATCGTCAGCTCGCCCGGCTCCCCGGTCACCGTGACCACCGGGGTGCCTCGGCGCCCCACCGTCGTCTGGCCGTTCGGGCGGCGCAGCACCAGACCCACCGGCACCTTGCGGCACAGCATGCGCGCCCCCTTCTCCAGGCGCGACCACAGCGCGTCCGCGAAGACCGGGTCCAGCTCGCGCGGCGTCCAGTCCGGCTGCGCCCGCCGCACGTCCTCGGCGTGGACGTAGAACTCGACCGTGTTGGCGCCCTCGTCGACCTGCTTGATCGCGTACGGGGACATCCGCGGTGGTCCCGTACGGATCAGCTGGATCAGCTCGTCGTACGGCTTCGAGGCGTACTCCGCCTGCACCTGCTCCAGGCGGGCGCGCAGCGGCCCGATCAGGATCCCCGCCGCGGCGTCGGGGCGGCGCTCGCGCACCACCACGTGGGCCGCCAGATCCCGGGTTTTCCACCCCTCGCACAGGGTCAGGGCATCCGGGCCCGCCGCTTCCAAAAGGTCGGCGAGCAGAAGGCGTTCACGCTTGGCATGGGTCGACATGGGCGCCAGCGTACGGCGGCACGGCCCGGTCCGCCCAGTGGACGTCCCCCCGGGCAGGCCCCGGGACCACGGCACAATGGCGACATGACCAGCAACCTTGACCCGGCCATCGCCGCCCGTCTCAAGCGCAGCCCCGACGGGCTGGTCCCGGCCATCGCCCAGCAGTACGACACCGGCGAGGTGCTCATGCTCGGCTGGATGGACGACGAGGCCCTGCACCGCACCCTCACCACCGGCCGCTGCACCTACTGGTCCCGCAGCCGCCGCGAGTACTGGGTCAAGGGCGACACCTCCGGTCACGTCCAGCACGTCAAGTCCGTCGCCCTGGACTGCGACGCCGACACCGTCCTGGTCAAGGTCGACCAGGTGGGCGCCGCCTGCCACACCGGGGCCCGCACCTGCTTCGACGCCGACGTCCTCCCCCTCGCCGAATAGGGCCTGCCGCCATGGATCTCGAGACCTTCCGCAAGCTGGCGGCCGACCGCCGCGTCATCCCCGTCAGCCGCCGCCTGCTCGTGGACGGCGACACCCCGGTCGGGCTCTACCGCAAGCTCGCCGCCGAGCGCCCCGGGACCTTCCTCCTGGAGTCCGCCGAGAACGGACGCTCCTGGTCGCGGTACTCCTTCATCGGCGTCCGCAGCGCCGCCACACTCACCGCGCGCGACGGACAGGCCCACTGGCTCGGCACCCCGCCCGTCGGCGTCCCCCTCGACGGCGACCCGCTGGAGGCGCTGCGCGCCACCGTCGAGGCGCTGCACACTCCGCGCGACCTCGCCGCCGGGCTCCCGCCCTTCACCGGCGGCATGGTCGGCTACCTCGGCTACGACACCGTGCGCCGCCTGGAGCGCATCGGCGAGCACGGCCGCGACGACCTGCGGCTGCCCGAGCTCACCATGCTGCTCACCTCGGACCTCGCCGTCCTCGACCACTGGGACGGCACCGTCCTGCTGATCGCCAACGCGATCAACCACAACGACCTCGACACCGGCGTCGACGAGGCGTACGCGGACGCCGTCGCCCGCCTCGACGCCATGGCCGCCGACCTCGCCAAGCCGCTGGCGACGGAACCCGCCGCCCTGCCGCCCTCCGAGCTGCCGCCGTACACCGCCCTCTGGGGCGGAAAGGCCTACCAGGACGCCGTCGAGGACATCAAGGAGCGCATCCGCGCGGGCGAGGCCTTCCAGGTGGTGCCCTCGCAGCGGTTCGAGACGCCCTGTACGGCCCGCGCCCTGGACGTCTACCGGGTGCTGCGGGCGACCAACCCGTCCCCGTACATGTACCTCTTCCGCTTCGACGGCTTCGACGTCGTCGGGTCCAGCCCCGAAGCGCTGGTCAAGGTGGAGGACGGCCGCGCGATGGTGCACCCCATCGCCGGTACGCGCCCGCGCGGGGCGACCCCCCAGGAGGACCAGGCGCTCGCCGAGGAGCTCATCGCCGACCCCAAGGAGCGCGCCGAGCACCTCATGCTCGTCGACCTCGGCCGCAACGACCTGGGCCGCGTGTGCGAACCGGGCTCCGTCGAGGTCGTCGACTTCATGTCGATCGAGCGGTACTCGCACGTCATGCACATCGTCTCCACCGTCACCGGCCGCGTCGCCGAGGGCCGCACCGCCTTCGACGTGCTGACCGCCTGCTTCCCCGCCGGGACCCTGTCCGGCGCGCCCAAGCCCCGCGCCATGCAGATCATCGAGGAGCTGGAGCCCTCCCGGCGCGGACTGTACGGCGGCTGCGTCGGCTACCTGGACTTCGCCGGCGACTCCGACACCGCCATCGCCATCCGTACGGCCCTGCTGCGCGACGGCACGGCGTACGTCCAGGCCGGCGCCGGTGTCGTCGCCGACTCCGACCCGGTCGCCGAGGACACCGAGTGCCGCAACAAGGCTGCCGCCGTGCTGCGCGCCGTACACACCGCCAACCGGATGAACCACGCATGACGGCGTAAGGGATAGTGGAGTACGTGAGTGCCGCATCCGTACCCCAGCCCCGTGCCACGCGCGCGGACGAGACGACGGCCGCCACCCGCGGCCGTCGCAGTCTCGCCGCGGCCCTGTTCCTCGGCGCCGTCGGAGCGGCCGTCGTCCTGCTCGCCTCCGGGCAGACCTGGGCGGAGGGCGCTGTCGCGGTCGGCGGCGGCACGGCCCCGCTCGACGCCGCGGGCGGCGACGTCACCGGCGTACCCACCGCGCTCGCCATCGTGGGCCTCGCGGCCCTGGTGGCCGTCTTCGCGGTCCGCAGGGCCGGCCGGCTCCTGGTCTCGCTGCTGCTCACGCTCAGCGGCGCCGGAGCGGCGGCCGCCGCGTACCTGGGCGCCTCCGACAGCGCCGCGCTGGACGAGAAGGCGGCGCGCACCACCGGGGACACCGCGGCCCGCGTGGAGGCCCTCACGCACACCGCCTGGCCGTACGTCGCGGCGGCCGGCGGCCTGCTGATCCTGCTGGCCGGTCTGCTGGCCCTGCGTTACGGCCGGACCTGGCCCGCCATGTCCGGGCGGTACGAACGCGACGGCGCCCCCCGGGCGCGCGCGGCGCGGCGGCCCGCGGACCCGGACCGCCCCGAGGAGCTGTGGAAGGCCCTCGACCGCGGCGAGGACCCCACCCGAGGGTGACCCCGGATCACCCCGCACGCGCGCGTGCGGAACAATGACGGCGAGCGTCCGCACTCGGCGGGGCCGTAACAAGAGCAACATCAACGAGGAGCAACTCATGGCGGGCAGCGACCACGGACACACCCCGGCCGCCTGGACCGGTGTCATCATCTCCTTCGCCGGCTTCTGCGTCGCCGGTGCCTTCATGGTGGCGAACAACCCGGTGGGTTTCTGGGCGGGTATCGGCGTCGTCCTGCTCGGCGGTGTCGTCGGTGCTGCCATGAAGGCCGCTGGCCTCGGCCAGAAGCCGGCTCCGGAGCTGGAGCGCGCCCGCGAGGAGGCCGCCCGCGCCGACCACACGCCCGAGACCGCGCACGCGGGCCGCTCCTGACGCGTTCGGGCGCACCGGCGACACGGGGCGCGGTCCGGCACGGCCGGGCTGCGCCTTTCCGTATGACCGGAGACAATCCCCGGGTGGACGACGCCATGCCGAGCAGCCCCGCCCCGCACGCCCCGGTACCGCCGCACGCCCCGGGCCCGCACGCCCCGACTCCGACCCCGCCCCCGCTCGCCCGGCGCCTCGCGGCGCCCGTCGGCACGCTGGCCGCGGTCGCCGCCGCCTTCGCGTACGTGGGCGCCGTCGACCCCAACGAGCCCGGGCACTACCCGGTCTGCCCCCTGCTGCGGTTCACCGGCCTGTACTGCCCCGGCTGCGGGGGCCTGCGCAGCGCCCACGCCTTCATCCACGGTGACCTGGCCACTGCCCTCGGGGCCAACGCCCTCGCCGTCGCCGGATACGCCGTCTTCGCCGTCCTGATGGCCGTCTGGCTCGTACGGGCCGTGCGCGCGCTGCCCGTACGGATCGACGTCGGGCCGCTGTGGGTCTGGTCCTTCGGCGCCCTCCTGGTTCTCTTCGCCGTCGTCCGAAACCTGCCGTTCGGCTCCGCGCTCGCTCCGTGAAGCCGCAGGCCAGGGCGGTGCGCACCACCGGGTGCGCACACTGTCGCCGTCGGCGGATACCATCGAGGTGACTGATCCGGCTCCAACATCACCCTCCGGAAGGGGGCCTCTCGCGTGAGTGTGCTCGACGAGATCATCGAGGGCGTACGCGCCGACCTCGCGGAGCGGCAGGCGCGGGTCTCCCTCGACGAGCTCAAGGAGCGGGCGGCGAAGGCGCCCCAGGCCAAGGACGGCGCGGCCGCGCTCCGCGGCGACGGCGTTCAGGTCATCTGCGAGGTCAAGCGCTCCAGCCCGTCCAAGGGAGCGCTCGCCGCGATCGCCGACCCGGCCGGACTCGCCGCGGACTACGAAGCGGGCGGCGCCGCCGTCATCTCCGTCCTGACCGAACAGCGCCGCTTCGGCGGCTCCCTCGCCGACCTGGAAGCCGTCCGCGCCCGGGTCGACATCCCCGTCCTGCGCAAGGACTTCATCGTCACCGCCTACCAGCTGTGGGAGGCCCGGGCGTACGGCGCCGACCTCGCCCTGCTGATCGTCGCGGCCCTCGACCAGCCCGCGCTGGAGTCCCTCATCGAGCGGGCCGAGACCATCGGCCTCACCCCGCTCGTCGAGGTCCACGACGAGGAGGAGGTCGACCGGGCCGTCGCAGCGGGCGCCCGCGTCATCGGCGTCAACGCGCGCAACCTGAAGACCCTCGAGGTCGACCGCTTCACCTTCGAGCGGGTCGCCCCCGAGATCCCGGCCGGGATCGTCAAGGTCGCCGAGTCCGGCATCCGCGGCCCGCACGACCTGATCGCGTACGCCAACGCGGGGGCCGACGCCGTCCTCGTCGGCGAGTCGCTCGTCACCGGCCGCGACCCCAAGGCCGCGGTGGCCGACCTGGTCGCCGCCGGCGCCCACCCCGCCCTGCGGCACGGACGGGGCTGACCCTGCCATGACCGCCGCCGCCCGCGCCCTCGCGCCGACCCCGCACCCCGCGCCCTCGCGCCGGGTGCCGTCGGCCGACGAGGCGTGCGCGCGGGCGGCCGGTCGCACGGCTTCTCCCTCGCCTTCTCACACGGCTTCCGCCACCGCCGTCACCCGCGCGTGCGTGGGCACGGGCGTGGGCGTCGCCTCCGCGGCGGCCGACCGGCCCCGCCACCCGTACGCGACGGGCCTCGCGACCGGCCCGTACGCCCTCCCCGACGCGTACGCCCGGCTCGCCCGCGGCTGCCGTCCGCGCGGCTGCCGGGCCCCGGCCCGGCGGGTGCACGGGCGCCGCGTCCGCTACGTCATCGGCGACGAGCCCGGCCAGGTCAACGGCATGCGATGGCGCGCGCGCACCGCGCGCCTCCACCACCGCTAGCCCACTGCTCCCTCGCGCCCCCTCGCGCCCCCCTCACCGGGGTGTCCCAGGGCGTCCGTGCGACGGGCCGGGAGCGGTGGCGTCGGCGCACACCGTGACCACCGTCCCACGAGACATCCGGGGGCGTTCCCGCCCCCGTGAGGAGCAGTCGCATGCCCAGCGAGTTCTTCATTCCCGACCCCCAGGGTCACGTCCCGAGCACCGAGGGCTACTTCGGTGCCTACGGCGGCAAGTTCATCCCCGAGGCGCTCGTCGCCGCGGTCGACGAGGTCGCCGTCGAGTACGAGAAGGCCAAGGCCGACCCCGCCTTCGCGGCCGAGCTCGACGACCTGCTGATGAACTACACCGGCCGCCCCAGCGCCCTCACCGAGGTGCCCCGGTTCGCCCGGCACGCCGGCGGCGCGCGGGTCTTCCTCAAGCGCGAGGACCTCAACCACACCGGCTCGCACAAGATCAACAACGTGCTGGGCCAGGCCCTGCTCACCAAGCGCATGGGCAAGACGCGCGTCATCGCCGAGACCGGCGCCGGCCAGCACGGTGTCGCCACCGCCACCGCCTGCGCCCTCTTCGGCCTCGAGTGCACCATCTACATGGGCGAGATCGACACCCAGCGCCAGGCGCTGAACGTCGCCCGGATGCGCATGCTCGGCGCCGAGGTCATCCCCGTGAAGTCCGGCAGCCGCACCCTGAAGGACGCCATCAACGAGGCGTTCCGCGACTGGGTCGCCAACGTCGACCACACGCACTACCTCTTCGGCACGGTCGCCGGCCCGCACCCCTTCCCGGCCATGGTGCGCGACTTCCACCGCGTCATCGGCGTCGAGGCCCGCCGCCAGATCCTGGAGCGGGCGGGCCGGCTGCCCGACGCGGCGATCGCCTGCGTCGGCGGCGGCTCCAACGCCATCGGCCTGTTCCACGCGTTCATCCCGGACGCGTCCGTCCGGCTGGTGGGCTGCGAGCCCGCCGGACACGGCGTCGAGACCGGCGAGCACGCCGCCACCCTCACCGCGGGCGAGCCCGGCATCCTGCACGGCTCCCGCTCCTACGTCCTCCAGGACGAGGAGGGCCAGATCACCGAGCCGTACTCCATCTCGGCCGGCCTGGACTACCCGGGCATCGGCCCGGAGCACGCGTACCTCAAGGACAGCGGGCGCGGCGAGTACCGCGCGGTGACCGACGACGCGGCGATGCAGGCCCTGCGCCTGCTGTCCCGCACGGAGGGCATCATCCCGGCCATCGAGTCGGCGCACGCGCTGGCCGGCGCCCTGGAGGTCGGGCGCGAGCTCGGTGAGGACGGCCTGATCGTCGTCAACCTCTCCGGCCGCGGCGACAAGGACATGGACACCGCCGCCCGCTATTTCGGACTGTACGACGCCGAGCCGCCCGCCGTGGTCGAGGCCGACGCCTCCGCCGAGAACGGCGCCGCCGAGATCCAGCGCGACACCCAGGGGGAGACCAAGTGAGCGGGAACATCCAGCTGCTTCAGGACACTCTGGAGCAGGCCAAGGCGGAGAAGCGCGCCGCCCTCATCGCCTACCTCCCGGCCGGCTTCCCCACCGTCGACGGCGGCATCGAGGCCGTCAGGGCCGTCCTCGACGGGGGCGCCGACATCGTCGAGGTCGGCCTGCCGCACAGCGACCCGGTCCTGGACGGCCCGGTCATCCAGACCGCCGACGACATCGCGCTGCGCGGCGGCGTGAAGATCGCCGACGTGATGCGCACGGTCCGCGAGGCCCACCAGGCCACCGGCAAGCCGGTCCTCGTGATGACGTACTGGAACCCCATCGACCGGTACGGCGTCGAGCGCTTCACCGCCGAGCTGGCTGAGGCGGGCGGTGCCGGCTGCATCCTGCCCGACCTGCCCGTCCAGGAGTCCGCGCTGTGGCGCGAGCACGCCGAGAAGCACGGCCTCGCCACCGTCTTCGTCGTCGCGCCGAGCAGCAAGGACGAGCGGCTGGCCACCATCACGCGCGCGGGGAGCGGCTTCGTGTACGCCGCCTCCCTGATGGGCGTCACCGGCACCCGCGAGTCGGTCGGCGCCCAGGCCGCCGACCTGGTGCGGCGCACCCGCGCCACCACCGAGCTGCCGGTCTGCGTCGGCCTCGGCGTCTCCAACGCCGAACAGGCCGCCGAGGTCGCCACCTTCGCCGACGGCGTCATCGTCGGCTCCGCCTTCGTCAAGCGGATGCTCGACGCCGAGGACCACGCCGCGGGCATCGCCGCCGTACGGGAACTGGCGGGCGAACTCGCGCGAGGAGTGCGGCAGGTTTCGTAGCTCGTACGGGTGGATCTGGACCGGGGAGGCGCGCCCGCGCCTCCCCGGTTCGTTGCTGTGGGCGTGAGCGAGAAGAACAGTGCAGGCAAGCGGAGCGCGCGCGAACGGCTCCAGAAGGAACGCGAGCAGCAGAAGGCGCGGGACCGGCGCAGGCGCACCCTGCTCGTGTCGGCGGCCGTCGTCGGCGTGCTCGGCCTGGCCGCGGTGGTCGGCGTCATCGCCGCTAACACCGGCGACCAGAGCGACGGCTCCGGCGACGGCCCGGTTGCGGCGCCCTCCGGAGCGGCGGGCAAGGACGGCCTGGCGATCCCCGTCGGCGCCACGGACGCCCCGTCCACGCTCACGATCTGGGAGGACTTCCGCTGCCCGGCCTGCGCCCAGTTCGAGAACGCCGTCCGGGACACCGTCCACGAGCTGACCGAGTCGGGCCAGGTCAAGGTCGAGTACCACCTCGCCACGATCATCGACGGCAACATGGGCGGCACCGGCTCGCTGAACGCCGCGAACGCCGCGGCCTGCGCCCAGGACGCCGGCAAGTTCGTGCCGTACCACGACGTCCTCTACCAGAACCAGCCCCCCGAGCCGGACGACGCCTTCGCCAAGGACGACCGGCTCTTCGCGCTGGCGGCGAAGGTCCCGGGCCTGGACACGCCGGCCTTCCGCAGCTGTGTGACGGAGGGCAAGCACGACGGCTGGGTCAACAAGTCGGCCCAGGCCTTCCGGGAGGGCGACTTCCGGGGGACGCCGACCGTGCTGCTCAACGGAGAATCGATCTTCCCGACCAAGGGCAAGGAGCAGATCTCCGTGGAGAACCTGAAGAAGTGGGTCGCCGAGGCCAACGAGGGCAAGAAGCGGGGCACGGCCTTCCCCACGGCGCCCGCCTCACCCTCGGCCCCTGGCTCCCCGTCCGGCCAGGGTTCCCCGTCGCCCGAGCGGAGCTGACCGCCCGGCTTGTTATGCAGTCTTTGCCGGGCGGGTTCCCGTGTCTCCCGCCCGGCACGGTAGCGTCGGTCCTGCCATGGACCTTGCCTACATTCCGAGCCCGTCGACCGGTGTGATCCACCTCGGACCGCTCCCGCTGCGCGGCTACGCCTTCTGCATCATCATCGGTGTCTTCGTCGCCGTCTGGTACGGCAACAGGCGCTGGCTCGCCCGGGGCGGCCGTGCCGGCACCGTGGCCGACATCGCCGTCTGGGCGGTGCCCTTCGGCCTCGTCGGCGGCCGGCTCTACCACGTCATCACCGACTACCAGCTGTACTTCAGCGAGGGTGAGGACTGGGTCGACGCCTTCAAGATCTGGGAGGGCGGACTCGGCATCTGGGGCGCGATCGCCCTCGGCGCTCTCGGCGCCTGGATCGGCTGCCGCCGCCGCGGCATCCCGCTGCCGGCGTACGCGGACGCGATCGCGCCCGGCATCGCCTTCGCGCAGGCCATCGGGCGCTGGGGCAACTGGTTCAACCAGGAGCTGTACGGCAAGCCGACCGACCTGCCGTGGGCGCTCGAGATCAGCGAGGGCGTGAACCGCGAGGCGGGGCTCTACCACCCGACGTTCCTGTACGAGTCGCTGTGGTGCGTCGGCGTGGCGCTCCTGGTGATCTGGGCGGACCGCCGCTTCACGCTCGGCCACGGGCGCGCCTTCGCGCTCTACGTGGCGGCGTACTGCGCCGGGCGGGGCTGGATCGAGTACATGCGCGTCGACGAGGCGCACCACATCCTGGGCCTCCGGCTCAACGTGTGGACCGCGATCCTGGTCTTCCTGGCGGCGGTCGCGTACATCGTGATCTCGGCGCGAGTACGGCCGGGGCGCGAGGAGGTCGTGGAGCCGGACGCGCCCGCCGAGAAGGCGGGGAACGGCAAGGACGGCGCCGGCACCGAGCCCGCGGACTCCGCCCCTACGGATTCCGCGCCCGCGGGCGCCGCGGAGGCTGAGGGGAGCGCGGAGGCGGACGGCGAGGCGGACGCGCAGGCGAAATCCGCCGGACCGCGCTGACGCGGTAAGCAGCTGCGAGGCGGCCGCCGGGACCGAGGGGTTCCGGCGCCCGCCTCGTGCGTACGGGGGTGACGTCAGGCCCGGCGGCGGGCGAGGGCCAGCGTGCGGCGGGCCTCCGCCACGATCGCCGCGTCGACGAAGCGGCCGTCCGGCAGAGCCAGCGCACCCGCACCGGAGGCGCCGGCCGCGACGATCTCCTCCGCCCCCGCGACCTCCTCGGGGGTGGGCAGGTAGGCCCGTTCGATGACCGGGAGCTGGCGGGGGTGGATCGCGGCGCGGCCCAGGAAGCCCAGGGCGCGGCCGTGGGCGCAGGACGCGGCGAGGCCGTCGAGGTCGCGGATGTCGGGGTGGACCGACTGGGCGGGCGGCGCCAGTCCCGCGGCGCGGGCGGCGACCACGACGCGGCCGCGCGACCAGTCGAGCCCGCGGTCGTCGCGTACCCCCAGGTCGGCGCGGAGGTCCGCCTCGCCGATGGCGAGGGAGCGGACGGCGGGGTGGGCGGTGGCGATGGCGTGCGCCCGCTCGATGGCCAGGGCGGATTCCAGCAGCGGGTGGAGCGGGACGCCCGGGGCGAGGGCCGCGATCCGCTGAATGTCAGTGCCGTGTGTCACCTTGGGAACACGCAGAGCGGCGAGGCCGGGGAGGGAGGCCAGCGATGCGAGGGCGGTGTTGTCGTGCGCGGTGTCGCGGGGACCGGGGAGGCGGACGTGGATCGGTACGGGGTGGGGGGAGGAGAGCAGGTCGACCGTGGCGTCCAGGGCGTACGCCCTGCGGTCGGGCGCCACCGCGTCCTCCAGGTCGACCACCACCACGTCGGCGCCTGAGCGCAGCGCTTTCGCGACCACGTCGGGGCGGTCGCCGGGCGCGTAGAGGAAAGTGAGCGGGATGGGGGTCCCGGGGGTCATACGGCGCCCTCGGCGCGCAGGGCGGTGATCTCGGCGGCGGACAGGCCGAGTTCGCCGAGGACGGCGTCGGTGTCCGCGCCGTGCGGGCGGCCGGACCAGCGGATGGAGCCGGGGGTCTCGGAGAGGCGGAAGAGGATGTTCTGCATACGGATCGGGCCGAGCTCGGGGTCGGGGACTTCGGTGATGGTCTCCAGTGCCCGGTACTGGGGGTCCTCCATGACGTCGCGGATGTCGTAGATCGGGGCGATCGCCGCCTCGGCCTTCTCGAACGCGGCCATGGCCTCCTCGCGGGTGTGCCGGGCGATCCAGCCGCCGACCGCCTCGTCGAGCTCCTCGGCGTGGTCCGCGCGAGTGGTGCCTTCGGCGAACCACGGCTCGTCGATGAGGTCGGGGCGGCCGACCAGGCGCATCACGCGCTCGGCGACGGACTGGGCGGAGGTGGAGACGGCCAGCCAGGAGCCGTCGGCGGTGCGGTAGGTGTTGCGCGGGGCGTTGTTGCGGGAGCGGTTGCCGGTGCGGGGCTGGACGTAGCCGAGCTGGTCGTACCAGAGCGGTTGCGGGCCGAGGACCGTGAGGATCGGTTCGATGATCGCCATGTCGACGACCTGGCCGCGGCCGGTGGCGGTGCGGGCGTGCAGGGCGGTCATCACGGCGTAGGCCGTGGCCAGGGCGGCGATGGAGTCGGCGAGACCGAAGGGAGGGAGCGTGGGCGGGCCGTCGGGCTCGCCGGTGATGGCGGCGAAGCCGCTCATCGCCTCGGCGAGGGTGCCGAAGCCGGGGCGGTGGGCATAGGGGCCGGTCTGGCCGAAGCCGGTGACGCGGGCCAGGACCAGCCGGTCGTTGGCGGCGGAGAGCTCGGGCCAGCCGAGGCCCCAGCGCTCCAGGGTGCCGGGGCGGAAGTTCTCGACGACCACGTCGGCGGTGGCGGCGAGACGGAGCAGGGTGGTGCGGCCGCCGGGCGTGGACAGGTCGAGGGTGAGAGTGCGTTTGTTGCGGCCGAGCAGCTTCCACCAGAGGCCGACGCCGTCCTTCGCGGGCCCGTGGCCACGGGACGGGTCGGGCCTGCGGGGATGTTCGATCTTGATGACGTCGGCGCCGAAGTCGCCGAGCATGGTCGCCGCGAGCGGGCCGGCGAAGAGGGTGGCGAGGTCGAGGACGCGGAGTCCTCGGAGGGGAGGTGCGCTGGGTGAGGCGGTGCTGGTCATAGGGCGTCGATCTCCGAGCGGTACGGCATCGAGGAGGAGGCGCCGGGGCGCTGGACCGACAGCGCGGCGGCGGCCGACGCCCCGGCCAGGGCGTCGGGTGCGGGCCGGCCCTCGCCGAGCGCCACGGCGAGGGCGCCGGTGAAGGTGTCGCCGGCGGCGGTGGTGTCCACGGCCCGGACGCGTGGGGCGGGGACGGTGACGGGGCTCGCGCCGCGCGCCGCGTAGAGGCTGCCGGACGCGCCCAGGGTGATGACCACCTCGGGCACGTACCGCAGCAGTTGCTCGGCGGCGGCGTGCGGGTCGGCGACGCCGGTGAGGGCCGCGGCCTCGTGCTCGTTGGGCACCAGCAGGTCGGTGGCGGCGAGGAGTTCGGGCGGCAGCGGCTGTGCGGGTGCGGGGGTGAGGACGGTGCGGACGCCGTGGCGGCGGGCGGCTTCCGCGCCGGCGATGACGGCGGAGAGGGGGAGTTCGAGCTGGAGCAGCAGGGCGTGGGCGGTGGCGATGAGGGTTTCGTCGCCGGGGGAGAGGGAGGTGACGGTGCCGTTCGCCCCGGGGATGACGATGATCGCGTTGTCGCCGTCGTCGTCGACGACGATGTGGGCGGTTCCCGAGGGGCCTTCGACGGTACGGAGGCGTTCGGTGGCCACACCGGCGCCGTCGAGCTCGGCGCGCAGACGGGCGCCGAAGTCGTCGGAGCCGACGGCGCCGATCATCGACACCCGGGCGCCGGCGCGGGCGGCGGCGACGGCCTGGTTGGCGCCCTTGCCGCCGGGGACCGTACGGAACTCGCGCCCGGTGACGGTCTCGCCGAGCTTGGGCGCCCGGTGCACATAGGCGACCAGGTCCATGTTGGTGCTGCCGAGCACCGCGATGTGGGTCATGGGCGGTGTGCCTCCTGGTGGGCGAGGTCGTGCGTGCGTGCGGCCAGTGTGTCGAAGCCGATGCCGTCGAAGGGGTGGACGGACGTGGCGAGCCGGTTCTTGAGGGGGGAGGTCCAGCGGTCCGGGATCCGGTCGGGGTGCCCGGCGAGGAGGCCGGCGACGGAGCCGGCGGTGGCGCCGTTGGAGTCGGTGTCCCAGCCGCCGGACACGGCGCGGCAGATGGAGAGGGTGAAGTCGCCGTCCGCGTGGGTGAGGGCGGCGGAGAGGAGGGCGGCGTTCGGGACGGCGTGCACCCAGTGGTAGGCGCCGTAGGCGGTGTGGAGGCGGTCGGTGACGGTGTCGAAGTCGGCGTGGGCGCGGGCCGTGGCGATGCCGAAGCGCACCGCCCGGGCGAGGCGGGAGTCCGGCGGGACGACGGTGAGCCCGGCGGCGAGCGACCGGTGGACGTCGGCGGTGCCGGAGGCGGCGGTGGCGATGACGGCGGCGGCGAACATCGCCCCGTACACGCCGTTCGCGGTGTGCGTGAGCACCGCGTCCCGGTGGGCCTGCGCGGCCGCGGCGGCCGGGTCGCCGGGGTGCGTCCAGCCGTGGACGTCGGCGCGGATCAGGGCGCCGATCCACTCGCGGAACGGGTTGCGGTGGGTGGCGGTGAGCGGGGGTTCGAGACCGGAGAGGAGGTTGCGGTAGGCGACGCGCTCGGCCGTGAAGGTGCGGCCGGCGGGGAGCTCGTCGAGCCAGAGGCGGGCGACGTCCGCGGTGGTGAAGCCGTGGCCGTACCGCTTGAGGAGCAGGAGGGTGAGCAGCGGGTGGTTGAGGTCGTCGTCCTCGGGCATGCCGTCGATGTTCTCGGCGAGCGAGGTGGTGGCGGACCGGCGGTTCCAGGGGTGGGCCGCGGCGAGCGCCGGGGGCAGGCCCTTGGAGGTGAACCAGGTCGTGAGCGGCCAGTTCCCGGTGGCGCGGGCGAGGGCGCGGATGGCGGAGAGGGGGAGCTTTTCGACGGGCTTGCCGAGCAGGCACCCGGCGGCGCGGCCGAGCCAGGCGGCGTGCAGCCGCTCGCCGAAGCCGGGCGCCACGGTTGCGGCGGTTGGCCCCGGGGAGGGCCAGTCGGGGCAGGCGCGGATGATACGAGGAAGGGAGGTGGGTTCGGCCGCGGCCAACGGGCTCGGCACGGCGGCCAGTTCGTCCAGGAGGCGTTCCGCCAGGGCGCGCAGGTGCGGGGGCGCGGCGGTGGGGGAGGCGCCGGCCGTCGCGGGGGCGCGGGTGCCGCCGGCGGCGAGCCAGCGGGCCTCGACGGCCGAGGCGTCGCGGCCGTCCTCCGCGGCCTGCCGCAGCTCGTGGCCGATCAGGTCCTCCGGCTGGACCCAGGTGAGGCGCACGCTCACGCGGTCACCCCGGGCTTGGGGGAGAGGGCGATGAACGCCGTCTCGTGGGCGCGGCGGCGGACCGTGTCCCGCATGAAGATCTCGCGGGCCACCTCGGCGAGCACCGCCGCCGGGGCGTGCAGGTCGAGGCGGCTGGCCTCGGCGACCTGCTTCACCCAGAACGCCGGGACCGCCGCCTCGCCGTGCAGCGCGCCCACGATCGCGCCCGCCATGGTGGCGATGGAGTCGCAGTCGCGGCCGTAGTTGACGGCGCCCAGCACCGTACGGCGGTAGTCGCCCTCACCGACCAGCAGCATGCCGAGGGCGATGGGGAGTTCTTCGACGGAGTGCAGCCGTGAGGGCCGGCGGGCGGCCAGGGAGGGGAAGCGGTAGTCGGGGCCTACCGTGTCGAAGGGCGCGACCGCCTCGCGGAGGGGGCGCAGGGCGGACTCGAAGTCGGTGTGGAGCGCGGCCACCTCGCACACGGCCTCGATCGCCGCCCGGGTGCCGTCCTTGGCGAGGGCGAGCGCCGCGTCCACCACGGTCGTCGGTGTCGCCATCGGCCGGCAGGCCTCGGCGACGGCCGCGGCGAAGACGCCCGCCGCCTCGCGGCCGTAGGACGACTGGTGCGCGCCGGCGATGTCGAGGGCCTCGGCGTACGCGGCCTCCGGGTTGGCGGCGTTGACCAGGCCGACGGGCGCCATGTACATCGCGGCGCCGCAGTTGACGATGTTTCCGGTGCCCGCCTCGCGCGGGTCCACATGGCCGTAGTGGATCCGCGCCACCAGCCACTTCTCCGCGAGGAAGAGCCGCTGGAGGGGCAGCGCCTCGGCCTCGAGTTCCGGGATCCAGCGGGGGGTGGAGACGAGGTCGGGGACGAGGTGGTCGGCGATGGCGTACGCGTCGAGGTGGTCGCGGACCGTGTCGTACACGCGGATCAGCGCGTGGGTCATCAGGGTGTCGTCGGTGACGTGCCCGTCGCCCTTGTGGTACGGGGCGAGGGGCCGGGCGGTGCGCCAGGCGTCGCCGTGCCAGGGGCCGACGATGCCGGTGACGCGGCCGAAGTGGCGTTCCGCGATCTGCTCGGGGCTGTACCCCTCGACCGGGCCGCCGAGCGCGTCACCGACGGCGGCTCCGATGAGGCTCCCGGTGATCCGGTCCTCGAGGGTCGAGGGTGTGGGGGTGATGGTCGTCATGTCGGAATTGTCCACCCGGCGCGGTGAGTTCCGTGTGTGCCAGCCGCCCGGCGAGTTCCACGAGGTCCGTGCCCGCGAGGCGGGGCAGCGCACAGCCCGCGAGCGTGCGGCACGCCTCCCGCCAGGTGGCCGGCACGCCGTCGCCGCCGCTGAACGCGCCGGTCAGCGCGCCCGCGAGAGCCGGGGCGGAGTCGGCGACCCGGGACAGGCAGGCCGCCGCCGGCACCGCCTCCGTCACCCGGCCGCGGGCGGCGACGGCGAGTGCCAGGGCGACCGGGACGGTCTCGGCGGCGGCGATGCCGTAGCTGTAGACGTGGTCGACGATCTGGTGCTCCAGCAGCGGGACCAGCTCGAAGGCGGTGTCGGCGGCGCGGGCGAGCCGGGTGGCGTGCTGGGCGTTGCGGCCGATCTCGGTGGCGTACGGCAGCTGGTCGAGCGCGGCGTCGACCGCCTCGTCGACCGGCGCGCCGCCGAGCGCCGCGGCGACCGCGGCGGCCATGGCGCGGGCGCCGTGGACCCCGTCGCCGTCCTGCGTGTAGCGCGCGTCGAACTCCGCGAGCTCGGCCGCGGCGCGCGGGTCGCCCGGGTGCGCCACGGCGAGGACGGCCGCGCGCACGCAGGCGGCGTCGTCGAAGTAGTGCGGATTGTCGTGGCCCGTGGCGGGCGGGCGCAGGCCGGTGGCGAGGTTGCCGAGACCGGCGCGTACGGAGATGCGGGCGCGGAGGGGGAGGACGGCCGACTCCACCTCGGGGGCGCGGTCGGCGGCCGCGGCGATCTCGGCGGCGAGGGCGTTCCAGGCCAGATCGACGGCGGCGCACAGGCGGCGGCCGGCAGGGAGCCCGCGCAGCAGCTCACCGCCGGCGGTGAGGAGCGTCTCGGCGGTGAAGACCGCCCACTCGGCGTCGTCGGAGGGGCCGAGGCGCAGGGGCTCGGGCGGCTGGTTGAGGGCGATGGGGACGGGGAGGGTGGTGGTGGCGTTCTGTTCGGCGAAGGTGTCCAGCTCACGGGTGAGGCGACGGGTCCACTCGGGCATCCGGGCGGCCCGGTGCCGCGCGGCCGGCCACCCGGCGGCATCGCCCGCGGCCAGGCCGAGGAGCAGGCCCTCGATGCGGCTCGCCGAGCGGGGCCGCGGGGGTGCGTGCCGTGCGGTGTGTCGCTCCAAGTCTTCCGCCGGGCCCTGCCCCGGGGCGGGGGTGGCCGCTGCGGGGTCCCAGGGCGCGAGCAGGCCCCCGTCGGCGGAACCGGCGGAACCGGCGGCAACGCCCGGCGCGACTGCCGGTGCCTGCGGCGGCGCGGACAGGGAGGCGTAGCCCGTACGGGCGAGCGGGTCGCCGAGCGGGTCGCCGGAGAAGGGGGTCTGGGGCATCAGCGGGCCTCGCATTCGTCGGGGGTGAGGAGGTCCGCGATGTCCAGGACGTGGTAGCCGCGCATGGACGGCAGGCAGCTGCCGCGGACCGGGCCGATGGAGGCCGACCACTCCGGGGGGATCGCCGACGCCCCCGACAGGGCGCCGGACAGGGCGCCCGCTACCGCCGCCGTCGTGTCGGCGTCGCGGCCCATGTTCACCGCGGTCAGGACCGACGTACGGAAATCGCCGCGCGCCGCCGCGAACGCGCCGAAGGCCAGGCCGACCGCCTCCGGGGCCAGGTCCGTCCACGGGTAGCCGCCGATGACGACGGCGGAGCGGACGGCGCGCTCGCGGACGAGCGGGTCCGGCTGTACGCGCTGGGCCGCGACGACCGCGCGGCGCATCGAGCGCGCGGTCCACGAGTCCATCGGCACGACCGACAGCGCGGCGGCGATGACCGAGGCCGGGTCGGCGCCGGACATGGCCGCCGCGACGCCCGCCGCGACCGCCTGGCCGCCGTAGATGCCCTCGCCCTCGTGGCTGACCGAGCCGTCGATCGCCACCAGCCGCGCCGCCTCCGCCGGCCGCCCCGCCGCGAACACCCCGAACGGCGCCGCCCGTATGGCCAGCCCGTCGCTCCAGGCGTGCCGGTGCTGCGCCGAGATGGGGGCGGCGAGGCCCCGCCGGAGGTTCTCCAGCGTGCCGCGCTCGCTGAAGCCCGCGCCCCGGAACGGGCCCTCGTCCAGGTCCGCGATCCAGTGGTGCCATGCCTTCTCGACGTGCGCGACCGTCAGCGCCGAGCCGTGGCGGGCCAGGAGCAGCCCGGAGAAGATCGCGTACTCCGTGTCGTCCGTACCGGCCGGGTCCTCGGCGACGAAGCCCTCGATACGGCCCCATCGGCGGCGGATCTCGGACGGCCGCATGTTCTCGGCGGGCGCCCCGAGCGCGTCTCCGACGGCCAGTCCGAGCAGCGCTCCCCGGGCGCGGTCGAGGAGGACCGGAGGTGCCGTCGACTTCGACTCCATCGCGTGGGCCTTTCGATGCGCGTCGATCGTCCGCTTCCTGGATGCGTGCCACGCGGGCACGGGTGGTTGTCGCGGAGGGCCCCTCTGTCACCCCGATGACGCCCCGGTGACGGGTGGTTAGTAAAGCCTGCCTTGCTGGCGCGCCCCTTACATCGCGCGTACTTTCGAGGTGTTGAGGGGGTGCGGGACGTACGGACCCGCCGCACGACGCAAGGGGAGAGCTGTGTCCATCATCGAAACCGAGGCGACGCTTCACGAGGCGCACCGCGACAACCACACGCACCGCGATGTGAACGGCGGCTGGCTGCGTCCGGCGGTGTTCGGTGCGATGGACGGGCTCGTGTCGAACCTCGCGCTGATGACCGGTGTCGCGGGCGGTGCGGTCTCCCAGCAGACCATCGTGATCACGGGGCTGGCCGGGCTCGCGGCGGGCGCCTTCTCCATGGCGGCCGGCGAGTACACGTCCGTCGCGTCCCAGCGGGAGCTGGTCGAGGCGGAACTGGACGTCGAACGCCACCAGTTGCGCAAGCACCCGGTCGACGAGATGGAGGAGCTCGCCGCGCTGTACGTGGCCCGGGGCGTGGAGCCTCCGCTCGCCCGCGAGGTCGCCATGCAGCTGTCGAGGGACCCCGAGCAGGCGCTGGAGATCCACGCCCGCGAGGAGCTCGGCATCGACCCGGACGACCTGCCGTCGCCCACGGTCGCCGCGCTGTCGTCCTTCGGGTCCTTCGCGCTCGGCGCGCTCCTGCCCGTCCTGCCGTACCTGCTCGGCGCGACCGCGCTGTGGCCGGCGGTGCTACTGGCGCTGTTCGGGCTGTTCGCCTGCGGCGCGCTGGTGGCGCGCGTGACCGCGCGCAGCTGGTGGTACAGCGGCCTGCGCCAGCTGGCGCTGGGCGGCGCGGCGGCGGCGGTGACGTACGCCCTTGGTGCGGCTTTCGGCGCGGTGCTCTGAGCCGCTGGGGGTCGGCCGGGTGTCTGGGCCGTTCGCCGTGCTCGCGAGCGGGCCGGTGGGCCCCGCCCCGAGGCCGGTGGGTGGCTGCGGCTCTTCCCCCGCTGCCGTGTCGGCGGTTACGGTGGCGATCCCGACAAGGCGGGTGCCATGCCGGGCTCGATCGTTGTGACGAAGCTCCAATGGCGGGATCCGGCCCAGCGGTGAGACACTATGCACCGCGGCGCATACTCAGCCGTAACGCGGCGGTTTCGATTCCTTCATCAGCGGGCATGAGCCGTTAGCGCTGCGGGCAATGAAGCCCGCACCCCTTTCACCAGGACGCGCAGACGGCCGACGACGCCGGATGCCGGTCAGCCGCACCTGGAAAGCACTCCACCGCTGCACGCGGTGTCCGCATGTTGGAATGAACTATCCGCGTTCCGAGAAACGTTCCATCATGTAACTTGCACGAATTTCGCGGAGGGCCAACGTCGTCCCTCTGGCACTGCATATGCCACGACGACGACGGGAGAGCCGATGCGTTCCGACGCCTGGTCGCCCATGGACGGTCGCCCCGCCCCGCAGGGTATGTACGACCCCCGCAACGAGCACGACGCCTGCGGTGTCGGCTTCGTTGCCACCCTCACCGGTGTCGCCAGCCACGCGCTGGTGGAGCAGGCGCTGACCGTTCTGCGCAACCTGGAGCACCGGGGCGCCACCGGCTCCGAGCCCGACTCCGGCGACGGCGCCGGCATCCTGCTCCAGGTTCCGGACGCGTTCCTCCGCGAGGTCACCGACTTCGCACTCCCGGCAGCCGGTGAGTACGCCGTCGGCATCGCCTTCCTCCCCGCCGACGGCTCCGCACAGGCCGTCGAGCGGATCGAGGCGATCGCCGCCGAGGAGGGCCTCACGGTCCTCGGCTGGCGCGAGGTCCCCGTCGCCCCCGAGCTGCTCGGCGCGACCGCCCGCTCCACCATGCCGGAGTTCCGCCAGCTCTTCGTGAGCGACGGCACCAGTGCCGGCATCGAGCTGGACCGCAAGGCGTTCCTGCTGCGCAAGCGCGCCGAGCGTGAGGCCGGGGTCTACTTCCCGTCGCTCTCCGCCCGCACCATCGTCTACAAGGGCATGCTCACCACCGGTCAGCTGGAGCCCTTCTTCCCGGACCTGTCGGACCGCCGCTGCGCCACCGCCGTGGCCCTGGTCCACTCCCGGTTCTCCACCAACACCTTCCCGAGCTGGCCGCTCGCCCACCCGTACCGCTTCATCGCGCACAACGGCGAGATCAACACGGTCAAGGGCAACCGCAACTGGATGCGGGCGCGCGAGTCGCAGCTCGCCTCCGACCTCTTCGGCGCGGAGAAGCTGGAGCGGATCTTCCCCGTCTGCACGCCGGACGCCTCCGACTCCGCCTCCTTCGACGAGGTGCTGGAGCTGCTCCACCTCGGTGGCCGTTCGCTGCCGCACAGCGTCCTGATGATGGTCCCCGAGGCGTGGGAGAACCACGACTCCATGGACCCGGCCCGGCGCGCCTTCTACCAGTACCACTCCACGATGATGGAGCCCTGGGACGGCCCGGCCTGCGTCACCTTCACCGACGGCGTCCAGGTCGGAGCGGTTCTCGACCGCAACGGTCTGCGCCCCGGCCGCTACTGGGTCACCGACGACGGGCTCGTGGTCCTCTCCTCCGAGGTCGGCGTCCTCGACATCGACCCCGCCAAGGTCGTCCGCAAGGGCCGCCTCCAGCCCGGCAAGATGTTCCTCGTCGACACCGCCGAGCACCGCATCATCGAGGACGACGAGATCAAGGCCGCCCTCGCCGCCGAGCACCCGTACCAGGAGTGGCTGGAGACGGGCATCATCGAGCTCGAGGACCTCCCCGAGCGCGAGCACATCGTCCACACCCACGCCTCGGTCACCCGCCGCCAGCAGACCTTCGGCTACACCGAGGAGGAACTGCGCGTCCTCCTCGCGCCGATGGCCCGCACCGGCGCCGAGCCGATCGGCTCCATGGGCACGGACTCGCCGATCGCCGCGCTCTCCGAGCGCCCCCGGCTGCTCTTCGACTACTTCACCCAGCTGTTCGCGCAGGTCACCAACCCGCCGCTGGACGCCATCCGCGAGGAGCTGGTCACCTCGCTGCACTCCTCGCTCGGTCCCCAGGGCAACCTGCTGGAGCCGACCTCCGCGTCCTGCCGCAGCGTCACGCTGCCCTTCCCGGTGATCGACAACGACGAGCTGGCCAAGCTCATCCACATCAACGCCGACGGCGACATGCCCGGCATGAAGGCCGCCACGCTCTCCGGCCTCTACCGCGTCTCCGGCGGCGGCGAGGCCCTCGCGGCCCGTATCGAGGAGATCTGCGCCGAGGCCGACGCCGCCATCGAGGGCGGCGCCCGCCTGATCGTGCTCTCCGACCGGCACTCCGACGCCGAGCACGCGCCGATCCCGTCGCTGCTGCTCACCTCGGCCGTGCACCACCACCTCATCCGCACCAAGCAGCGCACCCAGGTGGGCCTGCTGGTCGAGGCCGGCGACGTCCGCGAGGTCCACCACGTCGCGCTCCTCATCGGGTACGGCGCCGCCGCCGTCAACCCGTACCTCGCCATGGAGTCCGTCGAGGACCTGGTCCGCGCCGGCACCTTCGTCGAGGGCCTGGAGCCCGAGCAGGCCATCCGCAACCTGATCTACGCCCTCGGCAAGGGCGTCCTGAAGGTCATGTCCAAGATGGGCATCTCGACCGTCGCCTCCTACCGCGGCGCGCAGGTCTTCGAGGCCATCGGCCTGGACGAGGACTTCGTCGAGAAGTACTTCAACGGCACCGCCACCAAGATCGGCGGCGCCGGCCTGGACATCGTCGCCAAGGAGGTCGCCGCCCGCCACGCCAAGGCGTACCCCGCCTCCGGCGTCCCCTCCGCGCACCGCGCGCTGGATATCGGCGGCGAGTACCAGTGGCGCCGCGAGGGCGAGCCGCACCTGTTCGACCCGGAGACGGTCTTCCGCCTCCAGCACGCCACGCGCAACAAGCGGTACGACATCTTCAAGAAGTACACGGACCGCGTGAACGAGCAGTCCGAGCGCCTGATGACGCTGCGCGGCCTGTTCGACTTCAAGTCCGACCGCCCCTCGATCCCGATCGAGGAGGTCGAGCCGGTCAGCGAGATCGTCAAGCGCTTCTCCACCGGCGCCATGTCGTACGGCTCCATCTCCAAGGAGGCGCACGAGACCCTCGCCATCGCCATGAACCAGCTGGGCGGCAAGTCCAACACCGGCGAGGGCGGCGAGGACCCGGAGCGCCTGTACGACCCGGCGCGGCGTTCGTCGATCAAGCAGGTCGCCTCCGGCCGCTTCGGCGTCACCTCGGAGTACCTGGTCAACGCCGACGACATCCAGATCAAGATGGCCCAGGGCGCCAAGCCGGGCGAGGGCGGCCAGCTGCCCGGCCACAAGGTCTACCCGTGGGTCGCCAAGACCCGGCACTCCACCCCGGGTGTCGGCCTGATCTCGCCCCCGCCGCACCACGACATCTACTCCATCGAGGACCTGGCTCAGCTGATCCACGACCTCAAGAACGCGAACCCGCAGGCGCGGATCCACGTGAAGCTGGTGTCCGAGGTCGGCGTCGGGACCGTGGCCGCCGGTGTGTCCAAGGCCCACGCCGACGTGGTGCTCATCTCCGGCCACGACGGCGGTACGGGCGCCTCGCCGCTCACGTCGCTGAAGCACGCGGGCGGCCCCTGGGAGCTCGGCCTCGCCGAGACCCAGCAGACCCTGCTGCTCAACGGCCTGCGCGACCGGATCGTCGTCCAGACCGACGGCCAGCTCAAGACCGGCCGCGACGTCGTCATCGCCGCGCTGCTCGGCGCCGAGGAGTTCGGTTTCGCGACCGCGCCGCTCGTCGTCTCCGGCTGCGTCATGATGCGCGTCTGCCACTTGGACACCTGCCCGGTCGGCATCGCCACCCAGAACCCGGTGCTGCGCGAGCGCTTCTCCGGCAAGGCCGAATTCGTCGTCAACTTCTTCGAGTTCATCGCCCAGGAGGTGCGCGAGCTCCTCGCCGAGCTCGGCTTCCGCACCCTGGAGGAGGCCGTCGGCCACGCCGAGCTGCTCGACACGGCCAAGGCCGTCGACCACTGGAAGGCGCAGGGCCTCGACCTGGCCCCGCTCTTCCACGTGCCCGAGCTGCCCGAGGGCGCGGTGCGCCACCAGCTGATCCAGCAGGACCACGGCCTGGAGAAGGCGCTCGACAACGAGCTGATCAGGCTCGCCGCCGACGCCCTCGCCGCCGACACGGCGGAGCAGGCCCAGCCGGTCCGCGCCCAGGTCGCGATCCGCAACATCAACCGCACGGTCGGCACCATGCTCGGCCACGAGGTGACGAAGAAGTTCGGTGGCGCGGGCCTGCCCGACGACACCATCGACATCACCTTCACCGGCTCGGCCGGCCAGTCCTTCGGCGCGTTCCTGCCGCGCGGCGTCACGCTGCGCCTGGAGGGCGACGCCAACGACTACGTCGGCAAGGGCCTGTCCGGCGGCCGCGTGATCGTCCGCCCCGACCGGGGCGCCGACCACCTGGCCGAGTACTCCACCATCGCCGGCAACACCATCGGGTACGGCGCGACCGGCGGCGAGATGTTCCTCCGCGGCCGCACCGGCGAGCGGTTCTGCGTCCGCAACTCCGGCGCGCTGGTCGTCTCCGAAGGCGTGGGCGACCACGGCTGCGAGTACATGACCGGCGGACACGCGGTCGTCCTCGGCGAGACGGGCCGCAACTTCGCGGCCGGCATGTCGGGCGGCGTCGCGTACGTCATCGACCTCGACCGGGACAACGTCAACTCCGGCAACGTGGGCGCGATCGAGGCCCTGGACGAGACCGACCGGGCGTGGCTGCACGACGTCGTGCGCCGCCACCAGGAGGAGACGGGCTCGACCGTAGCCGAGAAGCTCCTTGCCGACTGGGACACCGCGGTGGCCCGATTCAGCAAGATCATCCCGACCACGTACAAGGCAGTGCTCGCCGCCAAGGACGCCGCTGAGCTCGCCGGTCTCTCCGAGCAGGAGACCACCGAGAAGATGATGGAGGCGGCGACCCATGGCTGACCCCAAGGGCTTCCTGACCACCGGGCGCGAGGGCGCCAAGACCCGCCCCGTGGCCGAGCGCGTCAAGGACTGGAACGAGGTCTACGTCCCCGGCTCCCTGCTGCCGATCATCAGCAAGCAGGCCGGCCGGTGCATGGACTGCGGCATCCCGTTCTGCCACAACGGCTGCCCGCTCGGAAACCTCATCCCCGAGTGGAACGACTACGCCTACCGCGAGGACTGGTCCGCCGCGTCCGAGCGGCTGCACGCCACGAACAACTTCCCGGAGTTCACCGGGCGGCTGTGCCCCGCTCCCTGCGAGGCGGCGTGCGTGCTGGGCATCAACCAGCCCGCCGTCACCATCAAGAACGTCGAGGTCTCCATCATCGACAAGGCGTGGGACAGCGGTGACGTCACCCCGCAGCCGCCGGAGCGGCTGTCCGGCAAGACCGTCGCCGTCATCGGCTCCGGCCCGGCGGGCCTCGCCGCCGCGCAGCAGCTGACGCGCGCGGGTCACACGGTCGCCGTGTACGAGCGGGCCGACCGCATCGGCGGTCTGCTGCGGTACGGCATCCCCGAGTTCAAGATGGAGAAGGTGCACATCAACCGGCGCATCGAGCAGATGCGCGCGGAGGGCACCAAGTTCCGCACCGAGATCGAGATCGGCCGCGACATCGACGCCGCGAAGCTGCGCCAGCGGTACGACGCGGTCGTCATCGCCGCCGGCGCCACGGTCTCCCGCGACCTGCCGGTCCCGGGCCGCGAGCTCAACGGCATCCACTTCGCGATGGAGTACCTGCCCCTCGCCAACAAGGTGCAGGAGGGCGACTTCGTCCAGCCGCCCATCACCGCCGAGGGCAAGCACGTCGTCGTCATCGGCGGCGGCGACACCGGCGCGGACTGCGTGGGCACCGCCCACCGCCAGGGCGCGCTGTCCGTCACGCAGCTGGAGATCATGCCGCGTCCGGGCGAGGAGCGGAACGCCAACCAGCCGTGGCCGACCTTTCCGATGCTCTACAAGGTCACCTCGGCCCACGAGGAGGGCGGCGAGCGGATCTACTCCGTCTCCACCACCCACTTCGAGGGCGACGAGGACGGCAACGTCCAGTTCCTCCACCTCGTCGAGGTCGAGTTCAAGGACGGCAAGCTGGAGCAGAAGCCGGGCACCGAGCGCAAGATCCCGGCGCAGCTGGTCACCCTCGCGATGGGCTTCACCGGCACGGACCGCTCCAACGGCCTGGTCGAGCAGTTCGGCCTGGAGCTCGACGAGCGCGGCAACATCGCCCGCGACGAGAACTTCGCGACCAACGTCGACGGCGTCTTCGTCGCCGGCGACGCGGGCCGCGGCCAGTCGCTCATCGTCTGGGCCATCGCCGAGGGCCGCTCGGCCGCCCGCGGCGTGGACCGCTACCTGACGGGCGTGAGCGAGCTCCCGGCCCCGATCCGCCCGACGGACCGCGCGCTGACGGTCTAGCCGCGCCCGAGTCGCCGGCCGGAGGCCGGCGCAGCCCCTCGAAGCCCGGGAGGCCGCTTGCGGCCGAGCGGTGCGAGAGGGGCGTCAGGAATGGGCCCGCGCGCTGACGGTCTGACGCCCGCACGGTCCAGGCCCCGCACGGTCTAGACCACCCCGCGCCGAGCCTTCGGCCGGGCGCCGCGTACGATGGCGTACGCGGCGTCCTCCGACGGCTCGGCGGCGCCCCACCAGCACACACCGGCCCCGGCCGCTTCCCGGCCGAGGCACCCCTCATCGTCCCGTACAACGGCGTGCGGAACACAGCAGCGCCTGCCGCCGTCCCCGACCGGATCGATGGCAGGCGCTGCGCCCTGTCCGGGGCCGTGTGCCCCCGATGCGCCCTGGTGGCAGCGATCAGGCCTGCCTAAGCTCGGGTACCACCCGGAGGGGCCCCGCCCCGGACCCCGCACCGACAGGAACCGCCCCCCCGCGGGCGCCCACAGGCACGGAACCGCCCCCGCGGGCGCCCCCTACCCGTCACCACCAGCGCCCCCACCGTCCCCGTCACCGCCAGCACCAGGCTCGTCCCCATGAAGCGGCCCAGCGCGATGCGCGTGCCGTGCCAGCGGCAGCGTTCGAACCAGAGCAGGGTCGCCAGGGAGGCCCACGGGGTGACCAGGACGAGTACCTGCCGGGCGTCCGGCGGCTGCCTCTGGGGGAGGAGGTCTGACGGTCTCCCGGTCTTCTAGTCTTTCCGTATGCCTCTCAGCCTCCAGAAGGTCGAGGAGACCGCGCCCGCGCTGGTCGGCCTCTACAAGACCGCGGCCGTCTCGCTGCGCAAGCACGGGCTGAGCGGCGAGCGGGCGGCCGTCTACCTGGTCGTCGACTACTCCGGATCGATGAGGCCGTACTACCAGGACGGCAGCGTGCAGGCGCTGGCCGAGCGGGTGCTGGGCCTGTCGGCGAACCTGGACGACGACGGGCGGGTGCCGGTCGTCTTCTTCTCGACGGACGTCGACGCCGAGACCGACATCGCCCTCGGAGAGCACGAGGGCCGCATCGACCGGATCGTGGCCGGGCTCGGCCACATGGGCAAGACCAGCTACCACCTGGCCATGGACGCCGTCATCGACCACTACCTCGACAGCGGCGCCACCGCCCCCGCGCTCGTGGTCTTCCAGACGGACGGCGGCCCCATCAACAAGCTCGCCGCCGAGCGCTACCTCTGCAAGGCGGCGGAGCTGCCGCTCTTCTGGCAGTTCGTCGGCTTCGGCGACCCCGGCAGCCGCCAGTTCGACTTCCTGCGCAAGCTCGACGAGCTCGCCGTCCCCGCGAAGCGCCGCGTCGACAACGCCGGCTTCTTCCACGCGGGCACCGACCCGCGCCGCGTCCCCGACTCCGAGCTGTACGACCGGCTGGTCGGCGAGTTCCCCTCCTGGCTGGCGGCGGCGCGGGCGCGGGGCATCGTACGGAGCTGACGCTCACGGCCGGTCGAGCCGGCGGAACTGCTCCTCGGTGAGGGCGACGTCGAGCGCCGCGAGGTTCTCCCGCAGATGGCCGACGGACGTCGTGCCCGGGATCGGCACGATGTGCGGCGCGCGGTGCAGCAGCCAGGCCAGCGCCGTCTGCGCCGGGGTCGCGCCCAGCTCCGCCGCCACCGCCGCCACCGGGCTGCCCGGCCCGGCGTGGTCGCCCATCGCGATCGGGAAGAACGGTACGAACGCGATCCCGCGCTCGGCGGTGTGGTCCACCACCGCCTCGTGGTCGCGCGCGGCCAGGTTGTACAGGTTCTGCACGGCCGCGACCGGAGCCACCTCCTCCGCCTCCTTCAGCTGCTCCACGCTCACCTCGGAGAGCCCGATGTGCCGCACCTTGCCCTCCTCCTGGAGCCGCTTCAACGCCCCGACCTGGTCGGCCAGCGGCACCTCCGGGTCGATCCGATGCAGGTACAGCAGGTCGATCCGGTCGGTACGCAGGCGGCGCAGGCTCAGCTCCGCCTGCTGGCGCAGGTACGCGGGGTGCCCGAGCGGCACCCACTCGGTGGGCGACGGCCGCACCACACCGACCTTCGTGGCGACGGCCACGCCCTCCCGGTACGGCTGCAGCGCCTCGGCGAGCAGCTCCTCGTTCGCGCCCAGCGCGTACGCGTCCGCCGTGTCGAAGAGCTCCACGCCGGACTCGGCGGCGGTACGCAGCAGCCGGACCGCCGCCGCCCGGTCGGCGGGCGCCTCCCATATGCGGGCCTCGGCTCCGGCCGGCCCGCCGGGGGCGTCCGCGAGGCGCATGGCGCCGTAGCCGAGGCGCCGTACGGGAAGATCTCCGCCGAGCTGGAAAATGCTGTTGTTCGTCATGGCCGGAACGCTAGGAGCTCACACCCATGTGAGCTTCAAGTGCCTGTGAGGGGGATCACGTTGAGGATCGGAGAGCTGTCCCGCCGGACCGGGGTGAGCGTGCGCCTGCTGCGCTACTACGAGGAGCAGGGCCTCCTCGACGCACGGCGCACGGCCGGCGGCCAGCGGGTCTACGGCGGCGACGCCCCGCAGACCGTGCGCCGCATCCGGACCTTCCTGGAGGCGGGCCTGCCCACCAAGGTGATCCGCGAGGTGCTCGACTGCGTCTGCGGCAGCGACGCCGAGGTCGAGCCGTGCCTCAGCCCGCTGCTCGTCGCCCGCCTCGACGAGATCGAGCACCGCATCGCGGACCTCCAGTCCGCCCGTACCTCCCTGGCCGCGCTGGTGGCGGCATCCACTGCGCCCAACGCGTGATTCCCACCCCGGTCGCCGGGACGCCGGGGCGCGACGGGGGTAGTGCTGCTCCTCGGTACCGGCTACCGGATGGGAGACACGTATGCGCCGCGCAGGATTCGTGGTCGCCGCGGCGACCGCACTCACACTGGGAGCGGCCGGCACGGGCCGGGCCGACACGACGGCGACCAGCGAGGTGACGGCGAGCTGGGGGGACCGCGTACGGCTCCAGTACACCTGGACCGACCGCCAGATCCTCACCGGCGGCACGCTCACCGTCACGGACGCCACCTGCGACGACCGCACGGTCTACGCCACCCTCACCGTCACCACGGGCGCCGGCCGCACCGTCCCGCTCGGCGACCGGCACAACACCGGCGGCTGCGGCACGACCGCCGAGTACCGCGACATCACCGCCTCCGACCCGAGCGGCGTCGTGCGCCTGACCCTCCGCCTCTGCCACCCGGCCCCCGGCGGCGCGACCGCCACCTGCGAGACGCGCTACATCGGCGCGAACCCGTACCGGCCGGACCCGCTGCGGTTCTGAAACACCTTAAGTAAGGGGTGTCCACCGACCCGCGGCCCGTCCCCCGCGTCCGGCCTGCCCGCCCATCGCAGCGGGCTGGTGGTGACGGCGATGCTCCGGCCGGCCGTCGACCTGCTGGCGCGGGTGCTGCCGCGGCCGGTGGCGGTGGCCGTCTCGCTGCTGGTGAGCATCGTGCTCCTGCTGGGTGTCCTGGCCCTGGTGGGGGAGGCGGTGGCCGGGGAGCGGGCAGATGGAGGGCCATGTGCTCCACCCGCTCGTGATGAGCTGGGCCGTCCGGCTCCACCCCGTCGTGGTCCCCTTCGCCATCATCGGCGGCGCCATCGCGGCGGGCGTGCTGGGCGCCGTGGTCGCGGTGCCGCTGGTGTCCGTGGTGTGGGCGGTCCACCAGGCCCTGCGCCGCGCTCGCGACTGAAAGCACCGACCCGGCGGTATGATCCCCGCACAGTGGCACAGGTCACGCGACCGGCCCGGCACAGACCGGGGCGGCGTGCTACGGTTGCCGTGTTGCAGTTTTGGTACCCATGAACTTTATGTGCGCCTGAGCGGAAATGATCCTCAGGCGCATTCATCGTTTTTACCGGCGTTTTCTCCGGATGGGGCCCCGACACCATTCAGGAGAAAAATCATGGCTACTGGAACCGTGAAGTGGTTCAACTCGGAAAAGGGCTTCGGCTTCATCGAGCAGGACGGCGGCGGCGCCGACGTCTTCGCCCACTACTCCAACATCGCCACCCAGGGCTTCCGTGAGCTCCAGGAAGGCCAGAAGGTGACCTTCGACGTCACCCAGGGCCAGAAGGGCCCGCAGGCGGAGAACATCCTCCCCGCCTGATCGCCTGACGCGATTTCCCGCAGCCGGGACCCGCACCCTGCCACCGCAGGTGCGGGTCCCGGCTTGCGCCGTCCCAGGCCCCAAGAGCCCTGAGAGCCCCGAGAGCGAAGGCTGCTGCATGACCCGACCCGAACGCCCCGTCCGCAACCGCGCCACGAAGGCCCGCGCCACCGCGGGTGCCGGTCGCGCCACCGCCGGCGCCGCCCGCACCGTGATCGCGCCGCCGCGCGAGTTCGCGCTGCCGGAGACCGCCACCCCCGCCCTGCCGCCGGCCGCGGGCTTCGGTGACCTCGACATGCCGGCCGCGCTCCTGAAGACGCTCACCGCCCAGGGCGTGACCGAGCCGTTCCCGATCCAGGCCGCCACCCTGCCGAACTCCCTCGCGGGCCGCGACATCCTCGGCCGCGGGCGCACCGGCTCCGGCAAGACCCTCGCCTTCGGGCTCGCCCTGCTCGCCCGCACCGCGGGCCGCCGCGCCGAGCCGAAGGCCCCGCTCGGGCTGGTCCTGGTCCCCACGCGCGAGCTCGCGCAGCAGGTGACCGACGCCCTCACGCCGTACGCGACCTCCGTGCAGCTGCGGATCGCCACCGTCGTCGGCGGCATGTCGATCACCAAGCAGGCGGGCGCCCTGCGGCGCGGCGCCGAGATCCTGGTGGCCACGCCCGGCCGCCTCAAGGACCTCATCGAGCGCGGCGACTGCCGCCTCGACCGGGTGGCCGTCACCGTCCTGGACGAGGCCGACCAGATGGCCGACATGGGCTTCCTGCCCCAGGTCACGGCGCTGCTGAAGCAGGTCGAGGCGGACGGGCAGCGGATGCTGTTCTCGGCGACGCTCGACAAGAACATCGACCGGCTGGTGCGGATGTTCCTCACCGACCCCGTCGTGCACTCGGTCGACCCGTCCGCGGGCGCGGTCTCCACCATGGAGCACCACGTCCTGTACGTCGCCGACGAGACCGACAAGAAGGCCGTCACCACCCGCATCGCGGCCCGCGACGGCCGGGTGATCCTCTTCCTGGACACCAAGCGCTCCGTGGACCGCCTGGTCAAGCGCCTGCTCGCGAGCGGTGTGCGGGCCGCCGGTCTGCACGGCGGCCGCTCGCAGCCGCAGCGCAACCGCACGCTGGAGCAGTTCAAGGACGGCCGGGTCACCGCGCTCGTCGCGACGAACGTCGCGGCCCGCGGCATCCACGTCGACGACCTCGACCTCGTCGTGAACGTCGACCCGCCCACGGACCACAAGGACTACCTGCACCGCGGCGGCCGCACCGCCCGCGCGGGCGAGTCCGGCAGCGTCGTCACGCTCGTCCTGCCGGAGCAGAAGCGGGACATGAGCCGCCTCATGTCCCACGCGGGCATCACGCCGCAGGCCGCCCGCGTGAAGTCCTCCGACGAGGAGCTGGCCCGCCTCACCGGCGCCCGGGAGCCGTCCGGCGTACCGGTCACCATCGAGGTGCCGCAGCCCGAGCAGGCCCCGAAGGCGGCCGGCCAGGGCGACAAGTCCGCACGGCGCCGCCGCCCCCGCCGCGGCGGCCAGGGCGCGGGCAGCGGCGCGGCGAGCGCCGCGGCGAGCACCCAGGGCGCGCCCCGCCGCGACCGTGCGGGCGGCAACGGCGGTGGCCGCCGCCGCCGTACGGCCGCCTAGGAGCCGAACGCGCCGAACGCGTCGCCGAACGCGCCGACGCATCCGGCGTATTCACAAAGCGGGGCGCTGCCCCCAGCATGGGGGAGGGGGTTCCCGTGCGAGGGGGGCGGCGATGCGCGAGCGGGTGACGAAGGCGGCGTGGTGGCTCGTCACGGGGGGCGCCACCGCCTGGGGCGCGGCCCAGGCCACGCGTGGGGTGGAGCTGGGCGGCCCGGCCGGGCGGCAGATGGCGGTCGTACTGATCGTTCTGGCGCTGGGGCTCCTGGCCCTCCTGCCGGGCCGGGCCCTGAAGGGCGGACTGCCCCGGCTCGTGCGCACCGACGCCGCACGCCGCCACGAAGGCCCCGTCTCCTGCCTGCTGTTCGTCACCATGGTGGGCGGGGTGCTGGTGCTGGGGCCCTTGCAGTGGTGGCTGGCGGAGGCCGTGTGCGGACTGCTGGGCCTTCCCCTCCGCATCGCCGGTTTCTGGTCGTACGTGGCCGTCGCCGTGGTGGAGCTGTTCCTCGGCATAGCGGTCACCGCACTGCGCGGCTCGCTCACCGCGAAGGGCAGGGCCGAAGGAGCGGTGGGCCGGCTCGGCCGCCTGCTCGTGTGTTTCGGGGTGCTGTGGCTCCTCGTGCCGGCGCTCGACGGAGTCCGGCTGGAGGCGGACGAGGGGTGGCGGTCGCTTCTCGCCATGACCGCGATGGCCGTGCTGTTCTCCGCGCTCGGGACCGGGTACACGCTCTCCCACGACCTGGGGTGGCCGGCCCTGCGCCCGATGGTGCTCGGGTCCCTGCCCTTCCTCGTGGCGGGCTCCGTGGCCGGCGGCGCGCTGGCGCTGTGGCTGGTCTCCTGGTTCAGCACGGCGCTGCGCCCCACGCTCCACGTCTCCGGCCTCGGCACCTTCCTGCTGGGCGGCCTGATCGCGGCAGCGCTGATGTGGACGGCGGGCCTGCCCTTCTTCCTGTACGGCCTGAAGCGCCGGGGCCTGAGCCTGAGCCCGGGCCGGCGTGCCGCGTACCCGCACGACGCCGCCTACCCGCACGACGCCGCGTACCGGCCTCTCACCGTGCGCGGCACCGGCTTCGGCTACGTGTGGCCCGCGCCCCGGAAGCCGGCGGCCCCGGCCGGTGCGTCGGGCGCCGGGGGAGAGCAGTGATCCGGATCCACTTCACCGCCGAGGACTTCGCGCGCGTGCGGTTCACGGCGCGGCCGGCTCCGCTCCAGGAGCTGAACGCGGCCTTCATGACGATGTTCCACCCCGACGGCGGCCCCCTCTTCGGGCGCTGGCGGGGACGGCTGCTCCGCGCCCTGCCGACCGCCGTCGAGCCGCTGGGGGAGTTGGTGCCCGCAGGGCGGGCGCCCCGCTTCCTCGACGTGTTCGGCGACACGCTGGAGGAGGCCCTCGACACCGTTCGCGCCTCGCGCCCCGAGGTGGTCCGCGCCGAGATCGAGCGCGTGTACGCCACCCACCCCGCCCCGGCGCCGCCGTGGGTCCGGGACCTGCACCGCGGCGACGCCGCGGCCTGGCAGGTGCTGCGCCGCGCCCAGCACGCGGCGTTCGAGACCGTGGTGCGGCCGGTGTGGGAGCAGGTGCGGGACCTGCACCAGCGGGAGTTCGCCCGCCACGCCCTGGCGACGGCCGAGCACGGCGTCGGCGCCGCCCTCACCGCGCTCGTCCCGGGCAGCCGGCTGCGCGACGGCGTCTGGGAGTGGCAGGACCCCGGAGGCCCCGGAGGCCCCGGAGGCCCCGGAGACCCCGGAGACCCCGGAGACTCCGGGGCCTCCGACCAGGACCGGGACATCCGGCTGCGCGGCCGGGGCGTGGTCCTCCTGCCGACCTTCCACTGGACCGGACACCCCCTTCTCGCCGACGCCCCCGACGGCCCCCTCCACCTGACCTACGCCGCCGGCCCGGGCCTGCCGCTCACGCAGGCGCAAGCGCCCGGCACGGAGGACGCCCTGGCCGCCGTCCTCGGCCGCACCCGCCTGGACGTCCTGCTCCTGCTCGGGGAAGGGCACACCACCAGCGGGCTCGCCCGCCGCCTGCGCGTCAGCAACGCCACCGCCTCCGCCCCCGCCGCCGCCCTGCGCGGCGCCGGCCTGATCACCACGGTCCGCGCCGGCAAGTCGGTCCTCCACGCACGCACGGCGCTGGGCACCCTGCTGGTGCGGCGGCACGACGGAGCCCGCTGAGTGAAGGTGCGGTCGAGATCGGGAAAAGAGCCGGAGAGTGTAGCTGACGTGGTCATGCCCAGTCGCTCCATGATGGGCCCATGAGAATCCCCCCACGGTTCAGCCTGCTCGGCGGTGCCGCCGCCCTGCTCTCCACCCTCCTCGTCGGCCCGGCCGCCGCCAACGCCCCTGCGGCACCCCCCACTTCGGGCGCCGCCTACGCCGCCACGGCCGTCGGCGACATCTGCTACTCCGCCCTGCCGCCCCAGGCGCACGACACGCTCGGCCTCATCGAGGACGGCGGCCCCTACCCGTACCGCCAGGACGGCTCCGTCTTCCAGAACCGCGAACGGATCCTGCCGAAGCGGGCCTCCGGCTACTACCACGAGTACACCGTCGTCACCCCGGGCTCCCCGGACCGCGGCGCCCGCCGCATCGTCACCGGCGACGCGCCCCGGGAGGACTACTACACCGCCGACCACTACGCGTCCTTCGACCTCGTCGACCACGCCTGCTGAACCCGGTCGCGGAGACACCGTCAGGTGTCGCACTCCAGCACCGTCCGGCACAGCCCGCACCGGGCCCGCACCCGGCCCCGCACCGGGACCCGGATGCGCTGCTGGCACGTCGGGCAGGGGAATGAGACGCGCAACCCCGCGTCCCCGCCGTCGTGTTCGAAGGCGTACGGCAGGCCCGTCGCCGCGCCCGGGTGGTCCTGGGCGTAGCGGCGGTCCTTCGCGTAGCGGTGGCGCCCCGCCCACCCCGCGGCCGTCAGCGGGGGCCGGCGGCCGTCGCCGACGGCCTCCGCGCGGCCGCGGGTGTACGCCGTGTACGCCTGCGGGCTGGTGAACCACGGCGACGGGTCCTCGCCGAAGGCCAGCGCGCGCTTCGCGAGCACGTACCCGAACTCCTCCGGCGTGAGATAGCCGAGCTTCTGGCTGGACACGCCGTCCTCGCGGTACGCGTCCAGCAGCAGCCACCCGGCGCCCAGGTACGTCGTCGCCGTGTCCGTCAGGATCTCGTTGTCGCGCGTGCCCGGGAAGCTCAGCCCCAGCCGGTGCAGCAGCACATGCGTGATCTCGTGGGCCAGCGCCGCCCCGATGTCCCGCCGATGCGTGCGGAACCGGTCGTTCAGTTCGATGAAGTACTCCGGCCCGGAGGCCAGTTCGACGCTCGCCGCGTGCCGCATCCCCCGGAAGCTCACGATCATGCGCGCCTCCGGCAGCCGCAGCTGCCGCACCAGCGCGCCGGCCACCCGCTGCGCCCCGAGATGCAGGTCGTCGGCGTCCGCGAAGGCCACGTCGGCGGGGGCGACGCTGGAGGCGTACGCGTACAGGCCCTCGGGGGTCAGCCGCCGGTACACCGCCGTGATCGCGGCCCGCACGGTGTCGAGGTGCGGGTAGCCGTGCACGACCTCGCCGCCGACTCCGCCACCGGGCCCGCCGCTGCCGCTGTCACCGCTGTCGTTGCCGCTGCCGTTCGCCACGTCCCGTACCCCCAAGCACGACGTCGACCTCCTTCAACTGTACGGCGCCGACCGGGCGGCACAGTGGCCGAAAAGTCGCTCTTGTGGGGCTCATGATCCGCTCCGGACAATCGGACCACGCCTTGACGAGCCCATGTCACCCAACTGCCGGGCGGCGGCGGCGCGTCACGTGCGCGCTAGGCTCAACCCCCCACGAAAGGCAGACAGTTGAACAAGATCCTTGGCATGTTCAAGAGATGCGCGGCCGCCGGTGCCGTCATACTCGCCGCGGTCAGCCTCCAGCCCCTTTCGGCGGGCGCCGCCCAGGCCGCCCCGCAGCCCGTCGTCGGCGGCACCCCCGCCGCGCAGGGCGAGTTCCCGTGGATGGTCCGGCTCTCCATGGGCTGCGGCGGAGCGCTCTACACCCAGCAGATTGTCCTGACCGCCGCCCACTGCGTCAGCGGCTCCGGCAACAACACCAGCATCACCGCCACCGCCGGTGTCGTGGACCTCCAGAGCGCCAGCGCCATCAAGGTGAAGTCGACCAAGGTCCTCCAGGCCCCCGGCTACAACGGCAAGGGCAAGGACTGGGCGCTGATCAAGCTGGCCCAGCCGATCAACCTGCCCACCCTGAAGATCGCCTCCACCACGACGTACAACAGCGGCACCTTCACCGTCGCCGGCTGGGGCGCGGCCCGCGAGGGCGGCAGCCAGCAGCGCTACCTGCTCAAGGCCCAGGTGCCGTTCGTCTCCGACACCAGCTGCAAGCAGTCGTACGGCAACGAGCTCGTGCCGAGCGAGGAGATCTGCGCCGGTTACGCCCAGGGTGGCACCGACACCTGCCAGGGCGACTCCGGCGGCCCGATGTTCCGCAAGGACAACACCGGGGCGTGGATCCAGGTCGGCATCGTGAGCTGGGGCCAGGGCTGCGCCCGGCCGAACTACCCCGGCGTCTACACCGAGGTGTCCACCTTCGCCGCCGCCATCCAGTCCGCGGCCTCGACCCTCTAGCGGATAGCGGGTAGGGGAGTGGCGGGCCGGTCCGGTGAGCGGCCCGCCACTCCCGTCACGACAGGTGTACGGAGGCGGCGCCGGCGCCCTCCAGCTCCAGTACCCACACGTCGTTCGCGCCCTCCCGCAGCACCGGCCCCGGTACGAACAGCGACATCTGCGGCCCCACGCTCCAGTACCGGCCCAGGCAGAAGCCGTTGACCCAGACGAACCCCCGGGTCCAGCCGGGCAGTTCCAGCGCCGCGTCACCGGCGGCCCCGCCGGCCACCTCCACGACCGCCCGGTACAGGCCCGGCTCCCCGGCCCCCGGCCACGCCCCGGAGGGCACCTCCCCGGACGGCACCTCCGCGAACGGCACCTTCCCCACCGCCTCCGCCGTGAAGGCGTCCAGCCGCAGCCCCCGCGCCCGCACCCCGTGGACGTACTGGCGCTCATGGCGCACCCCGCCCGTGATGCCCTTGGACTCCGCGAGCCGCGGCCCGTAATTGACGCGCCCCAGCGACTCCACCCACAGCTCCACCTCCGCGGGCCCGGCCACCGGCTCCGCCAGCGCCGCCTCCTCCGTGTCCAGCACACCCGCCCGGACCCCGTCCACGTACACCACCCCCCGGTCCCGCAACCCGCTCACCGACAGCGGGTACGGCTGCCGGGGCCCCGGCAGCCGCAGCCGGTAGCGCACCAGGCCGCGGTCCACGCCCAGCTCCTCGAAGGTCGGCGGAACCGGACCCGCCCACTCCTCGTCGCCCAGCGCCTCCATGACCTCCGGCAGCGGGGCCCAGCCCGAGACCGGGGCCCGGACCGGCGCGGCCAGCCGCGCGGGCGGCGGCGGCACGTCCGGCAGCGGGCCGCCGCCCTCCGCGTACGCCTCCAGCACCGACCGGAAGGCCCAGAACTTCGCCGTCGGCAGGCCCGCCTCGTCGATCGGCGCGTCGTAGTCGTACGACGTCACCGTCGGCTCCAGCGCACCGTCGTGCAGCGGCCCCGACCGGTTCGCCCCCGCCCAGCCGCCGAAGCTCGTGCCCCCGTGCGCCATGTACACGTTGACCGAGGCCCCGCACTCCAGGATCTCCGCGAGCGCCGCCGCCGCGTCACCGGCGTCCCGCGCGGCGGGCCCGTCGCCCCAGTGGTCGAACCAGCCGCACCAGAACTCCATGCACATCAGCGGCCCGCGCGGCCGGTGCCGCCGCAGCACCCCGAACGCCTCCCGCGCGCCCGACCCGAAGTTCGCCGTGGCCAGCACCCCCGGGATCGAACCGCCGGTGAGCATGTGGTCCTCGGGCCCGTCCGCCGTGAACAGCGGCACCGTCACCCCGCACGCCTCCAGCAGATCCGCGACGTGCCGCAGATAGCCCTGGTCGGAGCCGTAGCTCCCGTACTCGTTCTCCGCCTGCACCAGGACCACCGGGCCGCCCCGGTCGATCTGCCGCTCCACCACCTGCGGCAGCAGCACGCGGAACCAGCGGTCCACGTGAGCCAGGTACGCGGCGTCCCGCGTGCGCACCCGGCGTCCCAGCGGGCCCGTCAGCCAGTGCGGCAGCCCGCCGTTCTCCCACTCCGCGCAGATGTACGGGCCCGGCCGCACGATCGCCCACAGGCCCGCCGCCCGCACCGCGTCCAGGAACCGGCCCAGGGCCTCCAGGTCCCGGTAGCGGCCGGGCTCCGGCTCGTGCAGGTTCCAGGGGACGTACGTCTCCACGCAGTTCAGGCCCATCGCGCGGAACATCGCCAGCCGGTGGCCCCACTGCTCCTCGTGCACCCGGAAGTAGTGCAGGGCGCCCGACAGCAGCCGCACCGGCCTGCCGTCCAGCAGAAAGTCGTCGTCACCCACCGTGAACTCGGCCACCGTTCCATCCCTTTCCTGATCACGTTCCGCGAGCAACTGTCGCCCTCTGGCGGCAGGCCGGTCCATGGACAAAGATCAGCGCTGGTTGGACGCAAAAACGGTTCGCCAACGGTTCGTCGGGAGGAGCGGGGCATGTACCACACCTGGATGCGCTTCTTCACGCCCGGCCCGCTCCACCAGCGCCTCGGCCTGGTCTGCCTCGGTGTCGGCCTCCAGCACGGCACCCTGCCCACGGTCGGCCCCCGCACCCTCGACCACCACGTCGCCGTCGTGATCAACGCGGGCGGCGGCTGGTACCGCTGCCCCGACGGGCGGCGCCTGACCGTCACCGCGCCCGCGCTGCTCTGGCTCACCCCCGGCGTTCCGCACCACTACGCCCCCGACCCGGCCACCGGCTGGGACGAGGGCTTCGTCGACTTCACCGGGCCCGTCACCGCCACGTACACCGAGCTCGGCTACATCGAGCCCGACCGGCCCGTCGTGCCGCTCGCCGACGCGGGCCCCGCCCGCTCCGTCATCGGCCGCATCGCGCGCGCCGCCCGGCGCGGCAACCCGCTCCTGGAGGTGGAGACCGCCGCCGCCGTCCACGAACTCCTCGTCACCCTGCGCCGCGCCCGCGCCGACACCAACGCCGACGGCGACCCCGTCCTGGAGGCCCTCGCCCGTGACGCCTTCCAGCCCCTGTCGGTCGCCGAGCACGCGGCCCGGCACGGCATGACCCCCGCCGAGCTGCGGACGGCCGTACGGCGCGGCGCCGGGTGCAGCCCCAAGGACTACCTCCTCGGCATCCGGCTCGGCCGCGCCAAGGAGCTCCTCGCCGGCACCGAGCTGCCCGTCGCAGCGGTCGCGCGCCGCGTCGGCTACGACGACCCGGCGTACTTCTCGCGGCTGTTCACCCGGCGCGTCGGCACCGCGCCGATCCGCTTCCGCGAGCAGCAGGGGCGTACGGTGCCCGGCGGCTGGAGCACCCGCGTTCCAGATCCCGAACACCCGCCGACGATCGGGTCCGGTCCCGTCTAAGCTCGCTCATCATGAGCACCAGCGACATCGACGGCATCGGCGGCACCGGCGGGACCGGTGGCACCGTTGACGACTCCGTCCGCGAGGAACTGGCCGAGCTGCGGGCCAGCATCGACAACATCGACGCGGCGGTCGTGCACATGCTGGCCGAGCGGTTCAAGTGCACCCAGCGGGTGGGCCACCTCAAGGCCCGGCACCACCTGCCCCCGGCCGACCCGGCCCGCGAGGCCCGCCAGATCGCCCGGCTGCGGCAGCTGGCGGAGAGCGCGAAGCTCGACCCGGCGTTCGCCGAGAAGCTGCTGAACTTCATCATCGCGGAGGTCATCCGCCACCACGAGACCATCGCGACCGCCTCGGCCCCGGACGCGTGACGCACTCGGGCTCCTGAAAGGGCGGACTTTCGTCACCCGCCGTGCAGCAGTGCCAGCGTCGCCTCCATGTCCGCCCGGAGCGCGCCGCTCGCGCCCTCAGCGTCGCCCCGGCGTACCGCCTCCACCAGCTCCGCGTGCAGGTCGGCGCTGTGGCCCGGCTCCCGCTCGCGCAGGTCGAGCAGCTGCACCAGGCCGATCAGGCCCTCCCGCAGCGCGGGCACGAACTCCTTGAACAGGTCCGTCAGCACGGGGTTGTGCGCGGCCGCCACCACCGCCGCGTGCAGCGAGATGTCCGCGTCCACGAACGCCGCGTCGTCGCCGCCCGCCGCCTCGGTCCGCGCCGCCAGCGCCGCGTCCATCGCCGCCAGGTCCGCCTCCGTACGGCGCGCCGCGGCCAGCCGCGCCGCCTGCACCTCCACCATCGCGCGCACCTCGTACACATCGGTGACCGCCGCGCGGCGCAGCCGGGTCGCCCAGTCCTCCACCGGCACCGCCGGCTCGGTCGCGACGACGAACACGCCGGCGCCCTGCCGCGGCCGCAGCAGCCCCGCGCCGGCCAGGAGCCGCACCGCCTCGCGGACCGTGGAGCGGCCGACGCCCAGCTCCTTGGCGAGCGTCGTCTCGCCGGGCAGCTTGGTGCCCACCGGCCAGTGCCCGCCCGTGATCTGTCCGCGCAACCGCTCCGCGGCCTGTTCGACCAGGGGGCTGGGGCGCAGCGCGCCGAGACCCGACGACATCCCTTTCACCTCTCAGCTTGTCTGAGGAGTTGTTCCGTGATTACTGTACCCGGCATGAAGCTGCGTGGTCTCCTTCTCGGCCGCCGCGGCGGGGCCTGACGCGACCGGCACCCCGCCGCGGCGTCAGGCCCTGCGCGGTCGATCTTGCCGGGCACTCGTGCCCTGGCACGCACTCCCCCAGAGCTTCGCCTGGGGGCACCCCCAGCCCGCGTTGTCGTCAGTCGCCCATGGCCCCCGTAGCGCTTCGGGCAACGGGGGAGGATCCTTCCTCCGCCTTGCAGCTGCACGTTCCCCCTCGCTTCGCCTGGGGGGACCCCCAGTCCCCGCTCGCTTATCCGGCCTGACCGACCGTGCAGGACCTGAGCCACGCCGGTCAACTCCGGTCCGACAGCCGGTCAACTCCGGTCCGACAGAAGAGGCTTCATGTCATACGCCACCCATGCCACCGACGCCCCCGGCATCGGCACCGCCCCCGCCTGGAACCCGCAGCGCGACGGCGCCATGCCGAGCCACCGCTACCGCCCCGCCCACGCCCGCGTCCCCCTCCCCGCCCTCACCGACCGCACCTGGCCCACCCGCACCATCGACCGCGCCCCCCTCTGGGTTCCCGTCGACCTGCGCGACGGCAACCAGGCGCTCGCCGAACCGATGGACACGGCGCGCAAGCGCCGCATGTTCGACCTCCAGGTCGCCATGGGGTTCAAGGAGATCGAGGTCGCCTACCCCTCCGCGAGCCGCACCGACTTCGACTTCGTACGCCACCTCGCCCAGAGCGACGCCGTACCGGACGACGTCACCGTCGTCGTCTTCACCCCCGCCCGCCCCGACCTCATCGAGCGCACCTTCGAGGCCATCGACGGCCTGCCCCGCACCGTCGTCCACCTCTACACCGCCACCGCGCCCATCTGGCGCGACATCGTCCTGGGCCGAAGCCGCGACGACATCCACACCCTCGTCCGCGACGCCGCCACGCTCATCGCCAAGCTCGCCGACGCCCGCCCCGCCCAGGACATCCGCTTCCAGTACTCGCCCGAGGTCTTCAACGCCACCGAACCGGACTACATCCTGGAGCTCTGCGACGACCTCACCGGCCCCGCCCTCTGGGACGCCTCACCCGACCGCCCCGTCACCCTCAACCTCCCCGCCACCGTCGAGATCGCCACCCCCAACGTCTACGCCGACCAGATCGAGTACACGCACCGCAACCTGGCGCGGCGCGACGCCGTCGTCCTCTCCGTCCACCCCCACAACGACCGCGGCACCGGCGTCGCCTGCGCCGAACTCGCCCTCCTGGCCGGAGCCCAGCGCGTCGAGGGCTGCCTCTTCGGCAACGGCGAGCGCACCGGCAACGTCGACCTGGTCACCCTCGCCCTCAACCTGCACACCCAGGGCGTCGACCCCATGCTGGACCTCTCCGACATCGACGCCGTCCGCCGCACCGTCGAACACTGCAACCGCCTGCCGGTCCACGAGCGCCACCCGTACGCCGGCGACCTCGTCCACACCGCCTTCTCCGGCACCCACCAGGACGCCATCAAGAAGGGCCTCGCCCACCACGCCGCCCGCGCCGCCGCCCTCGGCGTCCCGCCGGAGCAAGCCCCCTGGGAGGTCCCGTACCTGCCCATCGACCCCGCCGACATCGGCCGCGCCTACGAAGCCGTCATCCGCGTCAACAGCCAGTCCGGCAAGGGCGGCATCGCCTACCTGCTCCACACGGCGTACGGGCTCGACCTGCCCCGCCGCCTCCAGATCGACTTCTCGCGCGTCGTCCAGCACGCCACCGACGCCAGCGGCGAGGAGGTCACCGCCCCGCAGCTGTGGGACCTCTTCCACGCCACCTACCTCGCCCCGTACGAGCAGGGCCCGCTGACCCCCGCCGCCTGGCACACCACCGAAACCGCCCCCGGACACCACACCTTCCACGCCACGCTCCCCGACGGACGCGAGGTGACCGGCACCGGCAACGGCCCGCTCTCCGCGCTCACCGACGCCCTCGCCACCGCCGGAACCCCCGTCGACATCCGCCACTACGCCGAGCACGCCACCGGCACCGGCCCCGACAGCCACGCCGTGGCCTACGCCGAATGCCGCGTCGGGGACACCACCCTGTGGGGCGTGGGCCGGGACACCTCCGTGCTCACCGCCTCCGTACACGCCGTGATCGCGGCGGCCCACCGCGCCCACGCCCACACCGACACCCACACCGACACCGAAGGGACCGCCCGATGAGCGAGCTCCCCGCCCGCAGCCGCCTCGTCGCCGACGCGCTCGCCGCGGCCGGCGCCCCCGGCGCCGTCCGCGAGCTGCCCGGCTCCGCCCGTACCGCCGCCGAAGCCGCCGCCGCCCTCGGCTGCGACATCGGCGCCATCGCCAACAGCCTCGTCTTCCACGCCGACGGCACCCCCGTCCTCGTCATGACCAGCGGCAGCCACCGCGTCGACACAGCCGCCCTCGCCGCCCGCCTCGGCCTGCCCGCGCTCCACCGCGCCACCCCCGAGCAGGTACGCGCCGCCACCGGCCAGGCCATCGGCGGCGTCGCCCCGATCGGCCACCCCACCCCCCTGCGCACCGTCGTCGACACCGCGCTCGCCGACCACCCGCGCGTCTGGGCGGCGGCCGGACACCCGCGCACCGTCTTCCCCACGACGTACGAGGAACTCCTGCGCCTCACGGGCGGCACCGCGCACCCGGTGACCGCGACCGTCTAGGCCGTGTCCGGGCTCGGGTCCGCCGTCCGCTCAGCCGTGAGAAGAACTCGCGTGTCCGGCGTTCAACCATCGGGCAGCATGGGCCCATGCCCGTACTGACGCGCGACGAAGCGCAGACCCGAGCCCGGTTCCTCGACGTCCAGCGGTACACGATCGACCTGGACCTCACCACCGGCGACGACACCTTCGACTCGACCACCGTCATCCGGTTCACCGCCCGCACCCACGGCGACACCTTCGTCGAGCTCAAGCCCGCCACCCTCCGGGCGCTCTCCCTCGACGGGCAGCCCCTCGACCCCGAGGCGCTCGTCGACAACCGCTACCCCCTCACCCTCACCGAGGGCCCGCACGAGCTGCGCGTCGACGCCGCCATGCGCTACTCGCGCACCGGCGAGGGCATGCACCGCTTCACCGACCCCAGCGACGGCGAGACCTACGCCTACACCCAGCTGTTCATGGAGGACGTCCAGCGCGTCTTCGCCGCCTTCGACCAGCCCGACCTCAAGGCCGTCTTCGAGCTGACCGTCACCGCGCCCGACGGCTGGACCGTCCTCGCCAACGGCATCACCACCCCCCAGGGCGACGGCCGCTGGCAGGCCGCCCCCACCCCCCTCATCTCCACCTACCTCGTCGCCGTCGCCGCCGGCCCCTGGCACTCCATCCGCACCGAACACGCCGGACTGCCCTTCGGCATCCACTGCCGCCGCTCCCTCGCCCCCTACCTCGACGCCGACGCCGACGAGATCCTCGACGTCACCCGGCAGTGCTTCGACCGGTACCACGAGAAGTTCGAGGAGCCGTACCCCTTCGACTCCTACGACCAGGCCTTCGTGCCCGAGTTCAACGCCGGCGCCATGGAGAACCCCGGCCTGGTCACCTTCCGCGACGAGTTCGTCTACCGCTCCGCCGTCACCGTCACCGAGCGCCAGACCCGCGCCATGGTCATCGCCCACGAGATGGCCCACATGTGGTTCGGCGACCTCGTCACCCTCAAGTGGTGGGACGACATCTGGCTGAACGAGTCCTTCGCCGAGTACATGGGCTACCAGACCCTCAACGAGGCCACCACCCGCTACCCCGACACCTGGGTCGACTTCGGCGTCGTACGCAAGGCCTGGGGGTACGACGCCGACCAGCGGCCCTCCACCCACCCCGTCGCCCCCGACCCCGACGCCGTCCCCGACACGGCCTCCGCGATGCTCAACTTCGACGGCATCTCCTACGCCAAGGGCGCCTCCGCGCTGCGGCAGCTCGTCGCCTGGATGGGCGAGAAGGACTTCCTCGCCGGCATCAACGTCCACTTCGCCCGCCACAAGTTCGGCAACGCCACCCTCGCCGACTTCATCGACAACCTCGCCTCCGCGACCGACCGCGACATCCACGGCTGGGCCGAGGCATGGCTGCGCACCACCGGCGTCGACACCCTCACACCCGCGTACGACCCGGCCGACGGCACCCTCGCCGTCCAGCGCACCGGCAGCCGCCCGCACCGCGTCACCGTCGGCCTGTACGACCGCGAACTCGCCGACGGGTCCCAGTTGGTGCTGCGCGAGCGCGTCGAGATCGACGTCCCGCAGGAAGCCCCGGCGACCATCCCCGGCCCCCGCCCGGCCCTCATCGTCCTCAACGACGGCGACCACACCTACGCCAAGATCCGCCTCGGCCAACACTCCGAGGAACCCGCCTTCCGCAACCTCTCCGGCATCCCCGACGCCCTCACCCGCGCCGTCGTGTGGAACTGCCTGCGCGACATGGTCCGCGACGGCGAACTCCCGCCCACCGAGTACCTGCAGACCGCCCGCGCCCACCTCCCCGAGGAGAAGGACCTCGCCATCGTCCAGGGCGTCCTCGGCTTCGCCTCCACCCAGATCGCCGACCGCTACCTCACCCCCGAGACCCGGCCCGACGCCCTCGCCCTCCTCACCGACCTCACCCGCGACCTCATCCGCCGCACCGAGGACGGCACCGACCCGGGCCTCCGCCTCACCGCCGTACGCCACCGCATCGACGCCGCCCAGCAGCCCGGCACCCTCCAGGGCTGGCTCGCCGAAGGCGCCGTCCCCGGCGGCCCCGACCTCGACCCCGAACTCCGCTGGCGCATCCTGGCCCGCCTCGCCGCCCTCGGGGCCACGGACGAGGACGCCATCGCCGCCGAACTGGACCGCGACCCCAGCGCCACCGGCCAGGAAGGCGCCGCCCGCTGCCGCGCCGCACTCCCCACCCCCGAAGCCAAAGCGGCCGCCTGGGAGCGGATGTTCGCCTCCGACGCGCTCTCCAACTACCTGTTCACCGCCACCGCACAAGGCTTCTGGCAGCCCGAACAGGCCGAGCTCGTACGGGAGTACGTGCCCCGCTTCTACCCCGACGCCATCGCCCTCGCCGACCGCCGCGGCCCCGCCATCGCCGAGGCCGCCGGCCGCTACGCCTTCCCCGCCCACGCGGTCGACGCCGACAACCTGCGCCTCGGCGAGGAGCACCTGGCGGCCGGCACCATGATCCCGGCGCTGCGCCGCAAGCTCGTCGACCAGCTCGACGACCTGCGCCGCGCCCTGCGCGTCCGGGAGGCATAGCAGCAGCGGGACCCCGGGGCGTACGTCTCGCCGCGGGCGTCCCACTTTCGGGTTGTGATCGCGCCGCACCGGACCCACCCGGTGCGGCGGCGGTCCACGCTGGCCCCATGAGCACCCCGTCCCTCGCCGGAGGTCCCGCAGGCCCCGACGCACTGCGCCCCCACGTCGACACCGTGCTCGACGCCCTCCACACCGGCACCACCGCCCGCGGCGGCCCCCTGCCCCCGGGCGGCCCCGCCGCCGTGACGGCCTACCTCCACCAGACCCTGAGAGGGCATGAGCCGGCGACCTCGGAGGGCCTCGGGGCGCAACCCCTCATCCCCCCCACCGGCACCGGCCCCCACGAAGCCCTCCGCACCCTCACCCACGCCCTCGCCTACGGCGCCGCCGACCCCGCGCACCCCCACTGCGCCGCCCACCTCCACACACCGCCGCTCGCCCTCGCCGTCGCCGCCGACCTCGCGGCCGCCGCGCTCAACCCGTCCCTCGACTCCTGGGACCAGGCCCCCGCGGCCTCCGCCCTCGAAGAGCTCGTCACCCGCGCCCTCGCCACCGAGGTCCACCCCACCGGACCCGACCCCGACGCGCTCGTCACCACCGGCGGCACCGAGGCCAACCAGCTCGCCCTGCTCCTCGCCCGCGAGCGCCACGGCGCGTTCGGCGCCACCGTGCAGACCGTCTGCGCCGCGAACGCTCACCACTCCCTCCACCGCGCCACCTGGCTCCTCGGCCTGCCCGAGCCCGTCACCGTGCCCGCACCCGGCGGCACCCTCGACCTCACCGCCCTCGAAGCCGTCCTCACCGGACTGCGCGGCCCCGTCCTCGTCGCCGCCACCGCCGGCACCACCGACACCGGCCGCATCGACCCGCTCCCCGAGATCGCCGACCTGTGCGACGCCCACGGCGCCGACCTCCACATCGACGCCGCCTACGGCGGCCCGCTGCTCTTCAGCGCAACCCGCCGCCCCCTCCTGAGTGGCCTCGACCGCGCCACCACCGTCACCCTCGACCTGCACAAACTCGGCTGGCAACCACTCGCCGCCGGCCTCCTCGCCGTACCCGATCGCGCCCTCCTGCGGCCCCTCGCCCACACCGCCGAGTACCTCAACGCCGACGACGACACCGAAGCCGGCCTGCCCGACCTCCTCGGCCGCTCCCCGCGCACCAGCCGCCGCCCCGACATCCTCAAGATCGCCGTCACCCTCCGCGCCCTCGGCCGCTCCGGACTCGGCGCCCTCGTCGACCAGGTCTGCACCATCGCCCAGCACCTCGCCGACCTCGTCGAGAAGAGCCCCGCCCTGGAGCTCTACGAACGCCCCACCCTCTCCACCGTCCTCTTCCGCCCCACCGGCGCCCCCGACACCACCGTCGCCGCCATCCGCCGCACCCTCCTCACCGAAGGCCGCGCCGTCCTCGGCCGCGCCCGCACCGCCGACGGACGCCTCTGGCTCAAGGCCACCCTCCTCAACCCCCACACCACCCCCGACGACCTCGCACAACTCCTCGACCTCGTGGAAGGCAGCACCACCCGATGACCGAACACCCCCACACCACCGAACACCCCCACGACCTCGTGGGCGTCGGCATCGGCCCCTTCAACCTCTCCCTCGCCGCCCTCGCCCACGGCGTCCCCGGCGGCCTCGCCACCGCCTTCTACGAACAGCGCCCCGCCTTCCACTGGCACCCCGGCCTCCTCATCGAGGGCGCCACCCTCCAGGTTCCCTTCCTCGCCGACCTCGTCACCCTCGCCGACCCCACCAGCCCCTGGACATTCCTCAACTACCTCCGCGGCCGCGAGCGCCTCTACCCCTTCTACTTCTCCGAGCGGTTCCACATCCACCGCGCCGAATACGACGCCTACTGCCGCTGGGTCAGCGACCACCTGCCCGGACTCCACTTCGGCCACCAGGTCGACGCCGTCCGCTGGAACCCCGAACGCGACGTCTTCGAAGTCGACTACACCCGGCTCGACGCCGACGGCCACGCCGAAGCCCCCGGCCGCACCCACGCCCGCCACCTCGCCCTCGGCATCGGCACCGAGCCCTACATCCCCGAACCGCTCAGGCCCCTCGCCGCCGCACCCGCCGTCCCCGTCCTCCACTCCGCCGACTACCTCCACCACCGCGACCGCCTCATCGCCGCCGACCACGTCACCGTCATCGGCTCCGGCCAGTCCGGCGCCGAGATCTTCCTCGACCTCCTGCGCGCCCGCCCCGCCGGCGCCGAGAAGATCCACTGGCTCGCCCGCACCGAGGCCTTCGCCCCCATGGAGTACTCCAAACTCGGCCTGGAGCACTTCACCCCCGACTACACCCGCTACTTCCACGCCCTGCCCGAGCACGTCCGCAACGACCTCGTCCCCCGCCAGTGGCAGCTCCACAAAGGCATCGACACCGACACCATCGCCGCCATCCACGACGAGCTCTACCGCCGCACCCTCCACGGCGGCTGGCCCGACGCCGTCCTCACCCCCGGCGTCCGCGTCCGCACCGCCGGACGCCTCGCCACCACCAAGGTCGAACTGCACGTCGAACACATCCAGCAAGGCACCCGCGACCGCATCGTCACCGACGCCGTCGTCCTCGCCACCGGCTACCGCCAACGCCCCCTCGAACGCGTCCTCGCCGGCCTCGACCCCTACATGCGCCGCGACTCCACCGAACGCCCCCGCGTCGACGACCAGTACCGCCTCGTCCTCGACCCCTCCGTCACCGGCGCCGTCTACGTACAGAACGCCGAAACCCACACCCACGGCGTCGGCGCGCCCGACCTCGGCCTCGCAGCCTGGCGCGCCGCCACCATCCTCAACTCACTCACCGGCAAGGAGCCCTACCCGCTGCCCGGACGGACCGCGTTCACCACCTTCGGCCTCCCCCACCAGAGGACCCGCTAGAAGCCCCCGGCTAGAAGACGGGGACACCGTCCCGCGTCAGCCTCCACCCCACCGCGGCGAACGCGGCCGGGTCGATCGTCCCCTTCGCCTGCACCCACTGGATGATCGTGTTACGGATCTCCTCCGAGTTCGACCACACCTGCTTCGCCGAAGCGACGTGCGGGAACGCCCCACCGCCACTCGCCCGGTAGTTGTTCACCGCCAGCACGAACCGCGCCTCCGGGTCCAGCGGCTTGCCCTCGAAGGACAGGTTCACGATCCGCGAACCGACCGGCTGCGCGATGTCGATCTCGTACGTCAGCCCGTACACCGCGTCGTAGTTGTAGTCCGGCGTACCGTCCGCGTTCGTCAGCTTCGCCGTCTCCACCGGCGCACCCGCCGCGGTCCGGACGTAGTACTTCGCCGAGTACTCCAGGTACTCCTTCAGCTGCGCACCCGTCAGCAGCCGCGCCTCCAGCGTGTTCTCGAACGGGTACAGACCCGCCGCGTCCCGGATCGTCACCTGGCCCGCCGGAATCCGCGCCGTCCGCGAGAAGCACGACGCCTGCGACAGCACCGGCAGCGCCGCGTACTCGCCGCCCGCCAGCGCCGCCCTCACCGTCTCCGCCTGCACATGGTTGATCAGATCGATGATCGGCTCGTCCTTCCACGGCGCATCGGCCGTGGACATCGCGACCGGCGACGTACCGATCACCTGGTTGACGTACGCCACGACCTTCGCGTGCTCGTCACCGAGCAGCTTCACGATCCCCGGGTCCTCCTCGACCGTGTTCGAGTTCAGCACCGAGGCGCCGACCTTCTCCACGACCCAGCGGCCCCCGCGCCACACCACCTCGAAGTCGAACAGCGTCAGCCGCTGCCCCCACTTCAGCGGCTCGGACAGCACGACGTCCTTGCCCGTCTCCTTGTTCCTCACCCGGTACTCCGGGATCTCGGTGTGCGCGTGCCCGACCAGGATCGCGTCGATGCCCGGCACCTGCTCGGCCACGAGCGCCGCGGCGTTCTCGATGTACGGCAGCTGGTCACCGTACGACGACGTGCCGCTGGACCCCGAGTGCGCGGACACGATCACCACGTCCGCACCCATCGCCCGCAGCTTCGGCACCCACTTCGCGGCCTGCTCCTCCAGCCCCGGGAAGACCATCTTGCCGCCGACGTTCGCCTTGTCCCAGATCGCGATCCCCGGGTTCGTCAACCCCAGCACCGCCACCCGCACATCCCGCCCGCACGGCGTACGCAGCCGGTGCAGGCTGTACGGCGGGAACGCCGGCCGCAGCGTCTTCGCGTCCAGCGCGTTCGCGCCCAGCAGCGGGAAGTCGCACTGGTCCTGGAACTTCCGCAGCACCGGTATGCCGTAGTTGAACTCGTGGTTGCCCAGCGCCGCCGCGTCGTACCCGATGGCGTTCATGGCCTGCGCCATGGGGTGCACCGGGCCGCGCTCGGCCGTGATCGGGTCCACCTTGGCGTAGTAGTACGCCAGCTGCGTGCCCTGGATCGTGTCGCCCGCGTCGATGAGCAGCGTGTTGCGCCGCCCCTTCGCCGCGCGGACCTGCTCGACGAGCGTGGAGATCTTCGCGAGACCGACGTCGTTGCGCGCCTTGTCGTCGAACTCCCTGTCGGTGAAGTAGTCCCAGTTGAAGACGTTCCCGTGCAGGTCGGTGGTGCCCATGACGGTGAAGGAGTACCGCTTGCCCTTCCCGTCCTTCCCCCCACCCTGCGCCACGGCCGGGCCCGCGACGGACCCCGCCAAGGCCACACCGGCACCGGCGGCGGCCGACCGCTCCAGGAAGGTCCTACGGTTCAGCGGCATGTGATCTCCTTCGATTCTCCGTGCACAACGCGCGTAGATTCTGTCGTACGGCGGCCCCCGGAAACAGGCCCCGCAAGGTTTCGATCCGATGACCACGAGGAAGTGACGGGCCATGACCAGCGACCTGCCGTACGGAACCGCCCAAGCCCCCCGCGTCGCCGTGCGCGGCGAAGCCCGCCTGGTAGTCGACCCCGAAATCGCCCGCATCGGCATTTCCGTCGGCGCCCGCGGCACCGACCGGCGCAGCGCCCTCGAAGACCTCACCCGCCGCAACACCACCGTCCTCGAACTCGTCAAGTCGTACGGCGACGCCGTCGAGAAACTGGAGACCGGAGCCTTCTCCATCAGCCCCGAGCTCACCAAACGCGGCAAAGGCGAACGCGTTCGCGCCTACCACGGCCGCGTCCACCTCACCGCCGAACTCTCCGACTTCACCGCCCTCGGCGAACTCACCACCCGCCTCGCCGACCTCGAACTCACCCGCGTCGACGGCCCCTGGTGGGCCCTGCGCCCCGACTCCCCGGCCCACGGCGCCGCCCGCCGCCAAGCCGTCAAGGAAGCCGTCCAGCGCGCCCGCGAATACGCCGACGCCCTCGGCACCCGCCTCGCCGCACTCGTCGAACTCGCCGACCTCGGCGCCGAGAACGCCCCCTCCTACCCCCTGCGGCCCAACGCCCCCGGCGGCGCACCCCGCATGGCCTTCGCGGCCGAAGCCACGGAGATGGCCCCCGCCCTCGACCTCGAACCCCAGCGCCAGACCGTCACCGCCCAGGTGAACGCCCGATTCACCATGCACCCCCCGGAGTTGTAGCCGCGCCCCGTTTGGCCCGCGCACCGGCAAGGAAGGCTCACTCATCCGCTCGGCAGACCACGAGGCGCTTGGGGGAACGCGATGAGACGGCTGATCGCTGTAGTGGGAAGCGCGGACCCCGCCCGCGCCTACGACCCGCCACTGGCCCACGCCGAGACCGCCTCACCGGCGTGCGAGCAGATCGGCAGGGCGCTCGCCGAGGCCGACTGCGACCTCATCGTGTACTCCAGCGAAGCCCAGTTCGTGGAGGACCAGGTCGTCACGGGCTACCTGTCCGTGGCCGACAGCCCGGCCGGAGCCATCCACGTCCGCCCGCCGTACGGGGATGGCGAGAAGGACTTCCCCCTCCTCACCGAACGCCCCGAGATGTTCGACATCCGCTACGAATCCGGCGAGAACTGGGAAACCAGCTTCTACCGCTCCCTGAGAGAAGTGGACGGTGTCATCCTCGTCGGCGGAGGACGATCCACACTCGTCACCGGCATGGTGTGCCTCGCCTTCGACGTCCCCGTAGCGGCGGTGGCCTGCTTCGGCGGAGCCGCCCGCAAGGTCTGGGACACCATGAACCGCGTCGGACACCACGCCACCCCGGAGGAAGTGTCCGCCATGGGCGCCGAATGGAGCGACACCTCGGCGCCCACCCTCATACGGCTGCTCCTCGCCCAACACCAGCGCCGGGACGCCCAGCGCAACCAACAGAACCGCCTACGGCTCGGGGAGGCCTGGCGCAGCGCCCTCGGCATCACCATCGGCCTCCTGCTGCTCTGCCTCGGACTGGCGATGATCCCGCTCACCTACGCCGTCAGCTCGAACGCCTTCGTCAACGTCACGGCGCTCGTGGCCGGAGCCCTGGCCACCGGAACATCCGGAGCCATCACCCGCAACGCCTTCGACCACGGCGTCCACTGGGCCAGGACGGCCGCACTCGGCATGTCCGCCGGCGCCATCTCCTTCCTCCTCTTCGTCTCCGCGCAACTGGCGGCCTCCCCGGAGATACTCACCGGAGACGGCGCACGGCGCCTGCTGTTCTTCGTCCTCACGGTCGGCTTCGTATCCGGCTTCACCTTCGACGCCGTCTACGGCCGCCTCAAGCAGACCGAAGCGCCGGCGACAGGCCAGCCGCAGACGCCGGCCGTACCCGCCGCACCCGCCACACCCACGGCACCCCCCGACACCGGGAGCGGAGGATGACCACCGACGCATCCGACACCGGAGCCGGCCGCCTCGGCGTCTTCCTCAGCCACCGCTACCACTCCCCGGCGGAGAACCAGTACTTCTGGCGCCTGCTGAGCTCCGTCGAGGACGTCTCCTTCCGCGTCGACGAAGGCATCTCCTTCACCAGCACCGTCAGACTCGAACGCATGATCAGGGACGCCGACGGATTCGTCGGCATCTACCCCCTGCCCGGCGGACCGAGGGAGACCTACACCCGGACACTGCTCCGCCACGAGGCCCGCTACTTCCGGCTCGAACTGAGCATGGCCGTCCGCGCGCGCAAGCCCGCGATCGTCTTCCACGACCACCGCCTCGTCCCCGCCCTCAAAGCCCCCTCCGACGTCCGCCTCATCGAGTACGACGCCCAGGAGATCGGCTCCTCCGCCCCCTCGTCCGTCCCCGCCAAGGTCACCACGGCATACCGCGCCTTCATGGCCGACCTCCACGACGCCGCCACCACCACCACGGGAACCGGCCGGGCCTACCAGAAACGCCACGTGGGACTCATCGTGTCACCACCGCACCAACAGACCGTGGTCCCGGCACTGACCGAACTGCTCCACGAGCACGCCTGGGAACCGATGGCCCTGCCCTGGCCTCCCCGGATGAACCTCGACCTCATCACCCGCCTGCGCCAGTGCGACTGGCTCGTCATCGACCTCGACGACCCCGCCTCCCGCATGGCGGCCGCCTACGCCCACGGCCAGTTCATCCCCACCCTGCCGATCACCTCGACCACCGACGTACCCGGCGAAGACACCCTGTACGGCGACGTCGAAACCGGACACAGGCGCGCCATCATCCGATGGTCCGACCCCGCGGACCTGGAACGCGCGTTCGACATTCACCTCAAGGTGACCGACGAGCCCGCACGCTACATCGGCGGAGCCGACCAAGCCGTCGACTACTTCCGCACGGCCGCGAAACGCAGCGAACGCGTCTTCCTCAGCTACGCCGCGGAAGACGGCGAGCGGGCCGCGGAATTCTCCCGCCTCCTCGGCGACAGATTCCAGCACGTATTCGACTACCGCGCGTCCCGCGCCATCCCCGTCGGCGAACCCTGGATGGACACCCTGCTCACCGGCCTCGCCCGCTCCGCGGTCGGAGTGCTGCTCATCTCGGAGGCGTACCTGTCGAGCACCTACTGCCTCCTGGAAGCACGCGAGCTCTACCGCGCCTCCGTGGAAGGCCGCGCCAGCCTCGTACCCGTACGTCTCGACGGGGCGCGCATGCCCGACTTCCTGGAAAGCACGCAGTACCGGGGCATCTACCGGTACTCACCGAAAGAGATCGTCGACGAACTGGTCTCGACGCTCCACGAGCGGGAGAACGCCGCCCGCCGCCCGGACGGCCCACCCTCATAAATGCTCATCAGAGCATCCCCCCGCACAATTCAACACTTGTCAATAGCCCTTCACGCAAAGGTTGTTGAGTCGTCATGCGGGACCAATTCTCTACCCGCCGGTAGGCCCTAGGGTCGGACCATGCGCCGAGCAAAAATCGTCTGTACCCTGGGGCCCGCCACCGACACATACGACCAGATCAAGACACTGGTCGAGGCCGGAATGGACGTCGCCCGCCTCAACCTCAGCCACGGCTCGTACGCCGAACACGAGGAGCGTTACGAGCGCGTACGCAAAGCCTCCGACGAAACCGGCCGCAGCGTCGGCGTCCTGGCCGACCTTCAAGGCCCGAAGATCCGGCTCGGACGCTTCCGCGAAGGCCCCGTACTCCTTGAACGCGGTGACACCTTCACCATCACCGTCGAACCCGTCGAAGGCGACCGCCACCTCTGCGGCACCACCTACGCAGGCCTCGCCGACGACGTCACCCCCGGCGAACGCATCCTCGTCGACGACGGCCGCGTCACCCTCGAAGTCACCTCCGTCGACGGCCCCCGCGTCCACACCACCGTCACCGAAGGCGGCATGGTCTCCGACAACAAGGGCCTCAACCTCCCCGGCGTCGCCGTCTCCGTCCCCGCCCTCTCCACCAAGGACGTCGAAGACCTCCGCTGGGCCCTGCGCACCGGAGCCGACGTCATCGCCCTCTCCTTCGTACGCAGCGGACGCGACATCGAGGACGTCCACCGCGTCATGGACGAGGAAGGCCGCCGCGTCCCCGTCATCGCGAAGATCGAGAAGCCGCAGGCCGTCGAGAACATCGACGACATCGTCGCCGCCTTCGACGGCATCATGGTCGCCCGCGGCGACCTCGGCGTCGAAATGCCGCTGGAGCAGGTGCCCATCGTCCAGAAGCGCGCCATCAAGCTCGCCAAGCGCAACGCCAAGCCGGTCATCGTCGCCACCCAGATGCTCGACTCGATGATCGAGAACTCCCGCCCCACGCGCGCCGAGGCCAGCGACGTCGCCAACGCCGTCATCGACGGCACCGACGCCGTCATGCTCTCCGGCGAGACCAGCGTCGGCCGGTACCCCATCGAGACCGTCCGCACGATGAGCCGCATCGTCGAAGCGGCCGAGGAGGACATCCTCGCCAAGGGCCTGGCCCCCCTCACCGACCGCAACAAGCCCCGCACCCAGGGCGGCGCCGTCGCCCGCGCGGCCGCCGAGATCGGCGACTTCCTCGACGCCAAGTACCTCGTCGCCTTCACCCAGTCCGGCGACACGGTCAAGCGCCTCTCCCGCTACCGCTCCCCGATCCCGCTCCTCGCCTTCACCCCGGAGCCGGCCACCCGCTCCCAGCTGAACCTCACCTGGGGCGTCGAGACCTTCCTCGGCCCGCACGTGGAGTCCACGGACGCGATGGTCGCCCAGGTCGACGAGCAGCTGACCAAGATCGGGCGCTGCCGCAAGGGCGACCTGGTCGTGATCACCGCCGGCTCCCCGCCGGGCGTCCCGGGCTCCACGAACCTGGTCCGCGTCCACCGCATCGGCGACCGGGTGGCGTAGCCCCGGTTGTGAGGCTCAGTACTTCGGCCCGACGTGGGCGTCCATGAGCGCGACGGACGCCCGTCGGGCGACGGAGATGTTGTAGGGGTTGCCACCGCGGGTGCAGTGCGTCCACTCGATACCGAGCGTGTCCAGGGTGTCCGTGAAGAGCCGTCGGATGTCGTCGGAGACGTTGGTGAAGAAGTACCGCGGGTATTCGTAGCGCTTCCGCTCGCCGCCGACGACGCGGGTCGTCCAGTTGGTGATCCGGCATCCGTCGGAATGGATGAGCCCCCGGATGAACTCCCAGGGGTGGGCGTCGACGATGTGCTGTTGCCAGTTCTCGAGGACGATGGGGCGCTCGTGCTTCTTGCCGGGGCCGTGCTGAGGAAAGAGGCACTCCAGATGCTTCGAGTACACCTTTACGTTGCGGCATCCGGTGCGACGCACCCGGCACACTGAGTTGCCGGGGAAGACGGTTCGCATCGCACGCTCGCAGTCGTCCATGAGGCCCGGCCACGTTTCCGTGCAGGTGATCATGAGGTTGGGGACCCGGTGAGTTGAATAGTGGCTGATGTGACCGTCGCCGAGGTACAGCCCCAGGAGGTAGGCGTAGGCGGCACCGTCCAGGTCACGGCCGTCGCACCGCGGACACCCCGGATTGTGCTTGCCCGGGCACTCACCGCGCTTGGCCCGGTCCATGTGGAGCCAGTACGAGACCGTGCCAAGCGGCACATCAAGCTTTCGCGCCACGTCCGCGTTCCGTGCGCCGCCGCGGAGGAGCGTGAGGGCCTTCTGTCGCACTGCTGTGCCGTGGAAATTCATACGGCAACTGTGCGTGAGGTTCCGTGACGCAGAGCAGCAAAAAGCGGATGTTCACGAGAACGTGAGCATCCGCTTCAGGTTGTGCCGGGTATGGGATTCGAACCCACACGTCCTTTCGGACAGAGGTGTTTGAGACCTCCGCGTCAGCCAGTTGCGCCAACCCGGCCACAAGACTGTGGGCAGCATACCGTGTGCGCTTCCGCTCTTCCCAATAGGTAGGCTCATGGGGAGCTGTACCAGCCTTGGAACGAGGAGCCTACGTGACCGCCCCCGAGTCGCCCCAGCCCGTCGCCGACGACGACAAGTCGCACGTCCCGCCGCTGACGACCCGCGTCGTCATCGCCGAGGACGAGGCCCTCATCCGCCTCGACCTGAAAGAGATGCTCGAGGAGGAGGGGTACTCCGTCGTCGGCGAGGCCGGTGACGGTCAGCGCGCCGTCGAGCTGGCGCGGGAGCACCGGCCGGACCTCGTGATCCTGGACGTGAAGATGCCCGTCCTCGACGGGATCTCCGCCGCCGAGAAGATCGCCGAGGAGTCGATCGCCCCGGTGCTGATGCTCACCGCGTTCTCCCAGCGCGACCTGGTCGAGCGGGCCCGGGACGCCGGGGCCATGGCGTACCTGGTGAAGCCGTTCAGCAAGAGCGACGTGGTGCCGGCCATCGAGATGGCGGTGTCGCGGTTCGCGGAGCTGAAGGCGCTGGAGAAGGAGGTCGCCGACCTCTCGCAGCGGCTGGAGACGCGCAAGCTGGTGGACAGGGCGAAGAGCATCCTGCAGACGCAGTACGGGCTGACGGAGCCGGCCGCGTTCCGGTGGATCCAGAAGACGTCGATGGACCGGCGGATGTCGATGCAGCAGGTCGCGGAGGCGGTCATCGAGGACGCCGAGGAGAAGAAGGCCGCGAAGGGGCAGTGACCGCCAGGCCCGGCCGGGGTCTGCCCGGCCGGGGGCTCCCGGCCGGGTGGGTCAGGCGGGTTGGGCGACGGTGGCGGTGAGCCGTCGCGTGATCAGGTCCGCGAGGGCGGGTGCCTGGTCGGTGAGGTAGAAGTGGTCGCCCGGGAAGGGCGCCATGTCCGTCGTGGAGGCGGAACTGCATCGCCACATGGTCAGCTGTCGCTGGCTGAAGGAGTCCTCCGTGCCGTAGCAGACGACGAGGGGGCTCTCGGTGACGTTGTGGCTGAGGTTGCGGACGAACGTGTCGCAGACCCCGAAGTCGGCCCGCAGGATGCGGGCGGTGCGCTGGCGTAGCTGTGCGTGGGCGAGGATCTGGGGGTCCAGGCCGCCGAAGCGGGCACCGGTGCGGAGGATGTCCTCGTCGTCGGCTTGGAGTGGGTCTCCCTCGAAGAGGGGGACGGCGCATTGGGGTCCGGCGTTGGCCGAGGCGAAGAGGATGGTGCACTGGGCGGGGGAGGCGTCCCTCTCCAGTTTCGCGGCGAGGGCGAGCGCGAGGTAGGCGCCCATGCTGTGGCCGAAGAGGGCGAAGTGCCCGGTGACGCCGGCGTCGGGGAGTTGCTCGGCGAGGTCGGTGACGGCTGCTTCGGCGGTGGTGAGGGGGTCTTCGCGCCAGCGGCGGCCGCGGCCGGGGAGCTCCAGGGGGATGGGGGTGATGGTCGGCGGGAGGGCGGCTATGAGGGGGGCGAAGACCTGGGCTGATCCGCCGGAATGGTGCAGCAGGACCAAGGGCGTGGGCTTCATTGGGGTGTCTCCGGTGGCTTCGTCGTGGGGCTGCCGTTTCGGTGGCGTGCGTCGACCCAGCGTCCCGCGATGGCGGACAGCAGGATGAGTCCGCCGCCGAGGATCTGGAGGGGCCCGAGGTGTTCGCCGAGGAGGATGACGGCGAAGACGGCTGCGAAGAAGGGCTCGGTGGAGAGGACCAGTCCTACGCGGGTGGGGCTGGAGGCGCGGGCGGCGTGCAGTTGTACGAGGAAGGCGAACGCTGTTCCGGCGATGCCGAGGTAGGCGATGACGAGCCAGGCGGGTGTGGGGAGTTGGGTGATCTGTGCCCATGACCGGCCGGGCTGGAGGAGGGCCACGAGGAGGCCGCCGGCCGCGACGACCCAGAGTTCGATGGCGGTGACGCGGAGCAGGGAGAGGTCGCGGCCTTGGGTGCGGGCGCTGAAGAGGACGATCTGGCCGGCTCGGATGAGGGCGGCGGCGAGGATGATCAGGTCTCCGCTGCGTATGGACAGGCCCTGGTGGAGGGTGAGGAGGGCGCAGCCGGCGACGGAGAGGAGGGTGAGGGGGTAGATGGTGCGTGCGATGCGGACGCGTAGGAAGAGGCGTTCCGCGAGGGGCACGAGCATCACGGAGAGGGCGATGAGGAAGCCGGCGTTGGAGGCGAGGGTGTAGCGGACGCCGAGGGTTTCCAGGAAGAGGATGGCGAAGAGGAGGAGGCCGAAGAGGCAGCCGAGGAGGAGTTCGTCGCGGGTGACGTGGCGCCAGAGGTGGAGGGAGAGGGCGGTGATGGCGAGGGCGCCGAGGGCGAAGCGGAGGAAGAGGAAGGCCGGTACGGAGATGTACTGGCCGGTCCACTGCATGGCGACGTAGGTGGAGCCCCAGACGATGGCGACGCCGAGGACGCCGAGGTCGGCCATCCAGGCGCGGGTGGGGCGGTCGGCTTTCGGGGGGTGCGGGAGGGGTGCGGTGTCGTGGGGGGCGGCGGCTTTAGAGGTGCTCAACGGCGTATCCCACCTTCAGCACACCGCTCTTGACCTTGATGGAGCGCAGGGAGAAGCCGGTGAGGCGGCCCAGTGAGGTGACGTGGGTGCCTCCGCAGGGGTCTTCTCCGATGCCGTCGATGGTGATGATCCGCTGGTCGCCGCGGTGGTCGGCGTGGACCTTGTGGTCGGCGGCGATGGCTTTGCGGGTCTGTTCCTCGATGGTGGCGGCGAGCTGCTGGAGGTCGGGTTTGCCGTCGCCGGCGTCGAATTCGATGCGGGCCTGGCCGGGGAAGTGGTTGCTGACACGATGGCGGAATCCCGCCTGTCGGATGAAGGAGTCGACGACGTGGCCGCAGGTGTGGAGGGCGGCGTGGCGGAGGCGTAGTTCTTCGTCGATGGTGGCGGTGACTTCGTCTCCGGTGGTGGCGTCGGTCTCGCAGGAGAGGCGGACGGTGTGGCCGGGTGCTTCGGGGTCCTTGAAGGGGCGTGCGGGCGCGGTGCCGACGGTGCCCGTGTCGCTGGGCTGTCCGCCGCCCTGGGGATGGAAGATGTTGTGCTCCAGCGTGATCCAGGGCCCCAGTTCGGTGCGTCCGGTTTCGAGGACGCGGGTGGTGACGCTGAAACGGTAGGTGTCTTCCAAGTACAGGTGATGCTGCCGCAACGGGGGCCTCCGGGCCTGGCTTTGTCATGGTGCCGCTGCCGGCGGGGTCGGGGTGCGGCCCCGCCGGCCTGCGGGGGTCAGAGTGAGCGCGGGACGAACTCGTAGCCGCGCTGACTGCGGGTGGCTATGCGGTTGATGCCGTACTCGTCTTTACCAGAAACGAGTACTGCCCCGTAGTTGTCGAGCGGGATGCCACCGCCGTATTCGGCCACTTCCTCGGTGCCGGGGTAGACCTGCACCTGGGTGGGGACGTAGCGGGCGGCGAAGCCCATGCGGTAGTCCTTCTTGCTGCCGGTGTGGGGGAGGGAGGCGTGCATGAGGGTGGACCAGAAGATGACGCACTCGCCGCGCTTCATGACGAGGGGGAAGGCCTGGGACTCGTCGGGCTTCCAGTTGGGGTCCTTCTGGAGCTGGCGGTAGTCGTAGCCGAAGAAGCCGCGCTTGACGCCGTCCTTTTCGATGCTGTTGACGGCGTTGGGGTTGTAGTCCATGGGCTTGGACTCGTCGTAGTTCATGTGGCGGTGGGTGCCGGGCATGAGCTGGAGGCAGCCGTTCTCCTTGGTGGAGTCGGTGAAGGCGGTCCAGACGGTGATGGTGCCGCCGAAGGCGGGCTGTCCGTCCTGGGAGGGCCAGAGGATCTGGGGCTTCTTGCTGGCGTTGGCGAAGGTGGAGGCCTGGTGCCAGTCGGTGCCTTCGTCGCCGGGGTACTTGGGGAAGAACTCGGTGCGCCAGCACAGGACGTCGGGGCCGAGGATGGAGGCGACGCGGTCGACGATCTCGGCCCTCATGATGTGTTCGGAGAGCAGGTCGACGTCGAGGTGGCGGTCGTAGTTGGAGATGTTGGTGACGCCGCCCAGGGCGTCGTTGGGGTAGATGGCGTGGGAGCGGTCCGGCAGCTGGCGCCGGATGGTGTTCCAGCGCTCTTCCATTTCCTCGGGCTCGTAGATCTTGATGGGGCCGATGTATCCGTCGCGCTCGAACTGCTCGAGCTGCTCGGGGGTGAGGCGGAAGTCGGTCTGTTCCGAGGTGGTCATGCGGGCTCGTCCATTCTCTTGCGACGTCGTGGGACGGTCGTGTGTACGGAGGAGTGGTTCGCTTCTCGGGTTCTGCCGGTCCCGGTGCTGCCGGGGTGTGGGGTTCAGTGGTGTGGGGTTCAGTGATGTGGGCCGGGGTGTGGGCTCGCGGGGCTCAGTTCAGGCGGCCGGCGAGTTCGGTGGCGGCTTCGGCGAGGGTGCCTTCGAAGAGGGTCTGGATGTCGTACTCGGCGCCGAAACGTTCCTTCGCCTGCTGGTTGAGCTGGAGGGCGAGCATGGAGTGACCGCCGAGGTCGAGGAAGTTGTCCTCCGCGCCGACCGCGGGGTCCTCCAGGAGCTCGGAGACCCAGCCGAGGGTCGCCTTCTGGACTTCGGCGGTGCGCGCCGAGGGGCTCAGGGTTTCCGACACTTCATTTCCTTTCTCGGAACGCTCGGAATGCCTGGACCACAGCGGTCCGGTCGACTTTTCCGTTGACGGTTCTGGGCAGTTGGGGGAGAGGGAAGTACCTGCCGGGGTGCATGTACGACGGCAGCCGTTCCTTGACGTGGGCGCGTAGGGCGCGGGCGTCCGGTGTCTCTCCTCCGGGTGGGGTGGCGTAGGCGCACACGAGGCGGCTGTCGCCGGGGGCGAACTCGTGCACGAAGACCACCGCGTCGAGGACGGCGGGATGGTCGCGTACGGCGGTTTCGACGTCGCTCAACTCGACCCGGTGGCCGCGGAGTTTGACCTGGAGGTCGGCGCGGCCGTGGTAGAGGAGGTCGCCGTCGGGGCGGCGCGTGACCAGGTCGCCGGAGCGGTAGTAGCGGCGCGGTGTTCCGTCGGTGGGGTCCGGTGCGGTGGGGAAGCGTTCGGCGTTGAGTTCTTCCCGGTGGAGGTAGCCCTGGGACACCTGGGTTCCCGCCAGCCAGAGTTCTCCCGGCTGGCCGGCGTCCGCTTCGTGGCCGTCGTCGGTGACGATCCGGGCGTGCAGGCCGGGGAGGGGGTGGCCGATGACGGAATCCTCGCCGGCGAGTTCCTGTTCGGTCCAGGTGTGGAAGGTGGCGTGGACGGTGGTCTCGGTGATCCCGTACATGTTGACGAGCCGGGGCCGGGTGGTTCCGTACTGCTTCGCCCAGGGCCGCAGTACCGGCGGGGTGAGTTTCTCTCCGCCGAAGACGATGTAGCGCAGGCTCGTCAGGTCGTGGCCGGAGTGCAGCGCGGCGTCGGCGAAGGCGCCGAAGGCGGTGGGGGTCTGGTTGAGTACGGTGATCCCGTGCTCCTGTACCGCTCTGAGGCATCCGTCGGTCGTGCGGGCGCTCCAGTGCGGGAGGATGACGAGTTCGGCCCCGGTGGAGAGGGGTCCCCAGATTTCCCACACGGAGAAGTCGAATGCCAGGGAGTGGAAGAGCAGCCACTTGTCCTCGGCGGTGAACTCGAAGAGCCGGGAGGTGGATTCGAGGAGTGCGGCGACGCTTTCGTGGCGGACGGGTACGCCTTTGGGGCGGCCGGTGGTCCCGGAGGTGTAGATGACGTACGCGGTGTCGTGCGGCCGGGGGCCGGATTCCGCGGGTAAGGCCCGGGGGGCCGTGCTGTCGCGCAGGGCGGCCACCTCGTCCACCGTGATGACCGGCAGTCCGGGGGCGGAAAGGCCTGCGGTGTCTCCGACGAGGGCGGTGACGGCGCTGTCCTGGAGGATGAAGTCGTTTCGGGTGGGGGGATTGCGGGTGTCCAGCGGTACGTAGGCCGCTCCGCAGTGGAGGATGGCGAGGATGGCGGCGATGGCTTCCATGCTCGGTGGAATCCGAAGGGCCACCCGGTCGCCCCTGCGTATCCCGTGGGTGCGTAATGCGTCGGCGACGGCCAGGGACCAGTTGTTCAGGCGGGCGTAGGAGAGTGTTTCCCCTTCGAGCGTCAGGGCCCGGCGTGTGGGTGCTTTGCCGACGGTCGAGGTGAGGATCGAGGTCAGTGTCCGGTTCTCGTGTGTTTCTCCGAGGCCGGTGGGCGCCATCTCTGTCTTGCGCACAACGCTCCCTGGGGTCGGGGGAGTTGCTCGTGAAGAACGGAGTGCTTGAACGTCGGTCATGCTGCCACAAACAGTCGACGATCAATCAACTAGCGACTCGATGTGGTATTCGTCACAGCGCCGTTCGGGCTGGTCTGTTCATGCTTGACTTTCATTCGGTCATGTGACGCTGGCCTGGTCCCCATTCGGGGGCAGGGACGGTTCCGACGTCTTGTCGGGCCGCGGCCCCCGGTGTTCCCCTCACGAAGATCCGCGCTTCCAGACGGTGTTCCTCGGTTCCATGGTGCGAGCGGCTTGTGCTCTTCCGCCTCCGTAAGCCTCCGTAATCAAGGAGATTCGTTCGTGGTGATGCGTTTTGCTGCCCGGCGCGACCGTCGCGCCCTCTACGTCGCGATAGGTGCCACGATCGTCCTGCCGCTCGCGGTCATCGCCTTAGCCGCCGCCCGGGCCTCCGGTCCGGGTTCAGGAGCGGCGCGGGGCGGGGCCCCGGCCGGCGGGCTGGACGGTGCGGGCCACTTCCTCCTCGCGGCCGCGGTGGTGCTCGTCGCCGCGCACCTCGGTGGCGCCGCCCTCAAGGCCCTGGGGCAACCACGGGTGATCGGCGAGATCTGCGCGGGTCTCCTGATGGGGCCGACCCTGCTGGGCTGGCTCGCCCCCGGGGCCACCGCCTGGCTCTTTCCCGCCCAGGCGCGGGACATGATGAGCGGGCTGGCCCAACTGGGCCTGGTGGTCTTCATGTTCGGGGTGGGCCGGGAGCTCTCCACGATGCGGCTGCGCGGGGCGGCCGCCCGGAGCGTGCTCATCAGTCAGGCGTCACTGTTCGTGCCGTTCGCCGCCGGCGCGGTGATCGCGCTGCCGCTCGTGGACGGCCATCTCGGGCCCGCCGGGCACCCGCTCGCCTTCGTCCTGTTCGTGGGCTGCGCCCTGAGCATCACGGCGTTCCCGGTGCTCGCGCGCATCCTCTCCGACATCGGTGCCACCAAGACGCGGACCGGGCAGCTCGGCCTGTTCTGCGCCGCGGTCGGTGACGCGGGCAGCTGGCTGCTGCTGACCGCGATCCTGGCGCTCTCGCACGGCGCCGGCCTGGGCCCGCTGGCCGTGCAGGCCCTTCTCCTGGCGGTCGTGGTGGCGGTCTGCCTCGGTCCCGTCCGGCTGCTTCTCGCGCGGTGGGCGGAGAAGAGGGACAGGGCGGACGGCGGTGGCGGTGTGGTGGCCATGCTCGTCGCGGGTGTCATGGCGGCGGCGGCGCTGACGGCGGCGCTCGGTGTCCACCAGCTCATCGGGGCCATGCTCGTGGGGTTGATGTGGCCCCGGCACCACCGGGTCGCGGCCGTGGCCGTCGAGGGCATGGCCGGCGTCGCCAAAACGATCCTGCTGCCGTTCTTCTTCTTCGGCTTCGGTCTCACCGTGAACCTGCGGGACCTGAGCTGGGGCGCCGGCACGCTGCTGACGCTCGTCGGCCTGCTGGTGTTCGCCATCGTGTCGAAGGTGGCGGGCGCGGGTGTCTGCGCCCGGTTGACGGGCATGCCGTGGCCCGCCGCCCTGGGGCTGGGTGTTCTGCTCAACGCCCGTGGTCTGACCGAGCTCGTGGTGATCCAGATCGGTCGCGAAGCAGGCCTGATCGATCACCGCATGGCCGGATTGCTCACCCTGGTCGCCCTGGTCACGACCGTGGTCACGAGTCCCGTGCTGCGCTGGATGGGTCCCCGCGCCCTGGGCGAGCAGCCCCAGCCCGACTCCGCGAAGGAAACGGTTCCGGCCGCCGTCGGCGCGGGTGAAGGGCCCGGACGGCTGGATCTTGTGGTTCGCTCTGACTTGTCCGATTCTCGGTAAGGTGCGTACCGCATTCCGCACATGACGCAGGTCACGGGCGGATCACACATCCTCAACCCACCTATACGGGTGGCTCATCACACGATTACATTCCCCGCACACCGCACGGACGTGCGGTGGGGTGTGGAGGGCGCTCCGCCCGCTGCACGCGCTTACAAAAGTCAGGCGCTTCAGGGGGCCTTCTGTGCTGAACAAGAACATCATCAGGTTCGCCATTCCCGTGGCCGTGGGTGCCTTGGCGCTCTCCGGTTGCAGCAGTGATTCCGGAGACGGCGGTGAGGCCCTGAAGATTGCTTTCCAGGGGCCGCTCTCGGGTGACAACACGGCACTCGGCGAGAATGAGGAGAAGGGCATCAAGCTCGCCATCGAGCAGGCGAACGCAAAGGGTGACCTTCCCTTCAAGATCGAGTACATGGCGGTGGATGACCAGGGCCTCCCCGAAAAGGCCACCGCCGCGGCCCAGAAGGCGATCGACGACCCGGACGTCGTCGCGCTGATCGGGCCCGCATTCTCCGGACCGACCAATTCCGCCGCGCCCCTTCTGGGCGATGCCGGACTCGCCTCGCTGTCCGCGTCCGCCACGCGCGGCGACCTGACCGAGCAGGGTTTCAAGACCTTCCTCCAGGGCGTGCCCAACGACAACGCCCAGGGTGCCGGAATGGCCACCTACTACGCGAAGAAGCTGAAGCCGAAGAAGGTCTACCTGATCGACGACAAGTCCGACTACGGAGTCGGGCTCGCGTCGATCGCGGAGAAGGACCTCAAGGCGGCCGGTGTCGAGGTCATCAAGAAGTCCGTCCCCGCCAAGACCCCGGACTACAGCGCCACCGCCAAGGACGTGGTCAACTCCAAGGCAGACGCGCTGATCTACGCGGGCTACTACCAGGACGCCGCGCCGTTCGCCAAGAAGCTCGTCGAGGCCGGCTACAAGGGCGCCGCCATTTCCGGTGACGGCACGAACGACGTGAAGTTCATCGAGCTCGCCGGTGCGGCCGCCAACAACTGGTACCTGACCTGCCCGTGCACCGACGCGAAGGTCGAGGAGAACACCAAGAAGTTCACCGAGGAGTACCGCAAGAAGTTCAACGTCGACCCGGGCACGTACTCGGCCGAGGCCTACGACCTCACCAACATGGTGATCGCGGAGCTGAAGAAGCTGGGCAGCAAGCCGGAGCGGCAGGCGGTGTACGACGCGCTCAAGAAGGCTTCCTACAAGGGCCTCACGAAGGAATTCTCCTTCAATGAGAAGGGTGCGCTGAAGATCCAGGACGTGTTCCTCTACCAGGTGAAGGACGGCAAGATCGCCTACCTGGGCCCGGTCGAGGAGCTGGCCGGAAGCTGATTTCCGGAGGCGGGCCACGACTCCGGCCGGGAGTGTGGCCCGCAGCCGCCCGCAATATTGCGCTGCGCATCGGACCCCTCGTATGCGCACATCGCTTCGCCGGCCGCTCAGCTCCCACAAGGAAGTCAGCAAGATGTCCCTCAGTGAATTCTGGGACTATTTGGTCCTGGGGGCGGTGCTCGGTTCCATTTATGCCGTCATCGCCATCGGTTACACACTGGTCTACGGCGTACTGCAGCTGATCAACTTCGCGCACAGCGAGGTTTTCATGTTCGGTGCGTACGGCGGGCTCATATCCCTCACCCTGGTCGCTCCCGGAGCCAATCCCTCGGGTGTCGCATCGGTCGGATACGTCGCCCTCGGTCTGACCGCGGGCGCCGCTTTCGGAGCCCTTACCGCCTACGGTCTGGAAAAGGTCGCCTATCGGCCACTGCGCCGGCGCGGGGCGCCCCGGCTGATCTTCCTGATCACCGCCATCGGCGCGTCGTTCTTCCTCTACAACCTCGCGGGCAAGCTCTTCGGCCGCGACCCCCTGCCGATGCCGGAGGCGTACAAGAACGAGCAGGTCCTCACGGTCTTCGGCGCCTCCCTGAACGTCACTCAGCTGCTGCTGCTGGGCTCCGCGGTCGTGATGATGATCGCCCTCGACCTGGTGGTGAACCGCACGAAGCTCGGCGCGAGCATCCGGGCCGTCTCCCAGGACGCCGAAGTCGCCGCCCTGATGGGCGTGGACATCGACAAGGTCATCTCCCGCACCTTCGTGATCGGCGGGGTGCTCGGCGGAGCGGCGGGCTACCTCTACGGGACCTTCCTCCAGGTCAAGTTCGACATGGGCTTCATCCCCGGTATCACCGCGTTCGCCGCGGCAGTGGTGGGCGGCATCGGCAACATCCGGGGGGCGATGCTCGGCGGCCTGATGCTCGGCGTCGTCGAGACGCTGACCGTTCCGCTCCTCGGCGGTGAGTGGCGCCATGTCGCCGCGTTCACCGTGCTCATCATCGTGCTGATGTTCCGGCCCACGGGAATTCTCGGCGAGCGTGTGGGGAGGACGGCATGACCACGGACACTTCGGTGAAGAAGCCCATGACGGCCGCGGCGAAGCTGCGCCACGTCGCCTGGTACCAGCAGCCGCGCTGGCAGCGGCTCGGTGCCCTGCTGGCGCTCGGCGTGGTGCTCACCGTGATGGTCGGGGAGCAGGGCAACACCCGGGACATCTTCTACTCCCTCAGGACCAGCTTCACGGGCGTCAACCTCTGGGTGATCCTGGCGCTGGCCGTCGCGATCTGGGGCGTCCGCGAGTTCACCTCCGGCCCGCTGACCAAGCTGACCGAGCGGGCCAGGTCGCTCGCCGCCGGCGGGGCCGGCGGGAAGCTGGAGCAGGCGCGCACGGTGGTGCGCACCCAGCCGAAGGTGCGGTGGGCACTCCTCGCCGCCGTGCTGCTGGTCGTCCTGCTGGTGCCGGGGCAGCTCTCCGGCTACTGGCAGACCGTGCTGGTCGACCAGGTGGCCATCTACGCCCTGCTGGCGATCGGCCTCAACGTGGTGATCGGCTGGGCGGGCCTGCTGGACCTGGGCTTCGTGGCGTTCTTCGCGGTCGGTGCGTACAGCGCCGCCTTCTGGACCGGCGCGCTGCCCGTCGAGCCGCCCGTGGTGCTCAACAACTTCCTGGTCATCCCGGTCGCGGTGGTCACGTGCCTGATCGCGGGCATCCTGCTGGGCGCCCCCACGCTGCGGCTGCGCGGTGACTACCTGGCGATCGTCACCCTGGGCTTCCACGAGATCGTCTACCTGGTGGCCAAGAACGCCGACGGCATCACCAACGGCTCGGCCGGCGCCCGGCAGATCCCGAAGTTCTCCGCGTTCGGCTACGAGTGGTCGCTGGAGCGCATGCCGTACTGGTACCTGCTCGTGACGCTGATCGTGCTCATGGTCGTGATTTTCATCAGGCTGGAGCACTCCCGCGTCGGACGGGCCTGGACCGCCATCCGCGAGGACGAGGTGGCGGCCGCCGCGAACGGCGTGGACACGGTGAAGTTCAAGCTGATGGCGTTCGCCATCGGAGCGTCCACCTCCGGTATCGCCGGCGTGGTCTACGCGAGCAAGGTCGGGTACTTCAACCCCGAGAACTTCGCCATCCTCAACTCCATCCTGGTGCTCGCCTACGTCATCTTCGGCGGCATGGGGTCGCTCCCGGGCGTGCTCATCGGCGCGGCCATCCTGGTGTGGCTGCCCGAGGCGCTGCGCGACTACGTGGAGCCCTCCGACCGGTACATGTACCTCGGCGCGCTGCTCGTGGTGATGATGATCTACCGTCCGCAGGGCGTCTGGCCGTCCCGCCGTCGCCAACGGGAACTGAAAATGGCGGACGAAGGACTCGGAGAGGCCGATGCCATGACCGAGCGGGCGGGAGGCAAGCTGTGATGGCCACCGAAGTGACGAGCGACGAGGCACAGGCCGGGCGGCCGGAGGGCGCGGACGCCGGCACGGTCCTGGAGACCTCCGGTCTGACCCTGCGGTTCGGCGGTCTGACCAGCCTGGACAAGGTGGAGCTGACCATGCGCCGGGGCGAGATCCTGGCGGTGATCGGTCCGAACGGTGCGGGCAAGACCTCGCTGTTCAACTCCCTGACCGGGGCCTACACCCCGCAGGAAGGCAGCATCACCTTCCACGACAAGGACGGCGGGCACCATCAGCTGCTGGGGCGCAAGCCCCATGTGGTCAACCGCCTGGGTCTCGCGCGGACGTTCCAGAACATCCGCCTGTTCTCGGCGCTGACCGCGCTGGAGAACGTGAAGATCGCCGCCGAGACCCGGCTGAAGGCCGGACCGGTCTCGATCATCCTGGGCCTGCCGAACGCACGGCGGGCGGAGCGGCACAGCGACGAGCGGGCCCACCGCCTGCTGAAGTTCGTGGGCCTGGAGGACAAGCTCAACGACATCGCCGGCTCCCTCAGCTACGGCGACCAGCGCAGCCTGGAGATCGCGCGGGCGCTGGCCACGGAACCGCAGGTGCTGCTCCTCGACGAGCCCGCCGCCGGTACCAACCCGACGGAGAAGCTCCAGCTGGAGCAGCTCATCCGGCGGATCAACACGGAACTGGGCGTGAGCGTGCTGCTGATCGAGCACGACATGCGGCTGGTGATGTCGGTGGCGGACCGGGTCATGGTCCTCAACTTCGGCAAGAAGATCGCCGAGGGGACGCCGAGCGAGGTGCAGCGGCACCCCGCCGTCATCGAGGCCTACCTCGGATCGTCGGCCGAGGACGCCGAAACGGTGCAGAACATCATCGCCGAGCGGTCGGCCTCGGACGCGGAGGAGGGGCAGTGAGCGTGACGACGGATCCGGCGAGCCGGGCGGACACCGCGGAGGCGGCCGGCGTGCCGCTGCTCGAGCTGAGCGCCCTGCGCGTCTCCTACGGCGCGATCGAGGCGCTGAAGGGCATCGACCTCACGGTGAACCAGGGCGAGATCGTGGCCCTGCTCGGCGGCAACGGCGCGGGCAAGACCACGACGCTGCGCACGGTGTCCGGCATGCTCCGGCCGAGCGCCGGCGAAGTGCGGCTGCGCGGCGAGCGCATCGACGGCATCAAGTCGCACGAGCTGGTCCACTTCGGGATCGGCCATGTGCCGGAGGGCCGCCGGGTCTTCCCGAGGATGACGGTCCTGGAGAACCTGGAGATAGGCGCCTACCGCTTCTCGTCGGTGGACTCCGCGGACCTGGAACGGATCTTCGGGCTGTTCCCCCGGCTCGCGGAGCGGCGGTCGCAGCTCGCGGGCACCCTCTCGGGCGGCGAGCAGCAGATGCTGGCGATCGGCCGTGCCCTGATGGGCAGGCCGGAGCTGCTGCTGCTCGACGAACCGTCGATGGGTCTCGCCCCGCTGATCGTGCAGCAGATCTTCGAGATCATCCGCGACATCAACGAGCAGGGCACCACGGTGCTGCTCGTCGAGCAGAACGCCACCCAGGCGCTGGGGCTCGCCCATCGCGGATACGTGCTGGAGACCGGGTCGGTGTCGGTGGACGGCGAGGCGCGGGAGCTGCTCGCCGATTCCCGGATCCGGGCCGCCTACCTCGGTGAGGGCGCTGCCTGACCTGATCCGCCGGTACGGGAGCCGGGGGAGCCTTGCGGGGCTCTCCCGGCTCCCGGCCGTTTCGGCGGCCGCGCGATGCCGGGACGGTCGGCCGGTGGGGCTCAGCCGGTGGGGCTCTCGCCCTGCCGGGCGTCCCGCAGCAGGCAGGTCAGGCGGGCCGTGCAGACCCGCTTGTCCTGCTCGTCGGTGATGACGATCTCGTACGTGGCGGTGGAGCGTCCGCGGTGGACGGGGGTGGCCACGCCGGTCACCAGTCCGCTGCGGACGCCCCGGTGGTGCGTGCAGTTGAGGTCCACGCCGACCGCGATCTTGGAGATGCCGCCGTGCAGCATCGAGCCGACCGAGCCGAGGGTCTCGGCGAGCACGGCGGAGGCGCCGCCGTGCAGCAGCCCGTACGGCTGGGTGTTGCCCTCGACCGGCATGGTGCCGACGACCCGCTCCGCCGAGGCCTCCAGTATCCGCACGCCCATGCGGGTGCCCAGGTGCCCGGCGGAGAAGAGGGCGGGCAGGTCGACACCGAGCGAGGCGTACTCGTCGATGACTTCCTGCGGGAACTTCACGCTGGTCTGCTCGCCCATGGGGCCCGGCTCCGTTCGTCGTCGTACGGCCTTGTGCTGGCCGGCTTGGCTGACTGGCTGGCTAAGCGAACGCTCAGACGGTCGGTGATTGTTCCAGACGCACGACCACGGACTTGCTGGCGGGGGTGTTGCTGACGTCGGCGGTGGACTCCAGCGGCACCAGGACGTTCGTCTCCGGGTAGTACGCGGCGGCGCAGCCCCGCGCGGTCGGGTAGTGCACCACCCGGAAGCCGGGCGCGCGCCGCTCGGAGCCGTCGCGCCACTCGCTGACGAGGTCGGCGTACGACCCGTCGGCGAAGCCGAGCGCGCGGGCGTCCTCGGGGTGGACCAGGACCACGCGGCGGCCGCCCTTGATGCCGCGGTAGCGGTCGTCGAGGCCGTAGATGGTGGTGTTGTACTGGTCGTGCGAGCGCAGGGTCTGGAGCAGCACCCGGCCCTCGGGGACCCGCGGGTACTCGACGGGCGCGGCGGTGAAGTTCGCCTTGCCGGTCTTCGTGGGGAAGCGCCGCTCGTCGCGCGGGGCGTGCGGCAGGGCGAAGCCGCCGGGGTCCGCCGCGAGCCGGGCGTTGAAGCCCTCGAAGCCGGGCACCACGCGCGCGATGCGGTCACGGATGGTGGCGTAGTCCTTCTCGAACTCCTCCCACGGTGTGGCCGACGCCTCGCCCAGCACGGCCCGCGCCATGCGCGCCACGATGGCCGGCTCGGACAGCAGGTGCGGGCTCGCCGGCGGCAGGTTCCCGCGCGAGGCGTGGACCAGGCCCATCGAGTCCTCGACCGTGACGAACTGCCGGCCGCCGGCCTGGACGTCCTTGTCGGTGCGGCCGAGGGTGGGCAGGATCAGCGCGCGCGTGCCGGTGACCGCGTGGGAGCGGTTCAGCTTGGTCGACACGTGGACGGTGAGCCGGGCGCGGCGCACGGCCGCCTCGGTGACCTCCGTGTCGGGCGTCGCGCCCACGAAGTTGCCGCCCATCGCGAAGAACACCTTCGCCTCGCCGTCGCGCAGCGCTTGGATGGAGCGCACCACGTCGAAGCCGTGGTGGCGGGGGGAGGCGATGCCGAACTCCTTGTCCAGAGCGTCCAGGAACGCCGCGGACGGGCGCTCGAAGATGCCCATCGTGCGGTCGCCCTGCACGTTGGAGTGCCCGCGCACCGGGCAGACCCCGGCGCCCGGGCGGCCGATGTTGCCGCGCAGCAGCAGGAAGTTGACCACCTCGCGGATGGTCGGCACGGAGTGCTTGTGCTGGGTGAGGCCCATGGCCCAGCAGACGATGGTGCGCTCCGAGGCGAGCACCATGCGCAGGGCGCGCTCGATCTCGCCGCGCTCCAGGCCGGTGGCGGCGAGCGTCTCGTCCCAGTCGGCGGCCCTGGCGGCGGCCGCGAACTCCTCGTACCCGTGCGTGTGCTCGCGTACGAACTCCTCGTCGACGGCGCCGGCCGTCTCCAGGACCAGCTTGTTGAGGAGCCGGAAGAGGGCCTGGTCGCCGCCGATGCGGATCTGGAGGAACAGGTCGGTGAGGGCCGCGCCCTTGAGCATGCCCTGCGGGGTCTGCGGGTTCTTGAACCGCTCCAGGCCCGCCTCGGGCAGCGGGTTCACCGAGATGATCCGCGCGCCCGCCGCCTTGGCCTTCTCCAGGGCGGAGAGCATGCGCGGGTGGTTGGTGCCGGGGTTCTGCCCGGCCACGATGATCAGGTCCGCCCGGTGCAGGTCCTCCAGCGAGACGCTGCCCTTGCCGATGCCGATCGTCTCGGTGAGCGCGGAGCCGGACGACTCGTGGCACATGTTGGAGCAGTCCGGCAGGTTGTTCGTGCCGAACTCGCGGGCGAAGAGCTGGAGCAGGAACGCGGCTTCGTTGCTGGTGCGGCCGGAGGTGTAGAAGACCGCCTCGTCGGGGGAGTCGAGCGCGGTCAGCTCCTCGGCGATGATCGCGAAGGCGCGCTCCCACGTCACCGGTTCGTACCGGTCGGCGCCCTCCGGCAGGTACATGGGGTGGGTGATCCTGCCCTGCTGCCCGAGCCAGTACCCGCTGCGGGTCGCGAGGTCCGCCACCGGGTGCGCGGCGAAGAAGGCGGGCGTCACGCGGCGCAGCGTGGCTTCCTCGGCGACGGCCTTCGCGCCGTTCTCGCAGAACTCCGCGAGGTGCCGCTTGTCGCCCTCGGGCCAGGCGCAGCCCGGGCAGTCGAAGCCGTCCTTCTGGTTGACCTTGAGCAGGGTCTGCGCGGTGCGGCGCACGCCCATCTGCTGCCGGGCGACCTTGAGCGTGTGCCCGATGGCGGGGAGGCCGGCCGCGGCGTGCTGGGGCGCCTGGACCTGCGGCGCGTCCTGGACCGGGTCACCTGCGGGCGGCTTGCTGACCATCGCGCTCCCCCTTGAGCGGTTGTGTCCGATGTACGTATGTCGATCCTGTCACGCCCCACCGACAGCGGGCACCGCCCCTCGGCCGGGACCGGCATTGTCAGTGGTCCGTGGCAGGATCGTGTCCGTGGCTGAGACAGCATCGAAGAAGACCCCAGACGACAACCGTCCGCGCCTGCTCCTCATGGACGGGCACTCCCTGGCGTACCGGGCGTTCTTCGCGCTGCCCGCGGAGAACTTCACCACCGCGAGCGGCCAGACGACCAACGCCATCTACGGCTTCGCGTCGATGCTGGCGAACACGCTGCGTGACGAGTCGCCGACGCATTTCGCCGTCGCGTTCGACGTGTCGCGCAAGACCTGGCGCTCGGCGGACTTCCCTGAGTACAAGGCGAACCGCTCCGCGACCCCCGACGAGTTCAAGGGGCAGGTCGAGCTGATCGGCGAGCTGCTCGACACCATGAACGCCGAGCGGTTCGCGGTGGAGGGCTTCGAGGCGGACGACGTGATCGCCACGCTCGCCACGCAGGCCGAGGCCGAGGGCTTCGACGTGCTGATCGTCACCGGCGACCGGGACTCGTTCCAGCTGGTCTCCGACCACGTCACCGTGCTCTACCCCACGAAGGGCGTCTCCGAGCTGACCCGGTTCACCCCGGAGAAGGTCCAGGAGAAGTACGGGCTGACCCCGTCGCAGTACCCCGACTTCGCCGCCCTGCGCGGCGACCCGTCCGACAACCTGCCGGGCATCCCGGGCGTGGGGGAGAAGACGGCCACGAAGTGGATCAACCAGTTCGGTTCGTTCGCCGAGCTGGTCGAGCGGGCCGACGAGGTCAAGGGCAAGGTCGGCCAGGCCCTGCGCGACCACCTGGAGTCCGTCAAGCTCAACCGCCACCTGACCGAGCTCGTCCGGGACGTGGAGCTGCCGAAGACGGTGGCGGACCTGGAGCGCCGGCCGTACGACCGGACCGCGCTCAAGGGCTTCCTGGAGGTCCTGGAGATCCGCAACCCGAGCCTGCGCGACCGGCTCCTCGCCGTCGACCCGGGCGCGCAGGAGGAAGAGGCCCCCGCCCCGGCCGCCGGTGTCGAACTGGACGGCACCGTGCTCGGCGCCGGAGAGCTCGCCTTCTGGCTGGAGCAGCACGGCGGCCGGCCGCTCGGCATGGCCACCGTCGCCACCTGGGCCCTGGGCGTCGGCAACGTCAGCGAGGTCGCGCTGGCCGGTGCCGACGGCAAGGCGGCCTGGTTCGACACCACCCAGCTCGACGAGGCCGACGAGAAGGCCTTCGCCGCCTGGCTCGCCGACCCCGCCCGCCCCAAGGTGCTGCACAGCGCCAAGGAGGCCCTGCGGGTCTTCCCCGAGCACGGCTGGCACATCGAGGGCATCACGATGGACACCGCCCTCGCCGCCTACCTGGTCAAGCCGGGCCGCCGCTCCTTCGCGCTGGACGCCCTCTCCGTCGAGTACCTCCACCGCGAGCTGGCCCCCGCCGCGGCCGACGGGCAGCTCGCCTTCGGCACCGACGAGCAGGCCGAGGCCGACGCGCTGATGGCCCAGGCCCGCGCGGTCCTCGACCTGGGGGACGCCTTCGGCGAGAAGCTCGAGGAGGTCGGCGCCACCAAGCTCCTGCACGACGTGGAGCTGCCCACCTCCGTGGTGCTGGCCCGGATGGAGCGGTACGGCATCTTCGCCGACCGCGCCCATCTGGAGGCGATGGAGCAGCAGTTCGCCGGCGCGGTGCAGCAGGCGGTGAAGGAGGCGCACGCCTCCGTCGGGCACGAGTTCAACCTGGGCTCCCCGAAGCAGCTCCAGGAGGTCCTCTTCGGCGAGCTGAACCTCCCCAAGACGAAGAAGACCAAGACCGGCTACACCACGGACGCGGACGCGCTGGCCTGGCTGGCCGGCCAGACCGAGCACGAGCTGCCGGTCATCATGCTGCGCCACCGCGAGCAGGCCCGGCTGCGCTCCACCGTCGAGGGCCTGATCAAGACGATCGCCGCCGACGGACGCATCCACACCACCTTCAGCCAGACGGTCGCGGCGACCGGCCGCCTCTCCTCCACGGACCCCAACCTGCAGAACGTGCCGGTCCGCACCGACGAGGGCCGCGCCATCCGGCACGGCTTCGTCGTCGGAGAGGGCTTCGAGTCGCTGATGACGGCCGACTACAGCCAGATCGAACTGCGCGTCATGGCCCACCTGTCGGAGGACGAGGGCCTCATCGAGGCGTTCACCTCAGGTGAGGACCTGCACACCACCGTCGCCTCCCAGGTGTTCGGCGTCGAGCGGACCGCGGTCGACGCGGAGATGCGCCGCAAGATCAAGGCCATGTCGTACGGCCTGGCGTACGGCCTGTCCGCCTTCGGCCTCTCCCAGCAGCTGGGCATCGAGGCCGGCGAGGCGCGTGCCCTGATGGACACGTACTTCGAGCGGTTCGGCGGGGTACGCGACTACCTGCGCCGCGTCGTCGACGAGGCCCGCGCCACCGGGTACACGGAGACCATGCTCGGGCGCCGCCGTTACCTCCCGGACCTCAACAGCGACAACCGCCAGCGCCGCGAGTCCGCGGAGCGGATGGCGCTGAACGCGCCGATCCAGGGCACGGCCGCCGACATCGTGAAGGTCGCGATGCTGCGCGTCGACCGCGCACTGCGCGAGGCGGACCTGAAGACCCGCCTGCTGCTCCAGGTCCACGACGAAATCGTCCTGGAGGTCGCCCCGGGCGAGCGCGACCAGGTCGAGGCGCTGGTCCGCCACGAGATGTCCACCGCGGTCGACCTCCGCGCCCCCCTGGACGTCTCGGTGGGCGTGGGCCCGGACTGGGACTCCGCGGCGCACTGACACCCAGGGGCCTCCCCTTCCCGGTCCCGGGAAGGGGAGGCAGGGGGAAGCCCTAGCCGCCGCTCACCACGCGCAGCCGCATCAGCAGGCCGTACAACAGCACCCCGCCGACCAGCCCCGCCCCCGCGCCGAAGCACGCGGTCGGGATGATGTCCAGCGGCGTCTCGGGCGCGTGCCCCCAGTACGCGTACCACCGCGCGCACCGGTGCACCACGCCCACCACCACGCACCCTCCGAGCAGCCCCGCCGCCAGCCACCGCTCCCGCCGCCCGAGGGCCGGCAACGGCGCGGCCCCCGAAGGCACCGAAGCCCCTGAAAACACCGCAGGCCCGGACGGCATCCGCCGCGCCCCGCTCCCCACGAACCACGCCAGCACCACCAGTGCCACCGCCGAGCCGCCGTACTGCGCGTACAGGTACATCGGGAAGCCGGCCACCACCTCCCCCAGCACCGGCAGCACCTTCATGCCCCACCGGTCCAGGTGCGTGAAGGCGTCCCACACCACGTGCGTCGTCGCGCCGACGACCGCCGAGACGTAGAACCACACCGCCAGCTCGCCCCGCCGCCGCCCGCGCCACGCCCGCCCCCGCAGCAGCGCGTGCACCGGCCCCTGCCACCGCCCGGGCACCAGCGCCACCAGCGGCTCACGCACCATCAGCCACACCGCCACCAGCGCCGCCGCGATCGCGACATCGACCGTCAGGACGCCCGCCACCCCGTGCGTGACGTCCCCGAAGCGCATCGCCCCGGGCAGCACCGTGTCCGCGAAGTACGTCATGTCCGGCGCGAACGATCCGGCGACGAGCGCCGACGCGACGAAGGGCCCGCGCGCGGCGCCGGACCTCCGTATCGCGGGCAGTACGGCCACCGCGTGGCTGAGGGTGAACGGCATGCTGGAGGGCCCCCCTTGAACTGGTCGGTCAATGGCCGCCAGTATGCGTGACGTTCGCACTCCGGATTCCGGTGAACCAAGCGGTGACGAAAGCGTGAAAAGCGGTCAGCGGGCGGTGTGCCGGACCCGCCGTTTGACGTAGGGTCGCTTGAGTCCTCGCGCGGGGAGCGCGGACGGCAGCATCAAAGGGGAGGGACCATACGTATGGCAGCGCACATGGGTCGCCGGCTGCGCAAGGGAGCCACCAGCACCGCCGTGGCCGCCGCCGCGGTCGCCGCACTCTCCGCCTCGCAGGCCCCGGGCGTGACACCCGCCGCCGGCGGCGGCAGCGGTGACCCCCAGGCCGCCGACGCCACCCCCCAGCCCCACGAGAACTCGGCCACCGGCAACTCGCCGTACTACACCGACCTGCCCCCGCTCAACACGCCGAACAAGCCCGGCGCCTCCGTCGAACCGCCCGTCATCACGGGCCCCGCGGAAGCGGGCATACCGGCCACCGTCCTCGCCGCCTACAAGCAGGCCGAGCAGCACCTCCGGGCCGCCGACCCCGGCTGCAACCTCCCCTGGCAACTCCTCGCGGGCATCGGCAAGGTGGAGTCCGGTCAGGCCCGCGGCGGCCGCGTCAGCGCCGACGGCACCACCCTCTCGCCGATCCTCGGCCCCGTCCTCAACGGCGTCGGCTTCGCCAACATCTCCGACACCGACGACGGCGCTTACGATGGCGACACGACGCACGACCGCGCGGTCGGCCCCATGCAGTTCATCCCCTCCACGTGGGCGAGCTGGGGCCAGGACGCCAACGGCGACGGCCGCAAGGACCCCAACAACATCTACGACGCCGCGCAGGCCGCCGGCATGTACCTCTGCGCGAACAACCGCAACCTCGCCCTCAAGGCCGACCTCGACAAGGCGATCCTGAGCTACAACCGTTCGACCGAGTACCTGCGGACGGTTCTGTCCTGGTTCGAGTACTACAAGCGCGGTACGCACCGGATCCCGGACGGTACGGGCGTCCTGCCGGTCGACCGCAGCGACAACAAGCCGGCCGGGCGCCCGACGCCGACGCCGATGCCGACCCTGCCCGTCACGCCGTCCCCCAAGCCGACGCCGCCGTCCACCAAGCCGTCCCCGACGACTCCGTCGACCCCCACGACCCCGCCCGTCACCCCGAAGCCGCCCACGCCGGTTCCCCCGTCCACGCCGGACCCGACCAAGCCGCCCGTCACCCCGGCCCCCGCGCCGCACGAGAAGGTGGCGCGCCTCACGGACGCCGGTACGGGCCCGCTCACCGCGGCGGCGGGCAGCCGCTTCGCCGAGCGCCCCGAGGTCAAGGCGCTCGACCGGGCGGGCAAACCCGTCGCCGGCCTGGCGGTCGAGTTCGAGATCACCGGAGCCACGGAGGCCCGCTTCGCGGCCGGGACCGGCGCGGTCGGCAGCGTCGTCGTCACCACGGCCGCGGACGGAACGGCCACCGCGCCGCCCATCCTGGCGGGCGAGCGGGCGGGCGAGTTCACCGTACGGGCCACCGTCGTGCGCCGTGCGACCCTGCCCGCCGTCGACTTCACCGCGACCGTCACGGAGCGCGCGGCCGACGCGCTGGCCCGGACGGACGAGAAGGCCCTGACGGCCGCCCCGGACGCGGAGTTCGCCGACCAGGTCGAGGTGAAGGCCACGTACAAGGGCGCCGTCGCGTCCGGCGTCGCGCTGACCGCCACCATGATCACGGCCGCGGACGACACCACCGCCGCCGACAAGGGCCCGTTCTTCAAGGACGAGCAGGGCAACCCCGTCCGGACCCTCGAAGGCCTGAAGACGGACGCGAACGGTGTCCTCAAGCTTCCGAAGATGTACGCGGACGGCCAGACCGGCACCTTCCTGCTCCGCCTGACGACCACCGGCGGCGCCACCCTGACGATCGAGCTCAAGGTCGCCTGACGGCAGGGCCGGGGAAAGGCCGGGGAAAGGCCGGGTGCCGCTCAGCGGCGCCCGGTGTTCGTCCGACGGGTCGGCTCCGCCCCCGCCGGGTCCTCCGGCCACGGATGCTTCGGGTACCGGCCGCGCAGCTCCGCCCGCACCGAGCGGTACCCGTCGCGCCAGAAGGACGCCAGGTCCGCCGTGACGGCGGCGGGCCGGCCGGCCGGCGACAGCAGGTGCACCAGCACCGGAACGCCCGCTATCCGCGGGGTCTCGCCGAGCCCGAACATCTCCTGCAGCTTCACCGCCAGCACCGGCTGCTCGCCGGCGCCGTACTCCACCCGGATCCGTGAGCCGCTGGGCACCTCGATCCGCTCCGGGGCCAGCTCGTCCAGGCGGGCCGCCTCCCCGGTGGCCCAGGGCAGCAGCCGCAGCAGCGCCTGACCGGCGTCGATACGGGCCAGATCGGCCCGCCGCCGCGCCCGGGACAGCTCCGGTTCCAGCCATGCGCCGGCGCGCTCCAGCAGCGCGGCGTCCGACACGTCCGGCCACGGCTCGCCGAGCACCCGGCGCAGGAACGCCAGCCGCTGCCGCAGCCCCTCCGCCTCCCGCGACCAGCGCAGCAGCCCGGGCCCCTCGCGCCGCAGGCCCTCCAGCAGCGCCTCCCGCACGCGTACGGGATCCGGGTCGGTCAGCGGCCGTACGGTCAGCTCGACGGCGCCCAGCCGCTCCACGGACCGGGCGACCACGTCACCGTCCTCCCAGCGGACCTCGTCGCCCGCCACAAGCAGTCCCGGGGCGGCGGCCCGCGCGGTCTCCTCGTCGATCACGGCGGCCAGCCGCACCCGCGCCGACGCCGCATGGGCCGGCCGGTCTGCGACGGCGACGGCCAGCCACGCGGAACCGCGCAGCCGGGACCCCTCGCCGAGCTCGGCCCGCGTCCCCGACGCCATCAGGAACGCCCCCTCGGCCTTCGCGCCCCGCGCACGCGCCACCCGCTCCGGATACGCCAGGGAGGTCACCGTTCCGACGGCGGCGTCGTCCGGCACCCCGCGGTCCGCGCCGCCGGCACCGTCCAGCTGCCCCGCCAGGCGCCGGGCCTCCTGCCGCCAGCGGGCGCCGTACGCGTCGCCCGGGGCGCGGCGGGCCGTACGCCAGGCGGCCGCCAGGTCGTCGCCGTACTCGCGCGGCGGCTCCTCGCTCAGCAGGGCCACCACCTCCGCGGCGCGCCGCGCGCCCACCAGCGGCGCCCCGTCCAGCAGGGCGCGGGCCAGCCGGGGGTGCACGCCGAGCCGGGACATGCGCACGCCCCGGTCCGTCACCCGCCCGGCCGCGTCTACCGCGCCGATCGCGGACAGCACCTCCCGCGCGGCGCCCATCGCGCCCGCCGGCGGCGGATCGAGCAGGGCCAGGCCCGAAGCGTCGGGATCGCCCCAGGCGGCGGCCTGCAGCGCGAACGCGGTCAGATCGGCCACCTGGATCTCCGGCGCCGGGAACGGCTGCCGCCGGGTGTCCTCCGCCTCCGCCCAGCACCGGTAGACCGCGCCCGGCGCCTCGCGTCCCGCGCGGCCCGCGCGCTGCCGGGCGGCCGCCCGCGACGCCCACACCGTGGTCAGCGACCCGAGACCCCGCGCGTGGTCCACGCGCGGCTCGCGCGCGAGGCCCGAGTCGACCACGATCCGCACCCCTGGCACGGTCAGCGACGACTCGGCGACCGACGTCGCCAGCACCACCCGGCGGCGGTCCCCGCCGGGGGAGAGGACCGCGTCCTGCACGGCCGCCGGGGCCCGCCCGTGCACCTGGAGCAGCTCCACGCCGGACAGACCGGACAGCAGGCCCGCCACCCGCGCGATCTCGCCGACACCGGGCAGGAAGCACAGCACGTCCCCCGAGCGCTCGGCCAGCGCCCGCCGCACCACCGACGCGACGTGCGCCGGCAGGGCCGGGTCCACGCGCATCCCGTGCGGCGGACGCACCGGCGCCGCCGGAGGAGCCCACACCACCTCCACGGGGTGCGCCACACCCGCCGCCTCGACCACGGGCGCGCCGCCCAGCAGCCGCGCCCACCCCTCGGCGTCGGTCGTAGCCGACGCGGCCAGCAGGCGCAGCTCGGGCCGCAGGGTCTCCCGTACGTCCAGCAGGAAGGCGGCCGCCGTGTCCGCGTCCAGGTGCCGCTCGTGGCACTCGTCGAGCATCACCACGTCGGTGCCGCCGAGCTCCTGGTCGCGCTGGAGGCGCTGCAGCAGGACACCCGTGGTCACCACCTCGACGACCGTCTCGCGCGACACCACGCGCTCGCCGCGCACGGTGAAGCCGACCCGGCCGCCCACCTTCTCGCCCAGCAGCCACGCCATGCGCCGGGCCGCCGCCCGTGCGGCGATCCGCCGCGGTTCCGCGACCAGGACGCGGGCGCCCCGCTCGGCCAGCACCAGTGGCACCAGGGTGGTCTTGCCGGTGCCGGGCGGCGCGCACAGCACCGCCGCCCCGTGCCCGTCCAGCGCCCGCTCCAGGGCGGGCAGGGCGGAACGTACGGGCAGGTCCGCGGTCTCCGCGGTCTCCGCGCGCATCACGCGCGCTCGCACACGAAGATCGCCGTCCCCGGGATCAGGTTTCCGCGCAGCGGGGACCAGCCGCCCCACTCCTGGGTGTTCCAGGAGGGCCACTCCGGCTCGACCAGGTCCACCAGGTGGAACCCGCCCGCCACCACGTCCCGCACCCGGTCCCCGAGGGTCCGGTGGTGCTCCACGTACACCGCCCGGCCCTCCTCGTCCTGCTCGACGTAAGGGGTCCGGTCGAAGTACGACGCGGAGACGGACAGCCCCTCCGGGCCGGGCTCGTCGGGGAACGCCCAGCGGATCGGGTGCGTCACCGAGAACACCCACCGTCCGCCCGGCCGCAGCACCCTGCGTACCTCACGGAACACCCGCACCGGATCGGCGACGAAGGGAACCGCCCCGTACGCGGAGCAGGCCAGGTCGAAGGAGCCGTCCCGGAAGGGGAGGGCGCCCGCGTCGGCCTCCACCAGGGGGACGTCCGCGCCGATCCGGAGGGCGTGCTGGAGCTGGCGGTGGGAGAGGTCCAGGGCGACCGGGCGGGCACCGCGCGCGGCGAGCCAGCGCGAGCACTGCGCGGCGCCGGCGCCGATCTCCAGGACGTCCCGTCCGGAGACGTCCCCCAGGAGCCGGGCCTCCGCCTCGTCCAGTCCCTCGGGCCCCCAGACGAAGCGGTCGTCCCCAAGGAACGCTCCGTGCTCGGTCTGGTACTCGTCGGCGTTCCGGTCCCACCAGCCCCGGTTCGCCCGGCTGCTCTCGGCGTCACCGGCGTGGCGCCTGGTGGCCTCGGGCTCGTACTCTTGGATCATCCCCACCGCCGTTGTAGGTTGCGCACGGCCGCCTGCGGGAGCTGCTGAGCGAGCGCCTGCGGGAGCCGTAGCCGCGGCCACGATGGCCTTGGGAAACATTAAATGTGCCGGGTATGTGACGTTCTGCCCCGGGTGTGCGCCTTCGCGCATTGACCGTGTCCGGCCGTCCCCGTATGCTAAAGGTTGCGCTGCGGGCCTGCGCGCCTCAGACGGAGCAGGCCGCGCTCGCATCTGTTGTATGTCCCCTCGGTTCTCGAGGCGTCGCCCTTCACGGGGCGGGTGCTTCCTTGGCTGTCCGGCTTCTGCAGAGGCGATACGGGCTCTCGGCGTAGCAGTACCTACGACTTCAATGTCCGTACCGGAGCCCTTTCCCACATGACGAGCAGCACCGAGACCACCGCCACCACCCCGCAGGTTGCGGTCAACGACATCGGTAACGAGGAAGCCTTCCTCGCCGCGATCGACGAGACGATCAAGTACTTCAACGACGGCGACATCGTCGACGGCGTCATCGTGAAGGTCGACCGGGACGAGGTCCTGCTCGACATCGGTTACAAGACCGAAGGTGTCATCCCGAGCCGCGAGCTCTCGATCAAGCACGACGTCGACCCGAACGAGGTCGTCAAGGTCGGCGACGAGATCGAGGCCCTTGTTCTCCAGAAGGAGGACAAGGAAGGCCGCCTGATCCTCTCGAAGAAGCGCGCCCAGTACGAGCGTGCCTGGGGCACCATCGAGAAGATCAAGGAAGAGGACGGCATCGTCACCGGTACCGTCATCGAGGTCGTCAAGGGTGGTCTCATCCTCGACATCGGCCTCCGTGGCTTCCTGCCGGCCTCCCTCGTCGAGATGCGTCGTGTCCGCGACCTCCAGCCCTACGTGGGCAAGGAGCTCGAGGCGAAGATCATCGAGCTGGACAAGAACCGCAACAACGTGGTCCTGTCCCGCCGCGCCTGGCTCGAGCAGACCCAGTCCGAGGTCCGCCAGACGTTCCTCACGACCCTGCAGAAGGGTCAGGTCCGTTCCGGCGTCGTCTCCTCGATCGTCAACTTCGGTGCCTTCGTGGACCTGGGTGGCGTCGACGGTCTGGTCCACGTCTCCGAGCTGTCCTGGAAGCACATCGACCACCCGTCCGAGGTTGTCGAGGTCGGCCAGGAAGTCACCGTCGAGGTCCTCGACGTCGACATGGACCGCGAGCGTGTCTCCCTGTCGCTGAAGGCGACCCAGGAGGACCCGTGGCAGCAGTTCGCCCGTACGCACCAGATCGGCCAGGTCGTCCCGGGTAAGGTCACCAAGCTGGTTCCGTTCGGCGCGTTCGTCCGCGTGGACGAGGGCATCGAGGGCTTGGTCCACATCTCCGAGCTGGCCGAGCGCCACGTGGAGATCCCGGAGCAGGTCGTCCAGGTCAACGACGAGATCTTCGTCAAGGTCATCGACATCGACCTCGAGCGCCGCCGCATCAGCCTCTCGCTGAAGCAGGCCAACGAGTCCTTCGGTGCCGACCCGGCGTCGGTCGAGTTCGACCCGACCCTGTACGGCATGGCCGCGTCGTACGACGACCAGGGCAACTACATCTACCCCGAGGGCTTCGACCCGGAGACCAACGACTGGCTGCCGGGCTACGAGGCCCAGCGCGAGGCGTGGGAGACCCAGTACGCCGAGGCGCAGCAGCGCTTCGAGCAGCACCAGGCCCAGGTCATCAAGTCCCGCGAGGCCGACGAGGCCGCCGCTGCCGAGGGTGGCGCCGCCGCTCCGGCCGGTGCCCCGGCGGGCGTCTCCGGTGGCTCGTACTCCTCGGAGTCGGACGACAACTCCGGCGCCCTGGCGTCGGACGAGGCGCTGGCCGCCCTGCGCGAGAAGCTGGCCGGCGGCCAGAGCTGAACGATCGACTCGATCGGCTCGCCGCTGAGCGGTAAGTAGTACGAAGGCCCGTCCCCGGAAGGGGGCGGGCCTTCGTCGTTTGCGCAGTCGTCCGGGGAGTGGGAATGCCTGTGCGGTGAGTGACGTTCTTCCTAGGGATATGAGGAGGAGCGGTAATCGTGCTTGATCCCCGGGATTTGTACGCATGGGAGCCGAAGGGCCTGGCCGTCGTCGACATGGCGTTGGCGCAGGAGTCGGCCGGCCTCGTCATGCTCTACCACTTCGACGGATACATCGACGCGGGCGAGACCGGCGAGCAGATCGTCGACAGCCTGCTCGGATCGCTGCCCCACCAGGTGGTGGCCCGCTTCGACCACGACAGGCTCGTGGACTACCGGGCCCGCCGCCCGCTGCTGACGTTCCGGCGCGACCGCTGGACCGGGTACGAGACGCCCGCCATCGAGGTCCGCCTCGTCCAGGACGCCACGGGGGCGCCCTTCCTGCTGCTGTCGGGTCCGGAGCCGGACGTCGAGTGGGAGCGGTTCGCCGCCGCCGTACGGCAGATCGTCGAGCGGCTCGGCGTGCGCCTCTCGGTCAACTTCCACGGCATCCCCATGGGCGTCCCGCACACCCGCCCGGTCGGCCTGACCCCGCACGGCAACCGCACCGATCTGATGCCCGGCCACCGCAACACCTTCGACGAGGCGCAGGTGCCGGGCAGCGCCGAGTCGCTGCTGGAGTACCGCCTGATGGAGGCCGGCCACGACGTGCTGGGCGTCGCCGCGCACGTCCCGCACTACGTGGCGCGGTCCCCGTACCCCGACGCGGCCCTCACCGCGCTGGAGGCCATCACCGCCGCGACGGGGCTGGTCCTGCCGGGCGTCGCGCACGCGCTGCGCACCGAGGCCCAGCGCACCCAGACCGAGATCGAGCGCCAGATCGGCGAAGGCGACGAGGAGCTGGTCGCGCTCGTGCAGGGCCTCGAGCACCAGTACGACGCGATGGCCGGTGCCGAAACGCGCGGCAGTCTGGTCGCCGAACCGGTGGAGCTGCCGTCCGCCGACGAGCTCGGCCGCCAGTTCGAGCGGTTCCTCGCGGAGCGGGAGGGTGATCTCTAGCGGTGCCCTGGAAGGCGTGGCGCCCTGGAACGCCTGACGCCGTGGACGCCGCTGTGGAAGGCCTGTAGTGGGCGCCTGACGCGGTGGGGGAGCCAGGGCCTAAGCTTCGGCACATGCTGAGAGTGGGGCTGACCGGCGGCATCGGAGCCGGCAAGAGCGAGGTGTCCCGGCTGCTCGTCTCGTACGGGGCGGTCCTGATCGACTCCGACAAGATCGCCCGCGAGGTCGTCGAGCCCGGCACGGCCGGGCTCGCGGCCGTCGTGGAGGCGTTCGGGCCCGAGATCCTCACCCCCGAGGGCACCCTCGACCGGCCGCGGCTCGGCTCCATCGTCTTCGCCGACCCCGACCGCCTCGCTACCCTCAACGCCATCGTCCACCCCCTCGTCCGCGCCCGCTCCGCCGAGCTCGAGGCGGCCGCCGCCTCGGGCGCGGTGGTGATCCACGACGTACCGCTGCTCACCGAGAACGGGCTGGCGCCGCTCTACGACCTGGTCGTCGTCGTCGACGCCTCGCCCGCGACCCAACTGGACCGGCTCGTACGGCTGCGGGGGATGACCGACGCCGAAGCCCGCGCCCGGATGGCGGCCCAGGCCACGCGCGAGCAGCGCCTCGCCATCGCCGACCTGGTCATCGACAACGACGGGCCGCTGGAGGCGCTGGAGCCGCGGGTGCGCGAGGTGTGGGCGGAGCTGACCGCCCGGGCGGCCCGCTAGCGGCGGGAGGCGTCGCCGGGCACGGAAAGGCCCGCCGACCACGGGACGGCCCGCCGGCCGCTGGAATACGGGCCGCTCCGCCGATGTTGAAGGGCTGGAGCAAGGGGAAGGATGTGACCGTGCCCGACAGCAGTCCCGAGACCCACGTCATCGACTTCCGCGCCGCCGAGCAGCTCCTCGCCGCCCGCGACCCGCGCGGAGCCGTCAAGCTGCTCGACTCGGTGATCGCCGCCCACCCCGAGAACACCGCCGCCCGGCTACTGCGCGCCCGTGCCTTCTTCGCGGCGGCGCAGCTGCGCCCCGCCCAGCTGGAGTTCGAGCTGGTCCTGGAGCGCGAGCCGGACAACGCCTTCGCCCACTTCGCGCTCGCCCGCACCTTCCAGCGCTCCGGCCGGCCGGACCAGGCCAAGCGCCACTTCCGCCTGGCCGCCGCGCTCGACCCGAAGCCCGAGTACCTGGAGGCGGCCCGCTTCGAGGCGGACTCGTAGCGAGGTCGGGCCCTGGTGGCGGGGTCAGGGTTCGTACGGAGGGACGTCGCGCCCCGGCTGGTAGTGCGGGCCCTGGCGGATGTGCCGCACGATGAACAGCAGGTCCGCCGTGACCACCAGGAACAGCACACCGCAGGCCACCGCCCACCCCGTGCGCCCGGCCAGTGCGAAGCCCGCCGTACCGGCGGCCGCCCAGATGAGACCCCACAGCGCCAGCCAGAACCGGGTCCGCAGCGGACTGCGTGCGGTCCTGGGTTCACTGCCGGTGCGTCGCATGGTGCTCGCTCGCTCTCCCGCGCCTTCCTCCGGCCCCGGGTAACCGGGTACCCCGGCGGGAGAAACGTCACCACTCCGATGAGTTCTCGCCACGCGCCCGGTCTACCTCTTCGAAACCGCCACGAAACCGCCGGGCGGCGATACGAGGAGACCCCGACATGAGCGTGACGACGAACGCGACCACGACCACGACCACCGTCAGTCCCTCCCGCCCCGCCGGTCTCAGCCGCCGCTCCGATATCGCTGTGCGCGTGCTGCAGATCCTGCTCGCCCTGTTCTTCGCGATCCCCAGCGCGGGACCCAAGCTGGTCGGGCACTCGTCGGCGGCGGAGTCCTTCGACGCGATCGGCGCCGGCGACTGGCTCATGTACACGGTGGGGGCCCTGGAGCTGGCCGGTGCCATAGCCCTCGTGGTCCCGATCCTCTCCGGCGTCTCCGCGCTGGCCCTGATCGCCCTCATGGCCGGGGCCTTCGTCACCCAACTCGCGGTGCTCGACGGGAAGTACGCCCTCACGCCCGTCATCTTCGCCGCGCTGCTCGCGGTGGTCGCCCGTACCCGCCGCCACCACAACGCGGAGCTGCTCGCGCTCGTCCGTCGGCGGAAGTGACCCCCGCGCCGGGGACGTACGAGAGACACTGAGGTGCCCCCGACGTCGACCGAAGGGATCCGGTGAACCGAATGGAAGCAGCGGTGTGCAGGACACGGCAGGGCGCGGTGCGCGGCACCCTCTCGGCGGACGGAGGCATCGCAGCCTTCCTCGGAATCCCGTACGCCGCCCCGCCCTTCGGCCCGTTGCGCTTCCGGCCACCGGCCGCCCCGCGCGCGTGGAGCGGCACGCGCGATGCCACCGCCCATGGGCCGACGCCCCCGAAGGCCCCGTACACCCCGCCCTTCGACACCCTCATACCGGAGGCCAGTGTCCCGGGTGAGGACTGCCTCAACCTGAACGTGTGGACGCCCTCGCCCGGCCCCGGAGCCCGTCTGCCGGTCATGGTCTGGCTGCACGGCGGCGCCTTCACCAACGGGTCGGCGGCGTCGTCCGCGTACGACGGCAGCGCGTTCGCCCGGGACGGTGTGGTGTTCGTGTCGCTCAACTACCGGCTCGGCGCGGACGGGTTCCTGCATCTGGACGGGGTGCCCGACAACCGGGGGTTGCTCGACCAGCTGGCCGCGCTGGAGTGGGTACGGGACAACATCGCGGAGTTCGGCGGTGACCCGGACCAGGTCACCGTCTTCGGCGAGTCGGCCGGCGCGCTGGCCATCGGTTTCCTGCTGGCCGACGAACAGGTGCGCCGGCGCGGCCTCTTCAGGCGGGCGATCCTGCAGAGCGGTGCCGCCCACCACTTCCTCCGGCCCCGGTCGGCCCGCCGCATCACCGAGCGCCTGGCCGAGAAGCTCGCCATCGAACCGACCGCCGACGCCTTCGCCGCCGTGCCGATGGACCGGCTCCTCGCCGCCCAGGCCGAGCTGCGCCGGGAGATCGGCGCCCGGCCCGACCCCGCCGTGTGGGGCGAGGCGGCGCTCAACGCCATGCCCTTCGAGCCGGTGACCGCCGGACCGGCCGAGGACGGGCTGGAGCTCCCGGGACCCGATTGCGGCGTCGAGCTGCTCATCGGCAGCAACCTCGAGGAGTACCGGCTCTTCCTCGTCCCCACCGGACGGCTGGAGCTGCTGCCGGACGCCAAGCTGCGTGCCACGGCCGAGGCGTACGGGCTCGACCCCGACAAGGCCCTGCCCGTCTACCGGGACGCGCGGCCGGGCGCGGTGCCGGGTGAGATCTTCGACGCGATGACGACGGACTGGTTCTACCGGATCCCGGCGATCCGGCTGGCCGAGTCGGTGCCCGGTTCGTACATGTACGAGTTCGCCCGGCGCTCCTCCGCCTTCGACGGGCGCCTCGGCGCCTGCCACGGCAGCGAGCTGGCGTACGTCTTCGACCGCCTCGACGACCCGACGTACGCCCCGCTGATCGGGGAGGGCGCGCCGCAGGCGGTGGCGGACGCGATGCACGGGGCGTGGGTCGCCTTCGCGAAGACCGGCGACCCGGGGTGGGCGCCGTACGACACCGGTGCGGCGGCCGCCGGTGCCGGGACGCGGGCGACGATGATCTTCGACGATGTCGCGCCGGGCGTGGTCGAGGACCCGCGGGCGGAGGAGCGGGCGCTGTGGGAAGGGGTGCGCTGAGGGTGCGCTGAGCGCTCCCGGGGCCGATTGTCAGACCCCACCCGTAAGGTCGTAGATCCAGGCGGTCCCGCAACGCGGACCGCGTGACACGACCAGCGTGAGGGGAGGTGACCGGCCATGCGCCAGGCACCGCCGCACCACCGGCTGCCGGCCGGCTGCGCGGCCACGTTCCTCCCCGCCGACCTGCCCCGCGACGGCCGCGTCGCCTTCTGGTCCGTGACGGACGGCCCGCTGCCGGACCCGACGACGGACGAGACCAGGACGGGGCGCGGCGATACGGTCACCGTCGTACGGCCCCACGGCAGCGGGGTGCGCAGCCGGGCGGTGCCCGCCGTCGTGCTGCCCGTCGCGGACGCCCTGCCCCTGCTCGTCGCCGCACGGCACGACGGCGGCGCGCACCCCGCGGCGGCATGCTGGGGCGCGGCCGCGCTGCACGCCCTGCACCTGGTCGCCCGCGGACGGCTGCTGCCCGGTCTGACCACCGCCGACCTCGACGCCTGGCGGGCCGGGCCGCTCGACCCCGACGACATCGCCCACCTGCGCGCGATCGCCGCCGCCATGCCGTACGAGGCCCACGCCGCGCCCGTCCCGGGCCTGCGCCCGCTCCGCCTGCCGGAGCCGGAGGCGCTGGTGCGGGCGTTCCTGGACGCGGTCGCCGACACCCTGCCGCGTACGCCCGCCGCCGCGTACGCCGCGGGCGAGCCGTTCGCCGCCCGTGCGCCGCAGCACCTGCCCCGCGCGCGTGCCTGGGCCGCCGAGGCGGCGGCGGGCATGGACGCCGGGGTCCGGGTCTCGCTGCGCCTCGACCTGTCCGGGTACGAGCTGTTCGACACGGACCGGGAGGGCGGCGAGGAGCGGCAGGCCGCCGCCGCGCTCCTCCAGGTGCACAGCCTCGCCGACCCGTCGCTCGTCGTGGACGCGGCCGAGCTGTGGACGGGCGCGGGCGACGAGCACTTCGGACCGCGCGCCCGGATCGACACCGTCCTGGCGCTGCGCCGCGCCGCGCGCGTATGGCAGCCGCTCGCCCGGCTGCTGGAGCGGGAGGTGCCCGATGTGCTGTCCCTCACCGAGGACGAGCTGTACGAGCTGCTGGGCCCCGCCGCCGCCCGGCTCGGCGCGGCGGGCGTCACCGTCCACTGGCCCAGGGAGCTGGCCCGGTCGCTGACCGCCGCCGCGGTCGTCCGGCCCGCGCCGGGCTCGGCCACCGACGGCACGGCGTTCTTCGACAGCGAGCAGCTGCTGAGGTTCAACTGGCAGCTGGCGCTGGACGGCGACCCCCTCACCGAGCGCGAGATGGACGCCCTCGCCGAGGCGCACCGCCCCATCGTGCGGTTGCGCGACCAGTGGGTGGTGGTCGACCCCGCGCTCGTACGCAAGGCGCGCAAGCGCGAGCTGGGGCTGCTGGAGCCGGCCGACGCCCTCGCCGTCGCGCTCACCGGTACCGCCGAGGTGGACGGCGAGACGGTCGAGGCCGTCCCCGCCGGTGCGCTCGCCGCGCTGCGCGACCGGCTCGTGGCCAGCCCGGCCGACGTGACCCAGCCCCCGGGGCTGGACGCCACCCTGCGCGACTACCAGCTCCGCGGCCTCGCCTGGCTGGACCTGATGACCTCCCTCGGCCTCGGCGGCTGCCTCGCCGACGACATGGGCCTCGGCAAGACCGTCACGCTGATCGCCCTCCACCTGCGCCGCGCCCACCGCGCCCCCACCCTCGTCGTCTGCCCGGCCTCCCTCCTCGGCAACTGGCAGCGGGAGATCACCCGCTTCGCACCCGGTGTGCCCGTGCGCCGCTTCCACGGCACCGACCGCACCCTGGAGGGACTGGACGGCCCGGACGGCGGCGGCTTCGTCCTCACCACGTACGGCACCATGCGCACCAGCGCCGAGAAGCTGGCCGCCCAGCGGTGGGGGATGGTCGTCGCCGACGAGGCCCAGCACGTGAAGAACCCGTTCTCGGCCACGGCCAAGGCCCTGCGCACCATCCCCGCGCCCGCGCGCGTCGCGCTCACCGGCACCCCCGTCGAGAACAACCTCTCCGAGCTGTGGGCGCTGCTCGACTGGACGACACCGGGGCTCCTCGGGCCGCTGAAGGCGTTCCGCTCCCGCCACGCCCGCGCCGTCGAGAACGCCGAGCAGATCGAGAACGACGAGGCCGTCGAGCGCCTCGCCCGGCTGGTGCGCCCCTTCCTCCTGCGCCGCAAGAAGTCCGACCCGGGCATCGTGCCGGAGCTGCCGCCCAAGACGGAGTCCGACCACCCCGTCGCCCTCACCCGCGAACAGGCCTCCCTCTACGAGGCGGTCGTACGGGAGACGATGGCGCAGATCGAGGGGGCGGAGGGCATGGCCCGCCGTGGCCTGATCATGAAGCTGCTCACCTCCCTCAAGCAGATCTGCAACCACCCCGCGCAGTACCTGAAGGAGGAGCCGGCGCGGCTCGCCGGCCGCTCCGGAAAGCTGGCCCTCCTCGACGAGCTGCTCGACACGATCCTGTCCGAGGACGGCTCGGTGCTGGTCTTCACCCAGTACGTGTCCATGGCGCGGCTGCTCACCGCCCATCTGGCCGCCCGCGCGGTGCCGGCCCAACTGCTGCACGGCGGGACGCCGGTGCCCGAGCGGGAGCGGATGGTGGACCGCTTCCAGTCCGGCGAGGTCCCGGTGTTCGTGCTGTCCCTCAAGGCGGCGGGCACCGGCCTGAACCTGACCCGCGCGGGCCATGTCGTGCACTACGACCGCTGGTGGAACCCGGCCGTCGAGGAGCAGGCCACCGACCGGGCCTACCGCATCGGCCAGACCCAGCCGGTCCAGGTTCACCGGCTCATCGCCGAAGGGACGGTGGAGGACAGCATCGCCGAGATGCTCCGGAGCAAGCGCGCCCTGGCCGACGCGGTGCTCGGCTCCGGGGAGGCGGCCCTGACGGAGCTCACCGACCGGGAGCTCGCCGACCTCGTATCGCTGAGGAGGCCGTCATGAGGAGGCTGTCATGAGCCCGCACCGTACGCGCCCGGGCGGCTCGCGCCGCGTACCGCTCCACGACGACCACCGCCGTACGTTCCCGCAGCTCGCTCCGGCGCAGGACGCCGAGGGGCGGTTCGCCGCCACCTGGTGGGGCAACGCCTGGGTGCGGGCCCTGGAGGACACCGCCCTGGACCCGGCACGCCTCGCCCGCGGGCGGGCCTACGCGGCCGGGGGCCATGTGGACGCCATCACCGTGACGCCGGGCCGGGTCGTCGCGTACGTCCACGGCAGCAGGCCGCGCCCGTACCGCGCGGAGATCCGGCTGCGGGTGCTCCGCGACGACGACTGGGAACGCTTCCTGGACGTGGCCGCGGCCCGCCCGGACCACATCGCGGCCCTGCTCGACAAGGACGTGCCGCAGGCCCTGGCCGCCGTCGCGGACCTGCTGCCCGGCCGCGGCGACCTGATCCCCGACTGCTCCTGCCCCGACCACGGATACCCCTGCAAACACGCGGCGGCCCTGTGCTACCAAGCGGCGCGGCTCCTGGACGAGGACCCGTTCGTGCTGTTTTTGATGCGGGGCCGGGGCGAACAGGAGATCCTCGCGGCACTCAGCCACCGCAACGCCACCCGCGCCGCCGCCGAGACCAGCGCGGAGCCCCCGCGGATGCCGACGGTCCCGGCGCGGGAGGCGCTGGCCGCCGCGTCCGGCGCCGTCGCGGCGTCCGGCGCCGGTCCCGGGGGTCCCGCACTCGCCCTGCCGCCGCCGCTGCCCGTCCCGGAGCACCCCGGGCGCCCGCCCGCCTACCCGGAGGATCCGGAAGGCCCCGACCCGCTGGCCCTGGAGCTGCTCGCCACCGAGGCGGCGGCCCGCGCGCACGCCTTCCTGACCACGGGCCGGGACCCCGTGGCCGCGCTCACGCCCTGGCAGGACGCGGTGCGCCTCGCGGCCGCCCACCCCGGCTCGGGCCTGACGGCCGCGACCCGCGCCCTGTACCGCGACCTCGCCGCCGCGCTGGACCGCACCCCCGCCGACCTGGCCCGCGCGGTCGCCGCCT